>SVFV01000041.1 GCA_015056655.1 Butyrivibrio sp.
AAAGAACAGGACGATACAGCAAAGCAAAGCGCTGAGGGTCAGCGATTCATCCCCCACCGACTATGTCGGAAGGAGTTCTCTCGCTGATACATCATAATTCATCAAAGAAACTTTTCCATTAAATACTGGACTAATCTCGATACAGCAAACAATGCGATCAGCAAAATTATTGTCATCCCCCAAAACTTTGCAGCACTGTATTTAAAGCTTTTCCAACATCCTGCTATCCTGAAAAGTGCAATAAGATAAAATGCCAGAAATGGAATTGTTACCAGAAAAAGTACCTGATAAGAAAGAACAAAAAACACAAATATCCCTGTCATTGCTCCTGCCCAAAGCTTTAATAGGGAATCCTTTGGATGCTTGTCCGTTACCTCAAGGGTTCTCTGTGAAATCTCATCCACATCCATATATATCTTCTTAAAATTTACAGTAAATCGGCCTTCATGGTCTTTGATCGCCATAGCCTCATAATCAAGATTATCTCCCCAATTATCCATACTTTTTCTCCCCTATTCTTTATGTCAGTCTATATCATAATTATACAAAAAAATGAGCAGCATACTCATCATAAATGAATGTATGCTGCCCATAAAATGCTGATTGTTCTATATGTGGTTATATTGCAAAGATTGGTCTCTTGTTCATATCATATCTTATCTGCATAAGCATAGCATGACGGTTGGGATTATACAGCGGATCTCCCTCTACTTCAGATTCCGTCCTTGCATGATAAACCATTGCCGGGTTTCCATCTTCATTACCTAGTCCCCCAAATAACAACTTAAACCGTCCTAAATCTCAAGAGATTCCATGAATGTGCCTTTACTTCTATGCTGATCTTCCCTTTTTCAGGATCTGACAACGGCAGATCATACGGCACCACCTTGAATTCATCGTCAAATGTGTTTGTTGCATAAGGATCCTCGTGGTAGAGTTCTTTTCTTCCAATGGCCTTAAGTTCTCCAAATGAACGAAGTTCAAGTTCAACAGATGTATCTTCCTTCATATCGCAGTTGGTAATGAAAACTGCAACTTCACCATTTTCTTCATCATATGTACATGACATTACAATGCTATCCTGAAGACCATGATGATCAGTATCAACCTTAGGCATCTCGGCACATGGACGAAGTGCTTTTCCTCTTGCATACATAGCTGCATCTTTGAACGGATAGAATGTAGCCTGTCTTATAGCGTGGCCCTCAGGATCAGTTGAAATCATTCCACCTTCATTTACAAGAAGTGACTGGCAGGCTATCTTTACCCTGTCTGCATTGTTCAGGAAGGTACACAGAATTCCGCCATAGATCATGGCATCCATTTCCTTAAAACTTGCAAACTTGTATTCCTGAGCTACACCTCCTGGAACAGCTCCTGTATCAGTTATCACGCCCCATTCATCAAATGAAATGTTTATCTGTTTATCAGTCCTCTTTTTCCCCTTAACGAAATCGCAGACACCAATAACTGTGTCGAGATAATTCTGCAAATCCCTGAACATATACGGAATATCACTTTCGTTCTGCTCATTTGGATAAGCCAGATGCTTTTCAGGATAGTAATTGTAATATCTATGAAGAGACAGATAATCTATTACGTCATAGCATTCCTCAAGAACAGCCTGATCCCAAATTCCATAAGTGTCATGTCCAAGCTCATTTGTACAGCTTCCACAAGCAATAGTCTCTGTTGTGGGATCCATCCATTTCACTATCTTTGCAGTCTCGCGGCAAACTCTGGCATATTCTTCCGGCTTCTTCATTCCAATCTGCCAGAATCCATCCATTTCATTTCCCATATACCAATGCTTTATCTTGTAGGGCTCTGTGTGACCATTTTCTCTTCTTTTATCACTCCAGAAGGTACCTTCCTTAGTATTGCAGTAATCTACAAGCTCCCCGGCCTCTTTAGGCGTACCAGTCCCCAAGTTAACTGTCATGTGTGTTTCAATTCCCATTTCCTCCATAACACCAAGGAATTCATCGGTTCCCACTTCATTGGTCTCTATGGTATTCCACGCCATATCCTTTTTGTGTGGCCTATTCTCCTTTGGCCCTATGCCATCCTTCCAGTCATAGCCTGAGACAAAGTTTCCACCGGGATAGCGTACGCCTGTTATTCCAACTTCCTTTACAAGCTTTTTAACATCTTCTCTAAAGCCACGCTCGTCTGCACTCTCATGATTCGGCTGATAAATCCCGCCATACATGCAGCGTCCAAGATGCTCAACAAATGATCCAAATAGTCTTCTGTCCACATTTCCTATGGCAAAATCTCTGTCGTAAATAATTTTAGCTTTTTTCATCTCTAAAAAGACTCCTTATAATTTTGCTCCATCAACCCTTAAGGCCGCTGGTAGCTTGTCCCTCAACGAAATATCTTTGTCCAAAAACATAAAGTATCAGCATAGGTATAAGTGATATACTTGCACCTGCAAATGCTGCGCCATACTCGATTGTTCTTACTCCTACGAACATCGCAAGACCATTTGCCAGCGTTCTCATCTTTGATGAACTGGTCATAATGAGTGGCCATAACAGGTCATTCCAGTTACCATTTACGCTAAGTATTATCATGGTCACAATCGCAGGCTTTATAAGCGGAATCATGATTCTAGAATAAATACCAAACTCGTTTAGCCCATCAATCCTGGCTGCCTCTTCTAGCTCTTTTGGTAGTCCTGCAAAAGCCGAGCGCATCATAAATATCCAGTATGCGGATGCAATTTTAGGAACAATAAGCCCCCAATAGTTGTCATACATTCCAAACATGTGAATTTCCAGGAACTCCGGAATCATGATTACCTGGAATGGAATCATCATTGTCGCAAGAAAAATGACAAATATGATATCTTTTCCCTTAAATTCATATCTTGCAAAAGCATAACCAGCTAATGAATTTACAAGTATAGCCGGAATAGTCGTACCAATGGAGAACACAATAGAATTCACCATATATCTTAAGATATCAATTCTCTGCATACATTTTGTGAAATTCTTTAAAGTAAATGCATGCGGAAAGAAAGTCGGCGGGTATGATATTATCTCCGTATCCGGCTTAAATGCTCCAAACAACAGCCATACTACCGGAATGAGCATAATAAGCGCCAGCGTGATAAACAGTATATAAACGGGAATCTTCATAAGTTTTGCTTTCATGTTATCTTCCCCCTAGTCTTCAGTTTTGGACATCACATAATACTGAATAAGTGTGATGATCATGATAAATACAAACAGGAATTCAGACATGGCAGTTGCATATCCCATACGACTTCCTCTGTCAAAAGCCTTAGTATATACATAAGCCACAAGTGTCTCAGTTGTGAAATTCGGGCCACCGTCTGTCAAAGTATAAATAAGATCGAATACCTGAAGGGATCCTATTACTCTTGTCATAAGAAGGAACCAAAATGCTGGCATTATGCAAGGCAGTGTGATTGAGAAAAACTGACGCACTTTCCCTGCACCATCTATATATGCTGCTTCATAATAATCAGACGGAACATTCTGCATTGCAGAAATCAGGATTATCGTAGATATTCCGAAGGTTCTCCACAAGGAAACAGCAATTACAACTCCCATGGTAAGCCCAGGCGTATAGAGGAAATTGATTTTTCCAAAGCCCAGCATTCTTACCCAGTAAGTCACTATACCTACATTTGAATGGAGAATGATCTGGAACATGATACCAATTGCAGTAGCACTACAAATGATTGGAAGAAAGTATATACTTCTAAAAAGCTTGTTCGTAAAGGTATTTTTTGTAAGTAGCGCTGACATGACAAGTCCCATTACCATCTGAATTGGCACTTCCACTGCCGTAAAGAAAATGGTCACTTTGATACTGTTCAGGAATCTGCTGTCATGCAGAGCTTCAATATAATTATCAAGTCCAACAAAGGTAGCTTTGTCTATTGCAATACCAATGTCCAGTGTACTTATGTAAAATGATGCAAATAGTGGGATGACATTAAAGACCAGAAGAAGGATTGCAGCCGGCAAAATAAACAGATATGCTGCATGATACGGCTTATTCCAGTATGATCGTATCCCCTGAATACGCTTCCCCATTTTTACCTCCTCATGGGATATAATAAGCTACCCTTTTTACAAAATAGGAGAACCGAAAGAACTTTCTATTCGGTTCTCCACTTTTTTACTACATATAAATCAGATTACTGGGCGAGTGCATCTTCACCCTCGTATGTCTTTACAAGTTCCTCAGCCTCAGCCTGTGCAGCCTCAAGTGCTTCATCAATAGGAGTGTCATAGATTACGGATTCAGCCAATGTACCAATTGTTCCAATCATCTCTGCCCATCCCTTAAAATCAGGATCTGTGATAATCCAGATAGAATCCTTACTTGTGCTATCAAGAGCGAGTGCACTAAGTCTCTCGTTGCTCTTATAAGCATCTGATTCAGCAAGCGGATTGTATGCAGTAGGGAATCCAATCTTAAGTGACCAAACGCCTACGCCTGTATCCTCAATTGCTGTGCCTTCATTTCCTGTGTACCACCACTGGATGAATCTCTCGCAAGCAAGCTTCTCTTCGTCAGTTGCACTGTTTGTGATAAAGAATCCAGCAACGTCTCCTCTAGGCTCTGTGCCGAATACCTTGCACATACCATAGTTAATACCTGCTTCATCAGCACCTGCTGCAAGCCAGGGACCATTTACCATGATACCAATCTGTCCTGCTTTGAACATGGAGTCAATCTCGTTCTCCATCGGGTTGTCACCCTTTGTGTATACTTCCTTCATCCACTCAAGGTACTTCTTATAGTTTTCGTTATCCTTGAAGTTAACGTTCCACTTTCCACCGTCAGCCTTAGTTATAGCCCAGCCGCCTTCAACGCCCATGAGGCAGAACTGGTGGCATCCATATGACATGAACATACCAGAGCCATAAACGTTAGCATCGGGGTCTGTGATCTTTGATGCATATTCAGCCCACTCATCGAAGTTCTTCGGAGGTGCTTCAGGATCAAGTCCAGCCTTCTCGAAAAGGTCCTTATTCCAGTACATGTAATAAAGTGAATTCTGGAAAGGAACTGCATAAAGGCTTCCATCCATCTTGCAACAGTCCATTGCATTTTCGTTGAAGTCTGCTTCTGCAAGTGACGTATTCTCCCATATATCATCAATAGGAAGAAGGTAATCGCCATAACGGAATCTGTCACCTGTTCCTGAAAGGATAAGCGGAGCACAGTCGCCTGTAGGAAGTGTTGTTGCAAGTCTCTCAGAGAACTCTGGAGTGATATCCATGTTGATTGTAATTCCCCAAGGATTAGTGCTGTTGAATTCATTTACCTTCTCTACAAGAACATCTCCGTCTGAACCTGTCCATGAATTCCAGAAATCAACAGTTATGGGTTCTGCAGTAACTTCAGCTGTTGTATCCGCGCCCTTATCCTCAGATGCTGTCTCATCAGCCTTTACTTCTGTTTTCTCTGCAGCAGGAGCATCTGCATTAGTCTGCTCTGCCTTTCCCCCGCATGCTGACAGTGATGCTGTCACCATTGTCATTGTAAGAAATAATACCAACTTCTTTTTCATAAAACCCTCTCCTTTCGAAATACCCATAAATAGAAGCCGATGTGTACTCACGTGTCACGTATTCCCTTTTCCGTGTACATCATGCATTTGGAACACTATTCCCAATTTTAGCTTCCGCTATGATGTTCACGTGTACGCACTTTTCGAAATATAAAAGTCTGCTAAAAGTAGTCAGACTTTCTGTTTCTTTTGTGTGCATACTTTTGTTTTATTGTTTTTGTGTGTTCACGTGTACGCTTTTGATAAAATAATTATAGCTAGCCCTTATTTTAATGTCAACACTCTTTTTTGGATTAATCTAAAATATTTCATAATGTGTCTCCTTCAACGATGTCATAAGGAATAACTACTCTTTTCTCTGTCTCTTCTCCCTTAATCATCTTGACGATGAGCTCTCCTGCTGCTCGTCCCATGGTTGATGTATGGTTATCAATACATGTGAGTCTTGGCCAAAGATTATCGTTTTCACGGAGTTTATCAAAGGTCATAATGCCATACTCTTTAGGTGCATTTAACCCATGCTGTCTTAGATATCCCATGATTTCCATGGCAAAAACAGCACCGGAGCATAAAAGTGCAGGCTTTTCCTTTTTTGAACTCTTAACAAATTTAAGTACCTTCTCAAGATACTCTTCATCCTTCTGCTCAGTGATCAGCTCATATCCAAGATCCTGTGAATCCATGACAGACTTAAATCCTGTAAGTCTCTTGTGATGTCCAATGTTCAAAATACCATCAGAGTCGTATAACGGCGGTGCAACAAACGCTATGTTTGTAAATCCCTTTTTCAGAATATACTTGGCCGCATCTACTCCTGCCGCAACTTCATCGACACCAACACAAGGACAATCCTTGAACTCATCAATTCCAAGAACGCAGTACGGAATATCCACATTTTCCATCATCTTGTAGAACGCGGCACCTTTGTTTATGGGACTGATAATAAGGCCATCCACGCGATGTCCTGTCAGAACGCTTATAAGCTTGCTCTCCATTGCCTTATCATCACGATGAACAGTAATGTTAAGGATATAGTCATCCTCTAGCACTCTCTCAGCCACAGCATTTACAATTCTCGGATAATACTGGTTCTTCAGATTAACAACAATAACTCCGATCATCATGCTCTTGCCAGAAACCAAAGTTCTTGCAGCAAGATCAGGCTCATAACCGAGCTTATTGGCTGTATCAAGTATTCTCTTTTTAGTTGCTGGATTTATACGACCATTCCCATGAAGCGCACGTGAAACCGTGGTACGTGAAACGTTGCAGATCTGTGCCAAATCTTTAGTTGTGACACTCATCCTCTTCCCCCTCCTTTCTCCCAGATTTTGAATCTAATATCTTTTATATCACAATCCAAGTCGCAGAATCAATCCTAACAAATGGTAAACTCTGATATTTGAAATAGCTTCTGGATGTACCCTGTCTATTTCGAACATCATAAAAAAGACTCCCCTGATATACAGGAGAGTCTTCATCAGCACTATTCAGTATATTTATATTTTTTCATAATCTGTCCGGATGTTATGCAAAGCAAAGTTCCAGTCACTCCAAGAATTCCCATCATGAGGGCTGCTCCTGAACCCTTACCACTTCCAAAGAGGAAAGTCCAAAACACATTGTTGCTCTTCAAAGCCATAAATGGTTCGCAGATTTTGTCTACAAAGAATCCACCTAGAAATAATCCGATTGGAATGGTGAAAAATTGCAGAGTATTTCTGCAGGCATACACTCTTCCCTGAAGCTCTATTGGTATAACATTTCGCATTATTACATTCTGGTTTGCAGCCATAAGCGGAACGAATACCCATCCTATGATCTGACCGATACACCACAGAATCGGGCTTCTTGAAAATGCCAGTAAGAAGTTTTCTATTCCGAGTGCAAAAAGCATTGTCAGATATATCACTCTGACTCTGTCCTTCGGCTTTGGAAGAATCATCGGAAGAAAGCTTCCTGCCACCATTGCTAAACCAGAACAAGCTGTTACGATTCCATAAACATTGTTGCCCTTTTGCGGAATGACAAGTGCCGGAAGTACAGCATCAAAGGCTGAAGCAGTGAGGTTCACCCCCGACATAAACAAAATCACAGTAAGAATCAGCGGTGTTTCCTTCAAGAACCTGATTCCCTCTTTTGCAAGTTTGATCACGTTATCGTTCTTATTAGTTCCATCCTGAATCTCAGGAAGTTTTATAAAGAACAGTAATGCCACAAACGCAATGGCAAAAGTAAGAAGGTCTATCGCTATCACCACATCCAACCCTGCCAGTCCGTAAAGTGCTGCGGCAATGAGCGGGTTCCCGATTGATATGAGTGAGCGTGACAATTGCTGAAAGCCACTCGTCTTCTGATAATGCTCTTTTGGAACAATAAGTGAGTATGCTACTTCTGAAGCCGGTTGCTGAACAGTGTTCATAAGCCCGGAAAACGCATTTATGGCATATAAATGCCACATCGTGAGTGCACCATTCTTGTATAAAACAAACACTAGGACTGTCGTAAGCGCCGCCAAAAGGTCACATATAAGCATTGTTTTCTTTTTGTCGAATTTATCTGTTAGTGCTCCGGCAAAAATGCTCATTATGACATATGGCGCATAGGTGCAGATGGTAAGCGTTGCTGTACTTAGCGCCGAACCTGTCTTTTCATACATCCAAAGCGTCAATGCAAACCCAGTTATCGCACTTCCAAGCTGTGATAAACTCTGAGTACTCCAAATTATGTAAAAATCTCTTAATTCCTTTATTCTGTTTTTCATTATAATTATCCTCCATACAAATATTTAATTCATCTGTATGGAGCGTAAACACTGCAATTTATCATGCTCTTCCTCCTTGTGTAGTCGCGTATAATCCTTATTATTTAGTATATCACACAAATAAAAACAGACCTTCTCCTTTGCTTGAAAACAATCCCCTAATCACATCACTGTTTCTCAACTGAAAATTCAATCGGCTCAGCCTTTTCATATTCGTCAAACATTCTGGTCAATTCAGAATTATCTTCGACGGTTTCTAATCCTTTATCTTCATTTTGATAGGTATAGCTGGCATTTCCGTCTGAATCGAAATCCTCAATTGCTTCTTCTACCTTTACAAGCTTTCCATCCTTTACTGTGCTTTTAGTAATAGAATGGTGACCGCAAGTATAGATACAGCCGTCAGCTACAGCAAGTGGATATGCTGTTCCGCCTGCTTCAATTTTGCCAAGATAAACTATTGAACCATTTTCATCATATATGAACAGGGAAGCATCTATAGCATTCTCCTGACCATCTACTAAGGGATAGGTCGCAGTTGATGCAAGGAAAACATCTGTATCACCTAAAGGAATGTTGGCGTAGCCCATACCTGTCTTGAAATCATCAAGCATCTTTGTGAAGGTATCATATTTTGAAAGATCAACCTTTGAATAATCAATAGGTGTAATATCTGAAAGAGGTGTATAGTCAAGCTTAAGATACTGCTCGCTTGCCATCTCAATTCTTGAATTGTAGTCCTCCTCAGTCATTGCCTCCCAGCTATTCTCATCTGAATAGGTTACGAACCAGGGATTCTTTTCATCAGTATTTGCATCATATTTCACACCATACTGAAAAATCAGATTTGTACTATTGGGCTCAACTACATATGAATAGAAGCCGTTCTCTGCAGCTCCGCCCAAATAGAAATTAGTAATTCCGCCATATTCCATAGCATAGTAACCATTTCTTGCAGTTCCACTAACAACAAGCTCTGGCATTCTATCCACTACTGTATAAATATCATAAACAACACTGGGTTCATCGGTGTCAGAAATCACACCAAGAAGAAGTTCATCTATTCCATCATTTGTTATGTCTGTGTAAGCATAACCGATTTTTTCAAGGGCCTTATCGCCTTCTGTCTGAGCAAGGGCTGAAAACTCAGGGCTCATACCCTCTTCTTCAAATTTATTTGCATCCCAGTTCTCATTTAATGCATCAACATATTTGGAGAGAATATAAGAATAAAGCTCTTCTCCCTTCATTCCACCCTGGAATACAAATGTATTGCTATCAGTTCCTTTTATATTCTCAATAATGGAATCAACTGCACTATCAAGCTGTGCATAATTCTCAGGCATATCCTCATATTTGTTGTAGTCCCACTGTACTTCTGAAGCATAGCCTCTGCAGACGTTATAGATGTTTCCATCTGATGTTACGAGTTCTCCAACCTTAGTAACCATACCGCCTGGAACATATTCATTATCTTTATCTACAATGATTGAACATACGAATCCGGGATATCCATCATCAACACATTCCTTATCAAATATGCTGATTTCTTCACCGTTAATTGTGGCATAGAATTTGCCTTTGAGTTCATCTGGAATAGTTACAACCATAAGATCAGTTGTAAGAACATTATCTTCAACATATTCAGCCTGAGTCTCCTGAGTATCATCTGTGGTTTCTGTAGTCTCTTCTTCAGTAGCTGTTTCTTCTGTAACTGTTTCGTTAGTCTCCTCTGTAACAACTTCTTCGGAAGCAGCCACTTCGCTTTCAACAGGAGCCTCTGGTTGAGTGTCTTTATTTCCACAACCTGCACACACTGACATTCCCATCAATGTAGCCATTGCTAAAGTTAATCCTTTTTTTGCAGTATTCTTGTTCATTAGATTCCTCCTCTGTAATCTTTTCTCTTTTTTCTCTTTTTTACAAACAAGAATACGTTACCACCCTATGTCCAACAAAAATCCAACAAAGTTCCAAAAAAATTCCTAGTGCCCAATCTTACCATATTTTATGGCCTTTTTATTTATGCTTTCCACCAACTCTGTCATGTTTAAATCTATTACAGATTATTCAATTATTCCTGCGAATTCATAGCCTGCTTCCTCAACAGCAGCCTTTATTGCAGCTTCATCGATATCCTTGGAATTTGTAATAGTAACAAGGTTGTCCTTATGAGATGCTACTGCGCTCTCAATTCCATCAATTGCCTCAAGAGCCTTCTTTACATGGGCCTCGCAGTGTTCACACATCATTCCATTTACTGTAATCTTCATTTCTTTGTTTTCCTTTCTGATTTCTTTATTTTCTTCATTATCAGAATTTTTCTCTGACAAATCTTTTTGTATTAAATTTCCTGTTATGGAATTTTTAATAGCCTTATCTTTTCTGCTGTCATAGGGCTTTATCCAGTTAAGACGAAGTGCATTTGAAACTACGCAAAAGCTTGATAATCCCATGGCCGCAGCTCCAAAAATGGGGTTAAGCGTCCAACCAAATGCAGCAACATAACAGCCCGCTGCAAGCGGTATTCCAAGCACATTGTAGAAAAATGCCCAGAATAGATTCTCGTGAATATTCCTGAGGGTATTTCTGGATATTCTGATCGCTGCCGCTACATCCTTGATACTACTCTTCATAAGAACTACATCTGCTGCATCTATGGCAACATCTGTTCCAGCGCCAATGGCAATTCCCAGGTTCGCTGAAGTAAGTGCCGGAGCATCATTTATACCATCACCGACCATGGTTACCATTCCATGCTCCATGAGTTGTCTGATTACAGCCTCCTTGCCATCAGGCTTTACAGAAGCAATGACTTCATCAACCCCTGCCTGCGAAGCTATGGCTTTTGCAGTAACTTCATTATCACCAGTCAACATAACTACATGGACTCCCAGGTTCTTAAGCTCTGCAATTGCTTCAGGAGAATCCTCTTTAATTACATCAGATACTCCTATAACTCCTAGGAGATTACCGGCTTTTGCAATAAGGACAGGTGTTTTTCCATTCCTTGAAAGCGTATCTATTGTTTGTCTGATCTCACTGTTTACACTTCCTACAATGCTCTCAATGTACTTTTGGTTACCACCATATATATTTTCATCGCCAAGCTTAGCCTTAAGTCCATTTCCAGAAAGTGCTTCAAATTCAGTAGTCTCACATGCTTCTATATTCTTTTCTCTGGCAAATTCTGTTACCGCCTTAGAGATAGGATGTTCACTCTTTGATTCAAGCGCATAGGCTACTTTAAGAAGCTCATCCTCAAATATTCCGGACACTGCTACTACATCAGTAACCTTCATTTCACCTGTTGTGATTGTTCCTGTTTTATCAAGGGCAACTATCTGGGTTTTACCAGCCTGCTCCAAAGAAGCAGCTGTCTTGAACAAAATTCCAGTCTTCGCGGCAACTCCATTACCAACCATTATTGCCACAGGTGTTGCAAGTCCAAGTGCGCACGGGCAACTGATAACCAGAACTGATACAGCTCTTGCTATCGCATATCCAACACTTTGCCCTGCAATTAACCAAGCTATAAATGTGACTAAGGAAATTCCAATAACCGCTGGAACAAATACCCCCGATACCCTGTCTGCGATCTTGGCTATAGGTGCCTTTGTTGCAGCAGCGTCGCTTACCATCTTTATTATGGCTGAAAGTGTAGTATCCTCACCAACTCTGGTTGCCTCGCATACCATGTACCCAGATGTATTGATGGTCGCAGCAGAAACAGTGTCTCCAACCGCTTTTTCCACAGGAACACTTTCTCCTGTAAGAGCAGATTCATTTACTGCGCTCTCTCCCTCAGTTACGATACCGTCTACGGGTATACTCTCTCCAGGTCTTACTACAAATCTGTCTCCAACCTTAACCTCTTCGATAGCAACTGTAGTTTCAACTCCATCTAGCACAACTACCGCTGTTTTAGGGGATAGATTCATCAGTCCCTTTAAGGCATTTGTTGTTTTACCCTTTGACCTTGCCTCCAGCATTTTCCCTACTGTTATCAGTGTAAGTATCATGGCCGCAGCTTCAAAATAGAACTGATTCATGTAATACATTATCTGGTCAGTATCATTCTGAATTACCGCACCTGTCATTGCAAAAAGCGCAACAACACTGTATCCAAAGGAAGCTGTAGCACCTAATGCAACAAGGGTATCCATATTTGGTGATCTGTGAATCAGTCCTTTAAATCCACTGATGAAGAATTTCTGATTGATCACCATGATAAATCCAGCTAAAAGAAGCTGATATAACCCCATTGCCACATGGTTCCCATCCAAAAAAGACGGAAGTGGCAGGTCCCACAGCATATGTCCCATTGAAACATATAAAAGAGGGATAAGAAGAATGACTGAAGCAATCAGCCTTTTCTTCATCTTTGGTGTTTCTGTGTCCTTTAATGAATCATCTATATTTGATGAATTATCTGTTTTGTTTTTACTTTTCTGGCTGGCGCCATAGCCTGCAGCCTCAACTGCTGCAATTATCTCTTCCGGCGAAGCAGTACCCTCAACTCCCATTGAATTGGTAAGAAGGCTTACCGCACAGCTCTCAACGCCTTCCACAGAGTTTACCGCCTTCTCAACTCTCGTCTGGCAGGCTGCACAGCTCATACCGGTTACATTATATTGCTCCATATCTTTTTCCTCTTAACGTCAGTTAATCTCTGGCATACACAGCTGCTGAATAAAACAATCCGCTTACTTCATGAGCTTCTGCATAGTGACAACAAGTTCATCTATTACTTCATCATTTCCTTCTCTGATGTTGTCAACAACACAGGTTTTCATGTGATTAGCTAAAAGGGCCTTGTTAAAGCTGTTGAGCGCACTTGTAATTGCCGAAACCTGCATCAGGATATCTGTGCAATAAGCATCATTCTCAAGCATTCCTTCAACGCCTCTTACCTGTCCCTCAATCCTTTTTAATCTGTTCATGAGGTCCTTAAACTCTTTATCATCTCGTTTCTTTGTTTTACCAGAGCAGCAGCAAGCGCATTCTTTCTGCATTTCTTCTTGTATATTAGATGTTTTTGCCATAAAAAAATCTCCTTTCATGTATACCCCATAGGGGTATCATGTCAGGAGTTATAATATACCCCCAAGGGGTATGCTGTCAATTAGATTTTTTACAATTTTTTTGAGCCCTTTTACTGTTCCCCAAGTTTGCCATGCTTTTCATAGTTTGTAATGCGGGAAATGCCATTTTTCTCATCTACAAATACTACCTTGGGCTTATGTCCCTTTGCTTCCTCGGCTGAGACGCTGCAGTAACACATGATTATTACATGGTCATTCACAGATACGCATCGGGCAGCCGCACCATTTAAGCAGATAACTCCGCTTCCACGCTCACCTGCAATTGTATATGTCTCGAAACGATTTCCATTTTCCACATCAACAATCTGCACCATCTCGTATTCAAGAATTCCAGCTGCATCAAGCAGATCCTCATCGATTGTAATGCTACCCACATAATCAAGCTCTGCCTGTGTTACTGTTGCTCTATGTATCTTGCCCTTAAGCATTGTTAAATTCATAATTTCACCTGCTCTCTGCCTGTATTACTCAACAATAAAGTTGTCGATCAGTCTGACTTTCTCGTTAATGTAAACTGCCACTGCCATAAGGATAGGTCCATCAATTCTGTCTACCTTCTGAAGCTCATTCCAGTCTACGATCTCAACATAATCAACTCTTGCGATAGGCTCAGCTTCAATGATATCTGTAACTGCCTTTTTAACTGCTGCAGCATCCTTCTCTCCGCTGCGAACCATCTCTTCACCTACAGTGAGTGCATTGTGAAGAACCAGAGCCTTTTCACGTTCTTCCTCTGTGAGATATGTGTTTCTTGAACTCTTGGCGAGACCGCTCTCTTCACGGATGATAGGACATCCTACAATTTCGATATTGAAGTTTAGATCACGGACCATGCGCTTTACAATTGCGAGCTGCTGTGCATCCTTCTGTCCAAAATATGCCTTATCTGCCTCAGTAATATTGAAAAGTTTGCTGACAACAGTGCAAACACCATTAAAATGAATAGGGCGACTTTTTCCGCAAAGCTCTGTAGACAAAACATCTACTCCGACGTATGAATGGAATCCATCAAGATACATCTCAGACGGCTCAGGATGGAAAATAAGATCTGTGCCAAGGCCCTCACATAATTTGCAATCTGCCTCAAAGTCTCTGGGATATGTAGCCAGGTCTTCCTTGGGGCCAAACTGTATAGGATTTACAAAATCTGAAACAACTACCTTGTCGCACTCGTGTCTTGCACGCTTTATAAGGCTTGCGTGGCCTTCATGTAAATAACCCATTGTAGGAACAAGACCAATTGTTAAGCCCTGCTTCTTCCATTCTCTGACATTTTCTTTTACTTCTTTGATTGTTGCTGCCTTGATCATAATTATGCTGTTACCCTTTCATCTTCGATTTTTGCTGAAAATTCTTCTGAAGAAGCTGCCTTGCGGACCTCTTTCATTACTTCTTCATCTATTTTGAAATTGTGCTCTTCTGCAGGAAATGCCTTTGATTTTACTTCTGCATCATACTCCTTGAACGCACGCTTCATTTCCTCACCGATATTTGCAAAATGCTTTACGAACTTAGGCTTAAAGCCAGAGAACATTCCAAGCATATCCTGGTATACGAGAACCTGACCATCACAGCCATTTCCCGCACCAATGCCGATTGTAGGAATTGAAAGCTCTTCGGAAATAAGGGTTGCAAGCTCCTCGGGAACGCACTCAAGAGTTACCATAAATGCGCCAGCAGCCTCAACTGCCTTTGCATCTTCAAGAATCTGAAGTGCTCTCTCTATATTTTTACCCTGTACCTTAAATCCACCAAAAGCATTGATAGACTGAGGTGTAAGGCCGATGTGTGCAACTACTGGAATATCTGCATTTACTATAGCGCGGATCTGCTCACAAACAGATGCTCCGCCCTCAAGCTTAACGGCCTGAGCGTGGCCTTCCTTAATAAGGCGGCCGGCATTTGTAACCGCGTCATAAACGGATGTCTGATAAGACATGAATGGCATATCTGCCACAAGAAATGTATTTTTAAGTCCTCTTGATACACTAGCGCAGTGGTGAATAATATCATCAACTGTAACAGGAAGTGTGTCACTATAGCCCATCATTGTCATTCCAAGTGAATCACCAACAAGAATTGCGTTGATGCCTGACTCCTCGATAAGACATGCTGTTGAGTAATCGTAGCATGTGAGCATGCTGATTTTCTCTCCATCTCTCTTCATCTGCTGAAGAGTAGTAACTGTGTTTTTCATACTTCTTTCAATCCTCCTGATCAATAAGTAGAAGCTCCAATTTGCTGTAATCTGTCTCGGGATGCTTTGCTTTTGCTACCTCCAGGGTTTTAAGAGACATGGTCTTGTAAACCTGCCTGTCTATTCCCTCGAAGGTATTTAGATGCTTTTCTACCGTGCCCACATCCCCTCTTTCGATAGGGCCTGTCAAAGCCGCCTCTGTGCCAACGCTTAAAACCTTATTTACGTTTCCAAGAAGTAGCGGTGCTATCGCATCTGACAGCTGCTCCTTTGAAAAACCGCATGCAAGGAGTTCATCCTCTGCCGCCCTGATAAGGCCAATAACAAGGTTAGAGCACATAACGGCCGCTCCATGGTAACGGGTTTTAACATCAGCGCTGATCACCGTATATTTAAGCTCACTTCCTTCTAAAAGTGCCTTGATATCACCTATATGATCTGCATCTCCTTCAATTGTAAACAGTGCTTTTGGAAGCTCCTGGTATGACTTGTATCTATCAGATACCGCCAGTAATGGATGGATCGAGAAACCGAATGCGCCAGTTTCTTCTATATCCCTAAAGATGTTCGAAGATAAAGAACCGCTGCAATGACATATCATTTTTCCAGCAATAGACATGTGTTTTATACTTTCCCAGACCGCAGAAATAGCATCATCAGGAACAGTGATAAACACCGTATCACTTTCTTCAATTAGTGTCTCTAAATTTTGAAAATGTTTTGATTTGGTAAAATCCGCAGCATCCTGCGCGGACAAAGACGAACGGCTATAAAAGCCTGCCAGATTGTGCTGTGAATCAGCAAAAAGCTTTCCAAGAGAACAGCCTACTTTCCCAGCACCTACAAATCCAACCTTCATTGGCAACACCTCCTTTTGTAATGGGGGTGATACAGTCTCGTTCAAAATGATACGAGCATGCCATCGGGCGCACCTTTTTAAAATTTAGAAGCTTAAAGGTATAGTTTCTTCCGAATACCATCCGAATGAAACTTTAGCATTTGTAGGGCTCAATGTAAAGAGTTTAATCAACGTAAAGGAACATATCTGCACTAAAAAAATGAGCTGATCAAATGACCAGCTCATCTTGTCTTTAAATACTATAGATTACTTGTTGATAATATCGGTTGTTCCGTCCTTCTTTACTACAACAAGCTTGCATCCAAGACCGAATGCTGCAACAGAACCAGCAATAAGTGCCCAAGGAGCTGCTGTAAGTCCGATGATTCCGCCTACAATACCAACATTCACAGGTACGCTAAGAACAATCTCATCATCCTTCTTGATCTGAATTCTGTCAACGTTTCCTTCGTTAACAATCTTCTTAAGCTTATCAATGAGCTTCTTTACGTCTTCCCCAATCTCACATGACTTGGGCTGAAGAAGTTTAATTGCTTCATCTGCATCTCCATTTGTCTGCATGAGTGCTTCCTTTGCTGCTGCGTAGTCAACGCCTGTCTGTCCCATTACCTTTTCAATAGCTTCAATTGTGATGTTCATATGATTTTTCCTCCTTTTTCGGTTCCAGTTCTATAAACAATTATTTAAGCTACTTAATTGTCTTCTCCAAGCTTGAATCCTACAGGTTCTTCAGATTCATTTTCAAAATTTGCCGAGTTACTGTTTTGTGGTTCAACTGTTCTGTTGTAGCCTCCTGCAACCTCAGGAGATTCATCCATAATGATTGCAGCTAAGATATATGGAAGAATTCCAATACCTGCAGAAAATACAAGTATTAAATAAATAAGTCTCACAATAGTGGGATCAATACCGAAGTATTCTGCGAAGCCTCCACATACACCACAGATTTTTTTATTTGCACTTTTAGTTAATCTTTTTTCTCTCATTTCACTTTCCTCACTTCCTCTTAAGTAGCTTCTTGTTTATAAAACGATTGTAAAACCAAAAAGTCTTCACATAAATATCATGTTATGCAAAAATATCCTTTTTATTTTTCTACCATAGCACAATAAAGGGGACATCATCCACACTGATAGCGCCCCTAATTACACTGATTATTATCAATTACATAAGAAACCCTTCCAGAGTTTCCATTACTTCATCATAATATTTTATTCTGCTCTCCTCGTCTGCGTTGAATATTTCATGTCTTGAGCTTTCAAATGCATGAAACTTTGCCTGGGGAACGAGCTTTGCAAATTCTGTATATCCTTCTGCATCAATAAGATGGTCCTGTCCCGCTGTAAATACAGTAACTGGAATCTTTATAGCAGCTGCTCCACTCATAAGTTTGTCATTCGCCTTAAGGCTGGCCAGCCCCCAATTTATTGATGCCCCATAGGTCTGATAATGCCAGTCATTTTTGCGCATCTCAAACATATAGTCATAGCGTGGTCTGGACAGTGTACTGCTGGTCTCAAAAACAGGCACTCCGTCAAATTTGCGCTGACCTGGAGCAAGGGCTCTACCTTTATTAAATACAGATGCATAGATTTCAAGGATTTTTAAAAGTATAGGCTTTGTATTGTTCTTCATTTTAAGCATTGGAGAGCTCAGTATAGCTGCATCAAAACACTCCGGATATTTCTCTAAAAACAGTGTAGCCACCGCTCCGCCCATTGAATGAGCAAGAACAATCTTCTTTAATCCCTCTGTTTCAGGGCAGACCACCTGATCAAGAAATTCCCTGAGGTCCTTCACATAGGTATCATAATCATCTATGTAAACAACATCTTTTTCTTTGTTCTTTCCACCGGAGTAGCCATGTCCGCGCTGTTCAAGGAAATAAACAGCATATCCTGCCTGATACAGATACCATGCGTATTCATGATATTTTCCCCAGAACTCACAAAAGCCATGCACGATAGTGATAACAGCCTTTGGAGCTTCTGGTACTGCTTTGTAGTAGTTAAGCTCTATTCCATCAAATGAGTCAAACTGCCCCTGTTTGGTGCATTCTCTTTGCCATTTGAGGTTTTCACTTAGCATTACTCTTATAAAATTGTCTTCACCTAAATAATTAATTTTGCTCATATAGTTTTCTAGCCTTATCTGGATAATTAGTAATTACAGCATTTACGCCCATGTCTCTGCACTTAAGCAGTGCTTCTTCAGAATTGACCGTCCATACATTAACATCAATATCAAACATATTGCAGTCATCCATAAAATCAGGATACTGAAGATTATAAAATGCCGGATGCAGAGCATTCACTTCATTTTCTGCAGCATAACCAGGCATGTTAAGAGGTCCGTCTGCATATAAAAAGCCAACCTTTGCCTCTGGATCAATCTCTTTGATTTTCATAACTGAGTAGTGATTGAAGGATGAATAGATAACTCTGTCCTCAAAGCCCTTCTTTTTAGTAAGCGCAACTATTTTCTCTTCCAGCTCAGGATAAAAGATTTCACCTGTTTTCATTTCAATATTGATGGTAAGTCCAGTAGGCGCAAGAAGGTCAAACACCTCTTCCATCGTAGGTATCTTCGTACCTTCATACGCAAGATTTCCATTACAGAAATCAAATTTCAATAGCTCCTCATAGGTGTAGTCCTTGATATAGCCTGCGCCTGTACTGGTTCTGTCGATTTTCTCATCATGGCATACTACAAGTACACCATCCTTCGTAAGCTGTACATCAAGCTCTACGCCGTCAGCCTTCATATCAGCTGCCATCTTAAAGGCAGGTAATGTATTTTCCGGAGCGTGTCCGCTGGCACCTCTGTGTGCCCATATTAATGGATAACTCATTTTAACCCTCTCTTTATTACTTTAATTATTTGAAAATCTATTAGCATGCTTGGTATTCCAAAGTTCTTCATACTTAAAGCCTGTTACCTTCTCGCAAAGTCTCTTCTCTTCCTCAGTTGTCTCAGAGCTGTCTTCGCCCTTTCTTCTTGCGATTTCACGCTGAACGACTGCGAACTCTTTTCCTGTAAGAGGGAAAATAACAGCAACTACAAACAGCAAGGTTGATACTGAATATTACTGCACACTTAAAGTAAAGTGCAGTATTCAGATTGTCAGTGATAATAAAGGTAGGTACCAGACCACAAACCATTGAGCCAAGTGTAGACCATATCATACGAACATTGGAAAATTTAGCACGCATGGTATAGTCGTCCATCATATCAGGCAAAAGGCCATTATATGGCACCATAAGGATTGTAAAGCCTGTTGAAAACAGGCAGTACATTACCAGATAAAAGATGTAAAGAACCACCACTGATTTTGACGGAATTGTAAGCCATAACAATAAAAAAGTCAGCGCAGAAGCAAATCCACCAATCAGGATATAAAATCGCTTAGGTCCAAACTTTGATGTCGTTCTGTCAGCAATATTTCCCATCATCGGGTCTGTTATTGCATCCCAAACCTTCCCCGCAAGTGGGATGGTTCCTGCCAGTGCAGCCGGCACACCAAGTGCCTTGGTCATAAACACTGCAAAAAACGTGTTGATAATTACAAAAGCTCCCCCATTGTAAAACTCAGCCATACCGAACATCATTCTGTGAAGAGCATTGTAGTTCGGCTTTCTCCCATAATATTCCATTGCTATACCCCTTAAAGTTTTTCTTTCATTATACTATCAAAACCGGCCAAGATACACGTTGACCATGTTCTTTCAGTTATCCCTCAGAATAATCGCCTTTTTTCGACGTAAATAAATTTTTTAACGAAAAACGTTAAATTGTTGTTGACATACATAAATCATGTATGGTATAAAATATTTAACGACAAACGTTAGCGTTTTTACAGAAAACATTTATTATATTGAGTGGCGATACGCCGGTAAAGGAGAAAGTTAATTATGAAGGATTCAAAGCTTAGAAATGCAACAGCAATTTTAGCAAAGGTTATAGAAGTAGTTGGATGGTTTGGTGTAGTCATGATGATCGTTACAGCAATTATAATGACCAGATCAGCAGAGTTATTTAAAGAAGCCGCAGAAAACGGAGTAGTTTTTACAGCAACAAAGATTGGTCCCAATTCAGTATCAAATCCCGCTTCAGACTGGGTAGTTGATGCAATCATGCAGGGAAATGCAGCATTTGTGTTTATCCCCTTCGCAATTCTTTTGGTAATTACAGCTCTTATTTTCAGAAATGTATATCTGGTATTCAGAAAGAAGAATGTGGAATCTCCTTTCTCACCTGAGAATATCAAGAGAATCAGAAACATTGGTATTTTAGCAATTGCTATGCCTATAAGTAAAGCAATCATGGGAGTTCTCTTCGTTATTGTTACTCACACCACTAATTTCATGCTTTCAATCAGCTTATCAGAATTTGTTATTGGTCTTGTAGCACTGTGCCTTACTCAGTATTTTGCTTATGGCACTCAGCTTGAAAAAGATGTTGATGGATTGCTTTAAGGAGGTGCTCTATGGGAAGAATTATGCTTGAGCTTGATGTAATGATGGCAAGGAGACATGTATCTCTCAACGACCTGTCAGATAAAGTCGGAATCGCCAATGTAAATATGTCTAAAATAAAAAATAACAAGGTTAATGCAATAAGATTCTCTACTCTCGCTGGAATTTGCGAAGCACTGGAATGTGAGCCGGGAGACATCTTAAAATACGATCCCAACGCTGAAGCGGAGGAATGATAAAGCATGAAATATACTACAATCATAAAAACGAGCTGATCAATTGATCAGCTCGTTAATTATATTCATCAATATAAATCAGGATTTAATCCAGCCTGCTCATCCTTTCGTTTTAAGGCTACAATAGGAGCTCCGCAATGAGGACAGGATATATGAATACCATGTACATACACACCGCCACAATAACTGCATGTATCTTCTATAGGTTGTTCCTTTGATGTCTTACATGCATAAGAATTTGATCTCTTCTTGGCTGTTTTAGTGCTTATTATCTGAGATATGAAGAATATCAGCACAAATCCATCTACCACAACCATCAGTATTACAAATTCCCAATCTATGGACTTATCCATTATAGTGGGCAAAACCTCAGAAAAACTATCTGAAATAGAATCTTTGACACTGTACTTTGTCCTTGTAGTAAGCTCTTTCTGCATGACATCATTGAATCTGTCAACCACTGATGATGTAATAATATAATCAGTGGAATCTCCCTGCATTCCTTCCCAGTACCAATCCTCGAATTTAGTACCACTATCTGTGGAATATACGATCAGCCAGTGCTTTTCATCAGAAAAAGCATTTACATAATAGTCATAGGCATAATTCTCAAGCCCCTCATAGTATGGCTTCCATTCATCATTTGATACAGTTAAAACTGCAGGCGTAATGCCTGTGACATCCTGAAACTCCTTGAGTTTCATAGAAAGCTCTGACTCTTCCGCCTCTGTCATAATATCCAAATTATCTGCGATTACGATGTTTGTATCATAATCCATTTCTAACTTCTGAGGCGTATCAACTATCAAAGTCCAAAGCGGAATACTTATAAGTATAGCAACTATGAACAACACAATAAGTAGTGGCAATGTTGCCTTTGAGGGCTCTTCAACCTTTTCTGTACTGTAATAGTAATATGGTCTGTTATTTTGATAATAAACGTATCTTCTGGTCCCTGAGTGATATGAACGATAAACCGCGGGTGTAGATCTTCCGCTGCTTCCCCCACTGTATGAACTTGAACTGTGGCTTCCACCGCTATGGCTTCCGCCGCCTGATGAATGTGGCATATTTAACTCCTCCTAAACTCTTTGCAATGTATTTTAGCAAAGAACTTACCAGCAAGACAAGAAAAAGGAACAGGAAAATCCTGCTCCTTATTATCTACAATTATTTGATTTCTTACGCACTAACATCCTCTGAAACGGCTGTCATAGGAATTGGCTCTGTTATGGATACCGGAGCTTCTTCATCCTCTCCTATTGCATCCTTTATAGTCTTTACTGCTCCATCCTTGGAGATAAGATCCATGCCTTCTCTGTAGCGTCTTATGGCGAAAGAGGAATTATAGCCCTTATCCTTTGCAATAGACTGCACTTTCTTTGCTGTCTTTTTAATCTCCTCTGCCTCACATACTACTGAAGGATAGTCACTTGCCTTTTCACAAATGAAACCTTCCAGAAGAAGTGCATTTAAGAATTCGTCTTTTGTCACATTCCCTCCTTGTTGCAGGCTACCTAACGATTATGTCATATTCCCTGCATTTAATGCTGATATTCGCCTCCCAAGGGGCAAACATTAGGTATTTTACATCAACAAGGCAGTTCATTTCAATTATTTTTTCAAAAGAACGCTCTCTTCAGGTCCTAAGTAGGTTTCTGGTAATTTGTAATCCTCGCTGTGCATAACCATTTTTTCCAAAATAAAGCCAGGATCCCCAGCAAAAACATTGAGTGTATTAATTCCCTTGTTCAGTTCTATTTTCACATTTACAACATGCTCATGGGCAAGAACTCCGCCTCCCCACTCATCACACTGCCATTCTGTGAAATATCCCTCACATACTCCATGGGCAATTTCCACTTTTCCATCATTTACAGCATATCCAAAACTTACTCTGCCACCTCTGACTATAGGATTTCTCATAGATAAATGGAAGGTCAGATCATATACGCCGCTTTCTTTTGCAACAAAGTTGTATTTTGTAAACGGTGCATTACCACTTAATATCTGCTCCTGGCTGTAGGTCTTTGTAGCAGGGAATACCTTTATGGCGTTTTCGCCTGCTTTTCCCAGATAATTTACTACTTCAAATCCAGCATCCTCTGCATCATTTTTATCTGCAAAATGATCAGCTTTAATCACGATAAGGTTCTGATTCTCTACAAATACATTTCCCATGGAATCATCCTTGATCATCTCACTGTCGCTGTAGTTTTCACCTTCAAACAAAAGGTTGCTTTCTGAAACAACTCCATTATCGAAGGTAAGCTTTACCTTTGCTTTTGCGGTAGCTTCACCATCTAATTTATTCCTGTCTGCCACAAAGACAAGAGTTTTCCTACCTTCAGAAGCTTCAATATATACTCTGCCCTCAGGCTCAGTGCAGCTGATCCATTCATCCTCGCACTCTACACTGTAGGAAAAGCCTATATCACCTCTACTATCTATATCCAGTAAAACCTTCTCCACATCAGCTCTTGTGAATGCATCGCTCTTAAGTGCCGGTGTTCCCTGCCAGTGAGATCCAAGGTCAAGCTGTCTGCTTCCTCTGAATGCAACGATAGCCTTAGCTTCATGAATAGGCGCAACCTCAGACACGAGGGGATATGACCAGTTGTACGCATCCCAGCTTCTAAAGCCTGTATGCGCTGAGCTCATCATATGATTCCATTTGCCGCCATTAAAAGCATGGAAATCTGCAACATACTTTTTATCATCTTCAACTCTCTTAAGGACAGATTTTGCATAATGATTAGCATATACGATGCCTCTCCTTGCAAGCTCTTTATTCATGGATGCTTCAAGGTTCATAAGCATTACATTTAAGGATGCAGCCGCAGGATAAAATACCAGGCTTCTATAAGTAGTAAGAGCAGGCTCTATAAGCTCATTATTTAGCTTTTTAGCCAGTTCATAGGTTTTAGCCACACAATTCCTTACCCTGTCGCATTCCATGAAATCTACGGCATTATACACGTTCTCATTCATTGTCTCTGGCGTCCTTGTGGAGTTCCATCTGGTATAACCCTCTAAAACCTGGAAAATGTCATCCTTTTGCTCATCAGATATACCGTTTCCAAACTGTACATCAATCCAGCTGCGTACAAATTCCTCTGTTTTGTTTATACCCTTATGTGCTTCATAGTCATAGGCAAGCTCCATGAAAAAGCTTAATGGATATTCATTGAGCTTAAGGTCGCCCACATTTACTATCCACATTTCTCTGACTCCAGCTTCATAGGCAAGGCTCATCTGCTCCCAGGTCTTGGTAAGCCTATTACAGTTGACCCACTCGTAGCTTATCGGGGCACCATGGTAGTCGAAATGATAATACATACCAAATCCGCCCGGATGCTTTGCCTCCTCCTTGGTAGGAAGTGCTCTCACATGCCCATGATTATCATCACTTAATAAAAAGATAACGTCCTTCAGTTCATCCCAGTCCTTAAGGCCCTCTGTGTTTTCATCACCGTAGTAGTAATCCTCGACCTCCTTGTAAATGGCGAGCATTCTGGTGACTTCCTTGAGGTCCGGACTGATTTGATCTCTTAAAATATCATCCTGCGCTGTTATAGCCTTTTTGATTACATCAATATTATCCTTAAGAGTAGCATCCTCAGGCATGAGCTTAGAATCAGATTCACCTCTCATTCCTATTGTTATTACATTCTCGAAGTCCTTATTTCTGATAACGCCATCCTCCCAGAACTTCCTGATTCCTTCGGCATTAGAAAGAAAGCTCCATGCGTTATCATCACTATAATTCTTGTACTGTCTCTGCCACTCTACTCCTGCTCTGCACAAGGGCTCATGATGTGAGGTTCCCATGATTACGCCAAGCTTGTCAGCCAGCTCCGCACTTAAGAGACCAGGCCCATCCTCAGAAAAAGATGAATTCCACATAGCTGGCCACATATAGTTGCCCTTTAATCTAAGGAGCAATTCAAATATTTTCTCATAAGCCTTTGCATTTACATCTCCATAATGCTCAGTACACCAGTTACCAAATGCAGGCCACTCATCATTTATAAAGAATCCACGGTACTTTACTGAGGGTTCCTTTGAAATAATATCCTCACTAAAATCAAAGGTAATCTCCTCTTTTTTCAATGGCTTGGCATCTCCCCAGAATACAAGAGGAGAAACTCCGCACATCTCTGAGAGTTTAAACATGCCATAGATTGTTCCTCGCTTGTCGCTTCCTGCAATAACAAGAAGCTTCTTCACATTTTCATATTCCGCAAAAGGCGACTCTATTACAGTCATCTTATATACTTCTCGTTTCCCCTCGATTTCAGAAACAGAGACTTTTCCTTCAGAAATAAGCCTATCTAATAAAGGGCTCCTGGATACAGTTGCCATAAGAACAAGGTTTTCTCCCTCTTTACCTGAAAGAACCTCGATAATATCTGCAGCTTTACCCGTAACACTTTCCAAATCTTCCTTTACGGTTTTTCCAATTAACTTTATTCCTTCATAGCTTTCACTCTCTATGAGAAAGCTTGCGATTTTTCCATCTTCATATAAGCCAAATTTGCACATAAAAATACCTCCGACAGTTTTTAATTATTACACATAAAAACCTCGGAGGCTTGTCTTATATTGCGCTTTAAGCACTAATTATTTGTATTATTCACTTCAGCGGACACTTCTTATGCGATAGAAAGATCGCGTGTCTGATGGTTTGTATAAACTGAATACTCTTCTAACTTTCTCTTAAGGTAATCCTTAACGCTCTGAGGGCATCTGCTATCTGCTAACACATCAGTAAATGTTCTTCCAGCAAAGTAATCCTCATCGCTATCATTGATCGGAACATAGAGCAAAGGATTTGAATTGCCATGGATAAGAATGCACAAATCTTCTCTGTCATACTTATCTGTTATATCAAATAGCACCTTTAAGCCATTCTCTTCAAAATCCTCTAACTTGCTGAAATGCATCCCCTGACTCAGCATCATCAGATTATAATCAGTGATATCCTCAACATATACAATACCCTTGCGCAAAAGCTTGGTTAATGTATCAGGCTTAAGATTAAGCTTGGTTATAGGATGTAATGTTTTACTATTAAAGAGCCCTGTGCTCAGTTTAATCTGATTTATCTTCCTCTTCTTTAGAGTAAGAGTAAGGAATTTGATTGTCCTGATGCTGCGGATAACTTCTTTATCAGGAAGCTCAAGATTCTCAATAATTGACATAGGAACGTCATTAAGATTCTTAAGTGTCTTAATACCAGCGCTGTTGAGCACGGTCAGAGTATCCTGATCAAGCGGGAAGTTTGAAAGCTC
Organism: Butyrivibrio sp.; assembly: GCA_015056655.1. Classification (GTDB taxonomy): domain Bacteria; phylum Bacillota; class Clostridia; order Lachnospirales; family Lachnospiraceae; genus Butyrivibrio. Next base: position 26,491 of record SVFV01000041.1, read on the forward strand.
CATCTTCCAATCAGTACTATCTGCATCATTCCCTGTAAATCTGGGCGATTTTGCAATCTTATCTGAGAAAAACTCAGTGTAAAATTCAAAGCGCTTTTCTTCATCTGATTTGAGTGCCTGATTCTTGTCAGAAAGCTCTTCAATAACGATTTTCTCAATATACTCAGAGTACTTCCTGTAATCTATGCTACTCATTTTGGGGAATAAGATAGGGAGCAGAAACATTGCTCGTGACGGATGCCTCAGCATCTGTAATCCCTTAGCGCGCATATCCTGATATTCGCCAAGTGACAGGTCTGAAATTTTGTCTTCATCAAAAAGGCCTACAAAGTTCTCCTGAAGTTTGTACTCAGCAACCATAACCTCAAATGTGGGTGAAGGCAGAGTACACAATAATGAACATATCAGCTGAGTCACAAACGCATTGTATCTCTCGCTGACAGAATCTGAAATTAATAAGCCTCTATATCCAAAAACATGACTAATGAGATCAACGATATTGTTTTCTTCGACCTGAATTACAGGATTCTCATTACAAATATCGAAATAAGCATATTTATACATTTCTTTTCCTCGTAATCTCTACGTTGTATAAAATAAAAAAATTATATTTTTATGCCCACCTCATGTTATCCGATTGTACCACGTTTTGCGCATATTTCCTATACACGATTTTAGCTTTTTTTGCCGAAATAGTCGCAAATCTTGCTAAAATCAATAACATTATACAAAAAGTCTGTATTTTAAGTTAAATTACTGATTTTTTATGCAAATAAATCTTCATTGTATAATCAATTTTCCAAAGAAAAATATGGTAAAATAGGGAGTCAAAAAAATAGGAAAAGGAACTTTTTAAAATGTTTTTGAAAGATTATTTTGCAAAAGCCGGTTTCAAAAGAACTGTTATCGGAGTAATTATTGGAAATATATTTGTAGGACTTGGTGTTGGTATTTTCAAGCTTTCCATGATGGGAAATGATCCCTTTGACGGCATGAATATGGCACTTGCTGAGGTTTTAAAGATCTCCTACCCTGTACTGCAGATTATAGTTAATCTTCTGCTTTTCGTGGTTCAGATTCTCTTTGGCAGAAGACTCATCGGTTTTGGTACTGTTATCAACGCAGTTTTCCTTGGTTACATAGCCACCTTCTTCTACAACCTGCTCTTTGCTTTTGTAGGAGAACCCCAGGGCTTTATACTTCGCTTATTTATCGTGTTTATGGGCGTTCTGGCGATTTCACTTGGACTGTCTCTTTACCAGACTGCAGATCTTGGTGTTGCACCCTATGACGCTCTGGCACTTATAATCAACGAGAAGTTCCCTAAAATCCAGTATTTCCTTGCAAGAATCATGTGCGATGCCATCTGCGCACTCATCTGCTTCCTTGCAGGAGGAATTGTCGGTATCGGAACTTTGGTTTCAGCATTTGGCTTTGGACCATTTATCCAGTTCTTCAATAAGCACATATCAGAAAAACTGCTGGTAAAGGACTAATAAGTCCTTCCAGCAGCTTCTTAATTTCCAACAATATTCAGAACATAAAAAAGAACATCTTTATAATCATTGATACCAGCTGATAGAACAAAAACCATCTTATCAGTCTGCCAAAAGAGAATGTGAAAACAGGTCTGGGTGTCCAGTTACTGCTATTTCTCTGATACGGCATATTGGACCACTGCCAGTATGTGCCATATTGTTCAAAAGGATTTTCGTATTCTTCCCTGTAATCTGTCTGCTCACTCTGGCTGTATGCACCCTGACTATAAGTACGCTGTTCGCTCTGGCTGTATGCGCTCTGACTATATGCCCTCTCACGCGCCTGCTGTCTTTCGTAGCTGGCAGAATGAGGCTTTGAAAGTATGTCGTATGCCGCATTTATCTCATTCATCTTGGATGCTGCTACAGGATCATTTGGATGAAGATCCGGATGGTATTTCTTTGCCAGATTTCTATATGCTTTTTTTATGTCTTCCTGCGATGTACCTGGCTCTACACCAAGCACCGCGTAGGGATTGCTCATCATAACTTTTTCTCCTTGGGCCGTCAGGTCCTCTTAACAAAACTATTTCTGCATTTAGGGCATGTAATCTCAATTTTGCCCTTTCCTCTTGGAACTCTGATCTGCTGATGGCACTTGCTGCATACATAATATCTGGATGTCCTGATATCACGCACCTGCATAGGAATTATACCAATATATTTTCTTGGAATCCTTGTTTTTTCAAGGAATTTTTCATTCTCAGCATATCTCTTTGGTATATTCTTTGAATAAGCTCTGAATAACGAATAGCCAAAAAGCACCAGTGTAATTGCAGAAATCGCTGCATTATTTGCAAAAAGGTTTATTACAAAAAGTATTATTGCAGCTATATATACTGTTCTAGCCATTGCATCAAGTCCATTTCTACCATACATGAACTGTGCCATCTGGCTGCGGAATCTGTATAGAAAATTATTAAATCTGTTCATGTCATGTTACCTCTCTTTCTTACAGATAAATATATAGCATATCTAAAAAAGTTAAATCTTCTTATTGGTGATATAAAATGCCCTAATTTGCATCTATTGAAATCCTTCAGTGAAAGTAATATAGCAAATTAGCCTAAAACAAACCTAAATATGCTTATCCAAGCATCCTTTTTCTTGCTTCCAACAATCTGTTAAGGGCATCCTCAAGCACGTACTTGGGACATGCAAGATTAAATCTCTCAAATCCCTTACCACTGTCACCGAAAATATAGCCCTCATCGAGGAAAAGATATGCCTCATTAATCATGAATTTCTCAAGCTCTTCTGCACTCATTCCCCATGCATTAAAATCGCACCACATAAGGTATGTTCCTTCAAGTGGATAAACCACAACCTCAGGGAAATGCTCATTCATAAAGTTCTTCAAGAACTCTGCATTCTGATGTATTACTTCTATACACCCATCAAGCCATTTCTCACATTTAGTGTACGCAAGTCTGCATGCTTCCATGCCAAGAATATTTACATCATATCTAAAGCTCTGGCTTCTGGACTTCCAGAAAGCACGCCTCTTTTCATGATCCTCTATAACAACTACAGAAGTTTGCATTCCTGCAAGGTTAAAGCTTTTACTTGGCGCAATGCACACTGCCATGTGCTTTCCAGCATCCTCTGCGATATTAGCCAGAACTGTATGCTCAAATCCAGGCATTATCAGATCATTATGTATCTCATCATCTATGATAAAAACATCATTTTTTACACAAATATCATATACGCGGCGAAGCTCGTCCTTTTTCCAGACTCTTCCCACTGGATTATGAGGGTTGCAGAAAATTATGAGCTTATTGTTCTCGTCAGCAGCAGCCTTTTCAAGTGATTCAAAATCTATTGTATATTCGTGACCATCATAAAGAAGGTCAATCTCTATGGCTTTCCTGTTATTTCGCTCAATAGAGCCTTTAAACGGATAATAAACAGGCGAAAGGATAATAATGCCATCACCCTCTTTGGTCATTCCCCTTATAAGGTCTCCAATAGCTGGAACAACGCCATCTGAAACAGCAAGCCACTCCCTCTTTATCTCGTATGAGTGTCTGTCCCTTAGCCAGCTGACAACAGCCTCCACAAACCCTTCTGTTGGAGATGTGTAGCCAAGAACTGTATCCTTTAGATATTCAGAAAGCCCTTCTGTAATCTCAGGAGCATTCTTAAACTCCATATCAGCAACAGACAACGGTATAATGCCCTCTGGAACGTTAGGGCACTTCTTTAGCATATCATTGTATTTCTCAGCTGCTGCATTTCTTCTGTCTGGGCAAGTAGTAAAATCGTACATGGAATTCGCTCCTCCTTAGCTGTAAATAACAAATGTCACATACCCCATTATATAGTAAATCCTAAAAATATACCGTTATTTTCTCATGTAAAGGGATATTTTTGCATACAAAAATGGCGGCCTATAAGCCGCCATACTATTATTTGGAGTTTTGTTGCTCCTCTTCCATCTTTTTAATAAGTTTATCGATCTCTTCTTGAGAAAGCATTGTCATATCATTTACGTCAGCCATAAGACACCTCCTCTCCTGATTAGTTATTTATACCATCAGTCCTATACTGGTGTCACTAATAATAGCGCATGGTTGTTTATATTCCATGTTTTACACAAAAGTACTATTAACAATGTTCTTTTTTCATTAAATTTTTTTATTGCATGGAAAAAACTTTCATAGTCGTAGTCTACAATTGAAATTTTTTATTTTTCAACATCCGTTTTACCAATTCTGATGTTGGTAATTGCGCACTGAATTTTGGGAATAGATTAAAATTATATAACACAAATTACTAATAAGAACAATAAAAAAAGCCCTTAAATTAAGGACTTTTCTCTTAAAAATATATAAATAAGTGGAAGTAAGTTGGCAATAAAAGATGCCTAGAGTCGGAATCGAACCAACGACACGAGGATTTTCAGTCCTCTGCTCTACCAACTGAGCTATCTAGGCATGAGTAGCGGGGACAGGATTTGAACCTGTGACCTTCGGGTTATGAGCCCGACGAGCTTCCAGACTGCTCCACCCCGCGATATTAAATAAATGGATGGCGGTGGATTCGAACCACCGAAGCAATTTGCAGCAGATTTACAGTCTGTCCCCTTTGGCCACTCGGGAAGCCATCCATATAGAGCCGATGAGCGGACTCGAACCGTTAACCTGCTGATTACAAATCAGCTGCTCTGCCAATTGAGCCACATCGGCTTAATTCCGAAATATCGGAATTAGTGGGGCCTACAGGGCTCGAACCTGTGACCCTCTGCTTGTAAGGCAGATGCTCTCCCAGCTGAGCTAAGACCCCATACAAATATTAGATTGTAAGCGACCCGAAGGGGGTTCGAACCCCTGACCTCCGCCGTGACAGGGCGGCGCTCTAACCAGCTGAGCCACCGGGCCATATAATTATTGAAGGACACTTCCATATTTTACAACATTATGGCAGCCAATGAAAGTATTAATTTCACTAACTACCATGAATAATCATAAAATATCTTGATTATACACAATTTGTTATACCTTCAAAACCGAACACTGAATACATCTTGATCCGTTTTTTCTCTTTGTTCTATATCCTTCTTGGACAAGCCCTCGACCTATTAGTACACATCAGCTGAACATGTTACCATGC
>SVFV01000042.1 GCA_015056655.1 Butyrivibrio sp.
GCTATATACTTCCCACTATCTGGGCGTATTCGGGACTTTCACCCGTTAGAGCGCGCCCATGGCGCGCAAACCAAAAAGCAGAGCATTCAAATTTTGAAATGCTCTGCCTTATATATCTAATAAGAACTATTTTTATTTATTTGGCATACTTTAAGTCTATCAGTCTCGCATTACAACTAAGATAAACTCATTCAGCTACTTCTATTTCTTTGATGAGGAATTCGTTGCCCTGAACCAGATAGGTTTTCTCACTGCCACAGAAGGGACAGGTTCTGCCATGAGCTATTGTTCCATACTGCTTACCACAATCCTCGCACTGTGTGATAGCAGGTATGGTCTCAATATTCAGCTCTGTACCTACGAGAAGATCCTGCTTCTCTGCAGCCCATTTCCAGCAGTCAGCAAGGAAATGAGGTATTACAGTAGAAACCTCGCCTAGCTCTACTGTAACCTTATCAATCTTCTCAATCTTATTCTCCTCGGCAACAGCCTTCAAATCATCAATTATATGAAAAACTACTCCCAGTTCGTGCATAAAACTACCTCATTTGAAAATCAAAAAAAATTTATTGCTTGTCACAACCTATATCACAATTATTTTTTCTTATTGAACTTAATGTTAATTGCGCGCTTTGCTGCGTAAGGGATGATTGCCTTGAACTTGTCTTCTGAAGGAATCATTACGCTGCACTCAGGGTTCTCTCTGTAGAGGTGGATTGCGTCGAATTCACACTTGGTTGTGCAAAGGCCACATCCAATACACTTGTTAGTATCTACTACAGAAGCACCACATGAAAGACATCTTGCTGTCTCAGCCTTAACCTGCTCCTCTGTGAATACGAGCTTAGCATCACGCCATGAATGCTTAGGATCAGTGATCTTATCGCTCTTTCCAGGAATCTGTCTCTTACATGTATCGTAATCCTTAACAAGGATGTTCTCCTTATCAAGCTCGATGAAATCATTTCTGTTTCTTCCGATTGTAAGTGAAGAATGAGGCTGTACAAATCTGTGAATTGAGATTGCACCCTGCTTACCAGCTGCGATAGCATCGATAGCAAACTTAGGACCTGTATAAACATCACCACCAACGAAGATGTCAGGCTGTGCTGTCTGGTATGTAAGGCTGTCTGCAACAGCTCCGTTACCTCTACCTAGCTCAACCTTAGAGCCATTGAGAAGGTCGCCCCAAACAATGCTCTGACCGATACTAAGGAATACATGCTGACACTCAACTGTTACAGTATCATTCTCATCATACTGAGGATTGAAACGTCCGTCAGCATCCTTAACTGATGTACATCTCTTGAATACGATGCCCTTAACCTTACCGTTCTCAGTGAGGATTTCCTTAGGACCCCATCCGCAGTTGATCTCTATTCCGTCCTCTTCTGCTTCCTCAACCTCATCATCAGATGCAGGCATGATGTCTCTTGTCTCAAGGCAGAACTGCTTAACGCTCTTAGCGCCACATCTAACAGCACTTCTACTTACGTCGATAGCAACGTTACCACCACCGATAACTACAGCATCGCCTTCAACCTTGATTGTCTCATCATCAGTTACAGCGTGAAGGAAATCTACTGCTGTTACAACGCCTTCAGCGTCCTCACCAGGAATACCAGCTTTTCTTCCGCCCTGGCAACCGATAGCAATGTAGAATGCCTTATAGCCCTGGCTTCTAAGCTCATCAAGAGTGATATCCTTACCAACTTCTACGCCAGTCTTGATCTCTACGCCCATAGCCTCGATGATATCGATTTCAGCCTGTACAACGTCCTTCTCAAGCTTGTATGAAGGAATACCATATACGAGCATACCACCGCACTTCTCGTTCTTCTCGAAGATTGTGGGCTTGTAGCCTTTCTCTGCAAGGTAGAATGCGCATGAAAGTCCAGCAGGGCCACCACCGATAATAGCAATCTTCTCATCGAATCCGCCGTTTACCTTAGGAACTACCTTCTCAGGAATAAAGCGTGTCTCTGCATTAAGATCTCTAGCAGCGATGAACTTTTTAACCTCGTCGATAGCAACAGCCTGATCGATAGTACCTCTTGTGCAGGCCTCCTCACATCTTCTGTTACAGATGTGACCACAAACTGCAGGAAGCGGATTATTCTTCTTAATAAGAGCAAGAGCTTCTGTGTACTTGCCCTGTGCAGCAAGCTTTAAGTAACCCTGAACTGCGATGTGTGCAGGACAAGCTGTCTTACAAGGAGCTGTACCAGAATCATAGCAGTTAATTCTGTTGTTATCTCTGTAATCCCAATCCCAGTCATCTTCAGTCCACTTTCTATCTGAAGGAAGATCGTGCTTAGGATATGTAACCTCAGAGCCATCCTTTTTACAAAGCTTCTGACCAAGCTTAACAGCACCAGCAGGGCAAACCTCTACGCAACGTCCACAAGCTACACAATCCTGCTTTGTAACCTTAGCCACATAAGCTGAACGTGACATATTAGGTGTGTTGTAGAGCTGTGAAGTTCTAAGTGCGTAACAAACATTTACGTTACAGTTACAGATAGCAAAAATCTTGTTCTCACCATCGATGTTTGTAATCTGGTGAACAAATCCGTTATCTTCCGCCTTTTTGAAAATCGCAAGAGCCTCTTCTTTAGTGATATATCTTCCACCCTTACCTGACTCAACAACGTAATCAGCCATATCACCAACAGCGATACACCAATCGTTCTCATCATCAGCACAGCCTTCGTCATAAGTTTTTCTAGAACGACGACATGAGCAAGGGCTTGCTGCATATTTTCCTTCATACTTATCAAGCCAGTGAGAAATGTGCTCAAGAGAAATAGATTCATTCTCCATCTCAATAGCTTTTTCAACAGGAATAACGTGCATTCCGATACCAGCTCCTCCGGGAGGAACAAGCTTAGTAACCTTCTCAAGAGGAAGTGTTGTCATATAATCGAAAAACTTACCCATTTCAGGATGAGCATCGATAACTTCCTTATTCATGTTAGTGAACTCAGCACTTCCAGGAACGTACATGGGAACAAGATACTGCTTCTCGTGCTTCTCATTCTCCCAGTTGTACTCAAGGAGACCAGTCCATGACATATGGTCAAGGAGCTCCTGAAGATGCTTGGGCTCAATACCTGAAATCTTCTGAAGCTGCTCAAATGTCTTAGGCTTTCTAACGCCCATTTTAAGAGCAAGCTCAGCTTCCTCATCAGAAACGATTGAAGCAAGACCCCAGTACTCAGGATCATCATTAGTGATTTTCTTAAATCCAAGTTTCTGAAGTGGTCTGTCTGTGATCATTTTGCCAAGCTTCACAATAGGCTCACGAAGCTGCGCGTCATCCTTCACATAAGAAGGCTTATAAGGTGGTTTTCTACCCATAAGTAAATCTCCTAATCTTTTTATTTAAAAAAAATACTACCTAAAAATATAAAATCCAAAACTAAAACCCAAATAAATGTTTCCGATTTTAAAGGCAAAATAATAGGGGGCATTAAGCCTCCTATTATTTTGAAGCATTTAATTATCAAGCCTTTTCAGCTCTCTCCATAGCAAGCTGGAAGTCCTTAGTATCTGAGAATACTTCGTTAGCATAAGGATTCTTACCAAGCTTAACAGATCTCTTTATTATTTCAGCTATGCAGATAACGTTAATAGCGATAGAGCAAATTGCTACAAAGCCCTGCATTCTGGGATCAGCTGTGATACCCATGCTTGAAATGATCTCTCCAGCCTGTGCTGTCTTACCAGCGCCTGCATTGTAAAGGTCGATTGCCTTAGCGTAGAGATCCATTGTAGTGATTCCTGCCTCTGTAGCTCCACCGTAAACTGAAGGAAGAGCTGCTGCAAATTTGCTGCTAAGCTGGAATCCAGGAACAACCTGTGCCCACATGCACCAGATTGCAAGTGTGTTTGCTCTGTTCTGAATCCATGCACCCTTGTTCCAGAATGCATTAGCAAATGTAGGAGCAAGAAGAAGAGCAACACCGCAGTACCATGAGTGTGTAGGAAGGTTGAGGTATGTGTACTCAAAGTTCCAAACATCATATGCAAGGATGAACCAAACTGTCATGTCAGGCCAAAGCATATCTGATGTGTTCTTGTCATTTGAAGAATAAAGATGAACAACACCTGTCATACAGAAGATATTGATCATACCTGCAAGGGCGTTAACAACGTTCCACCATCCACCATAGATGAATACGCCTTCGTTAGAAGCCCACCAAGCACCACTGAGGTTACCTGTGATAGAGAATGCTGCAAGAGCTGACTCCATATCAGAAACATTAGCAATCATGATGTTAGCTGCAACGATGAACCAAGGGAACCATGCAAACCATTTTTCCTTACCAATGCCCCACTTATACTTGATCATCATGAAGCCTACGCATCCGATGTCAGCAGCATAAAGCTTGAAATAGTGGAACCAGCCATCCATGAATGCAACAGTGGGGTTACTTGATCCACCGAATGCTCCGAGATGAGCTGCAATAAAGTAAACTGTTAAAATTGTGGGGATAATCACGAAAACGATTATACCGCCAAGTTTGGTTCTACGACCGATTTCATTCATCAGTATAAGTCCCGCAAAAACCAAGACCCAACCGAGCAACTGCATACTAGCAGTAGATCCATATAATTGGAATAACATAAGACACCTCCGAAAATATATTTTTGTGTTAATACAAAAATCCTCACATATATCTTATCAATATTATGTAAACAAATACTATTGGCAAAAGTAATATAATTTCGAGTTGAAAATTGGATACTATAATCAAAATAACAGTTTCCGCTTGAAATAAACCAAGAAATACGTTTAATATTATTGTCCAAATAATTACTTCAAAATATCAAGAAGGTGCTGAAAGTACTCAGGAAGTGGCGCATCTGTCTCAACATACTCTCCTGTCGTCGGATGCTTGAATCCAAGAATCTTCGCATGAAGACATTGACCATCAAGCTTAAATTTACTCTTCCTCTCCGGTCCATAAACCTGATCGCCCAAAAGCGGATGTCCAATATGTGCCATGTGAACACGGATCTGATGAGTTCGCCCAGTCTCAAGCCTGCACTCAATATAAGTCATCTTATCTTCTTCGAAGCGCTTAAGAACCTTGTAATGAGTAACAGCTGTCTTACCTTGTCCTGCAGAAACTACAGCCATCTTCTTCCTGTCAGTTGTACTTCTGCCTATATTGGCATCGATAGTGCCCTCATCATCCTTTAATAATCCATGACAAATTGCATGGTATACACGATTTACCGAATGCTCCTTTAACTGATCAGCTATGCACTGATGCGCCTTATCATTTTTACAGATAATAACAGATCCTGTGGTATCCATATCAATTCTATGGACAATACCTGGTCTCATGACTCCATTTATACCAGAGAGATTCTCTCCCAGATAAAACATGAGTGCATTTACAAGTGTTCTATTGTAATGCCCGGCAGCAGGATGAACCACCATGTTCTTTGGCTTATTAACTACAAGAACGTCATCATCTTCATATATAATGTCCAGCGGAATATTCTCGGGCTCAATATCAGGAATAACAGCCTTAGGAACAGTCATTGTAAGCTCATCGCCCTCGTTCACCACTGTACTTGGCTTAACTGGAACTCCATTTTTTAGTACAAGACCTCCCTTTATAAGCTTTTGAATATAACTTCTGGACATAGAATCAGAGAGAGATGACATAATCTTATCAACTCTCTCTCCGTCCATTTCCTCTGAAGCTATGTATTTTACAATGTTTTCTTCATTTGAATTCATTTAATAACCTTATTGTCTCAAAAGAAACAATCCTGTAAATCACTTAAACTCTCTATACTTCTTCTGCTGCTTGAAGCTAAGGAAATCGAAATCCTTTTCCTTATAATATAACAGGAACAAAAGAATAAATACTATAGTAGAAACTGTTACATAAATATCCGCTACATTAAATATAGGGAAATTGATGATTACAAATGAAATGAAATCTACAACGTAGTCATTTCTCACTCTGTCTATCATGTTTCCAGCTGCTCCGCTTGCAATCATAACAAGAATGATCTGCAAAAACATATATTTCTTCTCCATAGGGAGTTGGAACAAAACATAGGCTATTACAACCAGAATCATTACTGCAATCATTACAAAAAATACTTTCTGATCCTGAAGTATTCCAAAAGCTGCGCCTCTGTTTTTTAGGAAAGTCAGCTCCAAAACCTTAGGAATTATAACCTTGCTCTCCTGATCCTTTAAGTGAACAACTGCAAGATGCTTAGTGAACTGATCAAGAAAAATAAGTATTGCGATAGCTATTACATCAATGATCAGTGCCAATTTCTTTTTACCTGTAAGTGTATTCATAAAACCCTCAAAATCCTTTACTCAAAATCCTCAGTCCAGATAATCTCCTTAAGAGCCTCTCTGATTTCATCATCTGTAACTGTTGTATCAATTACAGCTTTTCCTACCTTCTTTAGAAGAACGAATCTGATAGAATTAGCATCAGCCTTCTTGTCAGAGTGCATCAGCTTAATCACTTCCTCAACATCAATATCTTCTACAGAAATAGGAAGATTAAAAGGAACGAACATATCCCTTACTTCATAATACTCTTCCATAGAAAGCATCTGCTTTTTCCAGGAAATGAATGCAGCAGCAACTGCGCCAAGAGCCACACACTCACCATGGAACAGTGTGAAGTCCTTATATTTCTCAATAGCATGGCCGATTGTATGTCCAAAGTTCAGAAGTGCTCTGTCACCCTTCTCAGTAGGATCCTTCTCAACAACCTGCCTCTTAATATCGCAGCTCTTCTTTATCATATAAATAAGAGTCTCAGGATCCTTCTCTTCAATCTCATACATGTTATCAATGAGCCACATGTAGAAATCTGAATCCTTAATAAGACCATGCTTCATAATCTCTGCAAATCCAGAAGCAAACTGCCTTCCATCAAGAGAATCAAGAACCTTTATATTTATAAGAACAAGCTTTGGCATATAAAATGCGCCAACCATGTTCTTATATCCTTCGTAATCAACACCGGTCTTTCCTCCAACGCTACTATCAGTCTGAGAAAGAAGTGTTGTAGGAACCTGAACAAAAGCAATTCCTCTAAGATATGTAGCTGCAATATATCCAGCCATATCTCCAACAACTCCGCCACCAAGCGCCACAATCAGATCGTGTCTGTCAAACTTCTCCTCAATAAGGAAACCATACGCCTTATTAATCTCCTCAAGATTCTTATGCTCCTCACCAGCAGGAATCTCAAAAATCACAACCTTAGAACCCACCGTCTCAAGCAATCCCTTTATCTGCTTACCAAATAACGGATTCACATTCGAATCTGTAACAATACAAATCCTTCTCTTCTCAAATCCTAAATCTTTTACCCTATCAGCTAACTCATCAAAACTCTGATCAATTACTATATCGTAACAAGGCTCGCCCTGATACTTAACATTCAAAACTTCTGACATAATATACTCCCTAAAAAAAGCAGAAGCAAAAACGCTTCTGCTTTGAATGACATTTGATTACATCTGCTGGGGACCACCTGAGGTCATGTTGCTCTCGAAGGCACCGCCAAGGATGTCCTGGAAGTCACCTGAGATGTCAACGCTTGCAGGTGTCACAATGAAGATATATCTTGAAATCTTCTGAAGATTACCTGAAATTGCGAAACAAGAACCAGATGTGAAATCTATGATTCTCTGTGCAAGATCAACATCAATTCCTTCTAAGTTAAGAACTACGGTACGATTATTTAAAAGCGTCTCAGTAATCTCACGAGCATCCTCGATGGAAGTAGGCTTTACTACACAAACCTCCATGCCTGATCCAGAGCGGCGAGTAGCTGAAGAAATCGGTCTAGGTGCAGGTGCAGCCTTCTTTAATCTATCTTCGCTTATCTCGATACTGGGATCATCCTTGCCGATTGATGAAGTCTTACGTATCGGCTCGATGGTGCTGTCATAATATGCATCATCATCCTGATCATAATAACCACTTTCATCATCCCCATTCAGCTTCATAGCTGACAAAAACTTATCCATTACGCTCATACAAATTTCCTCTTCTCCCAAAAAACAAATCGGATTCTATAGAAACTCTACTAAATCACTACTATATTATGCTAGTTTTCACTAGAAGTGTCAAGGTTAGCCGCATCCGGCTCAGCCGTAGATGCGTCCAATACTATATAATCGTAAACACTAAGCCCGTAAACCGTATTGGATTTAACTATTGAGTACTCCTCATTCTGATAAAGAATACTTATCTGCCTGAAGTCCGCATACCCTTTGTTGATGTTATACACACCAATAAGTCCTTCCTTCTGGCTTACTGTAAACCTCTCCTGAGAATCAGCTTTTATAAGTGCATCTCCGCTTCTCAAGATATCATCATCAACATAGTAATACTCATCAGTTTCGTTATATATCTCAAGCTCGACAAATTCAGAGGTTTCATTACCATCCTCGTCATACTTTGCACGGAGAACACCGTAATTACTGTTGGCGCCTCTTGAAACATATTCCTTAGGAATCAGGAAAAAGTTCTTCTCAGCAATTGCACTGTTAGGAATCTTCAGTCCCTTCTCCTCTTCAGTTATAAGCTCAACACTAAGAAATCTCTCCTTAGAAAATGTAAGCATTGAATTGGTGAAGGTGAACTCCACGAAAGTATCACCAGCATCATTAGTGAAGTACGAAACTTTACCCCAAGACTCATCCTGATTCTTCAAGAATCTGACCTTAACATATTCTCTATCAGCCAGATCCTGAACCTTATCAAGATCATTCTCCTTAATAACTATGCTCCAGGTCTCTTCAGTAGAGAGCTTATAGGCCACATCACCTGCACCAAGAAGAGAATTACTTATTAGCTGATTCTTCTCATATTTGGAACTATCAAGAAGGTCTGAAGTCATATCCTTCAATGTGAGCTCTTCGTAGCCATCAGTTGAATAAATAACAATACCTGTATCAGGAGCATAACAATAGTTAATACTCTGAAGAGCTGATCCTCCTGCATTAAGAGAATTTATATTCTGCAAAACACTTGCACTTGCAAGCTTCTGGACCGTTCCATCCAGACTGTTCTTAAAATCATATACAACTGAGAAATTCTTAGGATCAAAACTAGATGAAAAGCTGACAATCTGCGTCCTAAGTTCGCTCAAATCCTCACTACTAAGAGTAGCCTGCTCTGATCCTTGAGATTTAAGGTAATCCAGTAAATCTCCAGATCCATCAACAGTGTAGACAAGGTTACCAACTGCAACTCTCTGACCCTCTGTCGCAAAATAGTTAACATATCCAGGATTGTCGCAGGTAACAATCTTCTCTGTTCTAAGAGCAACAGCTTCATAGATATTATTCGAAGACAGCGAACCCTCGATAACCTCATAGCCTACAAGGTGCTTTTTATTAAAATAAATGACGACACAGATTACAACGTAGATCATCATTGCCGCAAAAAACAGCATTCCGTAATTCATGTGTAGAACTGACGGAAAACGTGTAACCTTTTTGGCTTTTTGTTTTTTCATAATCCTCACAAAAGAAAAAGCCGCGAGATAAAACGCGGCTTATCTTTATTCTTATCTCATAACTAATTAATAATTTACCCGATCAATACATTGATCAAAGAGCAGTAAGCACTTTCGACTTAACAGCCTCAGGCAGCTCTGACTCATCCATTGAAACACTAAGTATGAAATCAACCCCAAATTTCTCACTTAATTTTTCAAGCTTCTCTATTGAGTTTGTAATGTCCTTGCCTTCCAGACAAGCTATGCTGAGGAAACCATCGAAATACATTTGCTGAAGATCGTGATCCTGTGAAATCACACCACTGACGAAACCTATGAATTCATCTGAATTTTCAATCATAAATTCCGGAACTACGATAAGACGAACTTTGTTGTTGAGCTCAAACATGTGCTTGGTATTTCTATCAAGAAATACAACATTCCCTAATATGTTTTTTACTTCGGTATTGACCTTGTTCAACAGGCACTTTGTTTTGCCTTTACCCTTATTCCCAACAATTAATTGAACCATATCCATACCCTCCTGCAGTGTTTTTTCTGATATATCAATTATAAGTTAACTGTACCCAAAAGACAACAATTAAGTTGTAATTTGTAAAAGCAAAGATGACATCTCAGTGTACAACGTCTCAGTGTCCTCAGCCCGCATAATTACTGAGATGTACTCATTCCCAGAGGTGTCAGTTGCAAGCTGGATAAGGCAGTGTCCGGCGGCTGCTGTGGTTCCTGTTTTGCCACCCAAAACTGTAATTCCAGCAGGCATATCATAGTGGCCATTTACATAGCCATTTGTGTTATTAATTGATACTTCTTTAAGGTCTCCAGAAGACTTGTAATACTGTGTTGTGTATGCCCCCATCCTGATGATTTCATTGAATTTATCGTAGTTCAATGCCTCATTAAACATGAGATACATGTCATAAACACTGGTATAATGATCATCCTGTGTAAGACCATTAGGATTCATAAAATGCGTATTCGTAGCACCAATAGATTGTGCCTCTTCGTTCATCATCTGAACAAATGCATCTACGCTTCCGCCTATATTCTTGGCGATTAAAAGCGCCACATCATTTGCAGAATAGATCAAAAGAATATGCAGAGCCTGTTCAAGTGTCATGGAATCGCCAGGAGATAAATTTATCTTCTGGGCTCCATCCTCTGTAACCAAAACATCTGAATCAGCTATAAGCGTCTGATCAAGAGAACCATTTTTAAGCGCAACAATAGCTGTCATCACCTTGGTAAGTGATGCAGGATCAAGCTGCGTATGCACATTATAAGCGTACATGGTTTCTTTTTTGGACAAATCGAATAAACCGACGCAGGATTTCTCGGTAAGAGTCAGACTGTCACCGATATTACCACCAACCACGCAAAGATCAGATGCAAAGGTTTCTAAAACCTCGCAGCTTTTGTCGCTGTAATCCGATGAACTCAAAGAATATTTGAGTGAATAATCACTATTTGCACATCCTGAAAGCAAAACCGATAAAATAACCGGTATGGCTATAAGCTTACTTGTACATCTCACGCCACTCTAAGTCTCCTCTGTCTAATGATTTGATCAAAAGCTCAGCTGTAGCAAGATTTGTAGCAATCGGAATGTTATGCATATCGCATAATCTCATAACATTATTAACATCAGGCTCGTGAACCTTCTGTGTAAGCGGATCTCTAAGGAAAATCACAAGGTCGATCTCATTAGCCTCAATAGCAGCACCAATCTGCTGTGAACCGCCAAGATGACCTGCAAGATATTTATGAATATTGAGATTAGTAACCTCTTCAATAAGACGACCAGTCGTTCCTGTCGCATATAAATCGTGCTTTAAAAGAATCCCCCTATAAGCTATACAAAAATTCTGCATGAGCTTTTTCTTTGCATCATGTGCTATAAAAGCGATGTTCATATATTACCCCTTCCCAACTTAGTAAAATTTTTTGCCTTGAAGTCTTACATTAAGTACAAACCCTATACCCGCAAAGCAGCTGACCAGCGATGTAAGACCTGAACTCACAAACGGAAGCGGAATTCCGGTATTCGGAAGTGCACCTGTTGCAACTCCGATATTAAGAAATCCCTGAAATCCAATCCACGCACCCATACCGGTTGCGATCAGCATTCCGCTCATGTCTTTTGCTCTGCCCCCCACTACAAAGCATTCTATTGCGATCAGCAGTATAAGAACTAAAACTATACAGGAGCCGATGAAGCCAAACTCCTCTCCTACAACTGTGAAAATAAAGTCTGTCTGAGATTCAGAAATGAATCCAGCATTTAAAACAGAACCTATTTCGTTAGTGTTATATCCTTTGCCTAAAAGCTGTCCAGAACCGATAGCCATAATGGAATTCAAAGTCTGAAAAGCATCACTATTGGCGTAATCTTCAGGATGAAGCCATGCCAAAATTCGCCTCTGCTGATAATCCTTCAAAATCAAACAATTATCAGACAAGGCATCAAATATGACCAGTAATGATGTGGGAACTGTTACGACTAAAACCGTTGCTACAAGCCTCCAGTCTATTCCGGCTACAAAAAGGATAATGCTAAGAATAACCGTGAGCATAATAGTCGTTGAAAGGTCCGGCTGACTGACGATCATTATCAGTGGCGGTGCCATAAGTCCCAGACAAAGTAAGACAAAATATAGTCTTTTAATCTTGTCCTTATGTTTCATTATGAACTGCGCAAAAAATAAAATCAATAATATTTTAGATGCTTCTGATGGCTGAAACTGCACTCCCGCAATAATAATCCATCTGGTCGCACCATTAACACCTTTACTTAAAGGCGTAAAGATAAGCGCAAGTAAAACAAGGTTCAAAATATAATAAACAATATAAAATTTGCAAAGGACCATGTAATCAAGAAGAGATACAAAAACCATGATCATTACACCAAGTACAAGACCAAGTACCTGCTTATCTCTGCTGGAAGGATCCGAGCTTCCAATAGCCATAAGGCCGACAGAAGACAGGGCAAGTACCATAACTATTAACTTGAAGTCATAGTCCCATATTTTATAACTTTTCAGTTTTTCAATAAATGACTCAGTCCTCATTAGCTTCTCCACCCTGAAGTTCCTGTGCAGTTCCAGCACTTATCTCATCTTCGTCCTTAAGTCCGAAATAATAAGCAACAGCTTCTTTAGTAATCTGAGCTGCATAGCTTGATGTGTATCCATAGGCAATTCTGGTTGCAATAGCAATTTCAGGTCTCTCATAAGGTGCATAACATACGAAAAGCGCATGGTTAGCTCTCTTCTTTGACTCCTCGGCTGTACCTGTCTTTCCAGCAACATTTACAGCAAGGTCATTAAAGTAGGTCTTATCCTCAACCACCTGTCTCATACCCTGATGGATCGCGTTCCAGTAGGAAATATCCATATCAATAGTATTTCTAACTGTAGCACCGTTCTCCTCAAGAAGGTTTCCATCTGAATCAGATGTCTTCTTAACTAGAGTAAGGTTATAGCAGGTTCCGGAGTTAGCAACTGTTGTTACGTATCTGGCCAGGCCAACTGTAGTAAATGAGTTGGAACCCTGACCAATTGCAGAACGAACAGAGTCGATATCTGAAACAACAGGATCATATTCTGTAATCTCAATTCCAGTAGTCTCTGTAAGTCCGTACATATCAGCATATTTATTAAGTCTGCTAAGACCTGTATCTGAGTGATAGCTATCACCAACAAGACCTAATCTGTAACCAACTTCGAAGAAAAAGGCATTACATGAATTCCTTATACCTCCAGTTACATTAAGTGATCCATGAGACCTGGGATAAATCCAGCAGTGAGCTGCAATATCAAGCTTATCAAACACACCAGTACAGGTAATAGTATTGGTTGTATCAATTACACCTTCCATAAGACCAGCCGTTGCAGCACACATCTTATAGGTTGATCCAGGCGCTGTTCTCTGCATAGTCGCATAGTTAAGAAGTGGTGAAGCTTCATCACTACGAAGCTTTGCATAATAAGCAGCATCAACACCATTAGCCATCTTGTTATTATCATAACCAGGATAAGAAACAAGCGCTAACACATCACCGTTATTAACATCAGTAACAACCATTGATCCTGTGCATGGATCAAGTGCAAGCTGTGCAGGTGTAATATCCAGTGAAGAAATTCTGTTAGTCATGAATGTATATGGAGACTCAGCTCCGCCATTCCAAAGAGTACTCTCCTCCTCAGAAAGCTCAATAACTCCCTGCTCAAGAAGGATATTACATACATGAGTTCCTGTTATAGAGTCCTCAGCAAGCATATACTTATATAGTCTCTTGTTGAATTCATCATCATCTGCTATATCTTTGAAAATATAATCAACAATAGTACTAAATATTTCTTCTGAGTCAACGTACTGGCTCTCTAAGTCAAGTACAGTAACATCAATCCAGTTAGAAGCTATACAATATCTGATGTATTCAGAAAGTGAAATAGTCTCATCCTTGGTCCAGGCAATATAGGTTGTATCCTCTTTATCAACCTTATCTGAGCTGATTACTCCATTGCTATAAAGCTTGGAAGCTATGTAACTCATATAAACCTGATACTCAGTAGTTAAGAGATTGTACGCTGTATTATTAACAGTAAGCTCATCTCTTAAAGTCTGATTAACTGAAGCCTGTTTACTCAAAAACTGCTGATAAACAAATTGTTCATTAGGACCAGCTTCTGCACTTTCCATGTGATCAAGGTCAATTACATGGTTGTTGAACATCGCATAGTAAACATCATAAATAGGAATCATGATGTCACTGGCCTTCTGGTTTTCACCCAATGTAAATGACTTAATATTCTGAATCTTGGAAATAAGAATTCCTGCAAGTGACTGCTCAATAATGTTGTAGCAAGCCTCCTGAAGGTCCTTATCAATAGTCAGATAAACATCATTACCAGCTTTGGAATCAATGTAGCTACTGGTCTCGATAGTTTTACCTGTGTTATCTACATATACTGTCTCACTCCCCTTTGTTCCCTGAAGTACAGACTCCATGGACTGCTCAATACCAGATTTACCAACAGTATCATTTGAGCTGTAGTTAGGGTTTGTAAGCTGAAGCTCAACAAGCTCAGTATCTGAAACCTTACCTGTATATCCAAGTATCTGAGAAAAATACATGGAATCAACATATACTCTCGCTGTGTCCTCTTCTATAGAAACGCCATCGAGAATATTGGAATTCTCCATGATATCAGCAACAGTCTTCTCACTGACATTGGTTGCAATAGTTGTAACAATGTACTTCTGATAACTGTTTGAACTCATACGGTAACGTACTATCAGAATTTTAAGAAGTCTGTCCTTTTCATAGCCAAGTCCTGGCTCAAAGCTCTTCTTATCACCAGGAACTGTATATTCCCCAAGCGCATAGGTTTTACATAAATCGTCTATAACCTCCTGAGCTGTCTTGGACTTCTCCTCGTATTTAAGGTTATCAATAGAGGTTCTGCCATAGACATCAGCAAGGAACCTTAGGAGCTGTGTGCCTTCAACAGTAAACTCATAATTACCTGAGGAATTAAGCTGAATATTGAAATCAGTATCAACAGCATCTCCATTGCCCTCAACAATATCGATGACCTTACTTACAGTCTCATTGATGGCTTTGTTTTTACCTGAGCCAGACTCATAAACATCCTCAATGGTCACTGAATTGGAAAGCTCATTATATGCAAGAAGCTTTCCGTTTCTATCGTAGATATTACCTCTGGTTGCTGCGATCGACTTTTCCTTCTTAATCTTTAACTGGAATGAATCCAGATAACTCTCACCATTTATAATCTGCAGATAAAACAGTCTGTAAACAAGACCAGCGCAGGCAAGAATAAGAAAAGCAGCCACAATTACAAGCCTTGAGGTTATGAAGTTAACTACTACCTCTTTTATCTTACTAAACAAATTTCTTTGCACTCCTTTGTTCTATATCCTCTAAGTACGTGTTCATTCTGACCAACAGCGGATATAGGAAAACCGCAACAAGCGATGTGTAAACAACTTCTGGAATAATGACATTCATCATGTAATATCCGAGATCATACTTGTTCCTGAACATAAAAAGAAGAACATAGCATATAAAACCAAACAAAAAGTCTGATGATACTATGAGAAGTAAAGGTAAAAGTATATTCTCAGGATAGAAAATCTTATTGAATTTACCGATGACAAATCCCAGATACATGTAAATAAGCGCATAGAATCCAAGATATGTGCCAAAGAAAATATCAACCAGAAATCCACAGAAAAAGCCTACCCACATTCCACTCTTATCGCCTCTCATAAAGGCAAAAGCTGAAGTGAGGATTATGAGAAGATTAGGTACAATCCCTCCAAAATCCACATATCTGAAAACGGTAGTCTGCATTATGAAACTGATTATGATTGTTACAAATGTAAATATTAAACGTCTCATTATTCACCGTTATTTTTAAGCTGCATAATAACAAGAACTTCGTTCATGTATTCAAAATCAACAACAGGAGTAATTCTTCCTGATTTTGTAAGGTTGTTTGAATCCTCTTCAATTGTTGAAACGTATCCGATAAGAATTCCAGGCAGATACTTATCACTGATGTTAGAAGTAACAACCTTATCTCCTACTGTTACCTTATCAGCACTGTCTACAAGCTTGGAAAAAGAAATCTGTCCCTCGTTGTAAAGCTCAAGATCTCCTGTAGCAATAAGGTTCTCAGAAGCTGAAAGAACAGTTCCACTTACTGAGGAATTATCAGCAATAATAGTCTGAACCATTGCCCAGTCAGGACCTACATCGGTAACTCTGCCTACAAGCCCGCCACCAGCAATAACATTCATGTCTATAGCAACGCCTTCATCAGTTCCCTTGTCGATAACGAAGGAATGATACCAGTTACCTGCATCCTTGGAAATGATTCTGGCTCCAATCTTCTTATAATCTGCGTACTGAGCATCAAGCTCATAAAGCTCACGAAGCTTTGTAAGCTCATATTTATCCTGCTCAAGATTGGTATTCTCTGTAGTGAGTTCCTCAACCTTTTTTCTGAGTTCTTCGTTTTCTCTTTGAAGGTCCCTGATACTGGCAAGGTTATTAGCTACAGCCCTGAAATAAGTACTGACTGTAGTTATCCCCTTTTGTATCGGAACAACAAAAGTACCGGCTACAGAATTAACAGAACCATTAAACACGCTGGTGTTAAAGGTGACGATAATAAGACCGGTACATACAATTGTTAGTATAAAGAGGAGATATTTACTCGGAATTGTAAATTTCTCCCCTCCTCTTTTTATAACAGGACTCATTTATACATCCTCTTCAACTGAATATGCGAGACCCTTGTACTGATCGTCCTTTATAATTTTTGCAAGTCCAAGTGCAACAGAGCCAACTGGATTCTCAGCGAGGTTTACGTTAAGTCCAACGCCGTTTGAAAGTCTCTGTGCAAGGTGGCAAACCTGTGAAGCACCACCGGAGAGGTAAAGACCATGCTTGTAGATATCTGCAGCAAGTTCCGGAGGAGTACGCTCAAGTGTAGCCTTGATGTTGTCAAGAATCTGATCAAAGCTCTCAACAAGTGACTGATCGATAAGATCTGTAGGAATAGATCTCTCAACAGGAAGACCTGTCACAATATCTCTCCCGTATACAACAGCGTCCTTACCAGCCTTCTCAAGATCCTTAAGGGAAATCTTGATATTCTCAGCTGTCTTCTCACCGATAAGAAGTGAGAACTCCTTACGAATAACGCCTCTTATAGCATCATCAAACTTCTTACCACCAACCTTGATGAGCTTACTGATAACAATACCCTTAAGTGAAAGGATTGAAATCTCAGTTGTGTCATAACCAACGTTAACTACAAGAACACCCTGTGAGTTCATAACATCAACGCCCATTCCAAGTCCATCTGCAACAGGCTTCTTAACCATCATGATCTTCTTAGCCTTAACGCCAGACTCTCTGATAAGATCATGGAAAGCTCTTCTCTCAACCTCTGTTACATCCTTAGGAACAGCGATATAGAAATCAAGGGGTTTTGATGCGCCCTTCATCTGGTCTGTAATGAAAAGCTTAACAAGATTCTTCATATGCTCGATATCAGCAATAACACCATTGCTAAGAGGATATGAAATCTTAATATTGCTGGGTGCCTTCTCATACATATCGTATGCTGAATCACCGTATGCAAGAAGTGTTGTCTTATTTTCAACTGCAATAAGGTTCTTCTCAACAGTTACTGCATCTGTTGCCTTATTGTAGATTTTGATATTGCTTGTACCAAGATCAATTCCAAAAGTATTGTTACCCAAAGTCTGTGCCTCCTACTTTATGTTCTAAAAAGCTATAGTAGCAATGATCTCCGATAATTATATGATCACAAAGCTCTATGCCTAATAATTTACCTGATTGCTTTATCTGGTCTGTAAGCGTAGCATCTGCAACGCTTGGTGATGGATCACCGCCTGGATGGTTATGGAGAAGCACAATGTAAACTGCTCTGTTCTTAATTGCGCTGATAAAAATCTCCCTTGGAGATAATAGAGCCTGACTCACAGTCCCTACAGAAATCTCCTCATCACCCATAAGCATCATCTGGTGATTTAAAAAGCCTACAATTACATGTTCCTTATCACAGTGACAAAGCCTCTCCATATAGTAATCAGCTATGATTTCAGGAGTTTTGAAGATTATCCTCTCTCCTATTTTGCTCTTAGCAATTCTATTTGAAAGCTCTGCTATGCACTTAAGCTTGACTCCCTTAACCTCTCCAATGCCAGGAACTGACATAATCTCTTCGAGTGTGAGCTTGTGAAGTCCGGAAAGTCCTCCGCCATACTTCTTACTCATATTAAGAAGTCTCGTTCCCATCTCAACTGGAGTGAGCTCTCCGCTCCCAGTCCTTATGATAATGGCAAGAAGCTCAGCATCAGTTAATGCCTTAGGTCCAAGTGCCATGAATCTCTCATAGGGAAGAGTCGCCCTAAATGTAGAGTCTTCTTTAAGTCTTGTGTAACTGTTTGTATTTCTGTCCATATATTTCTAATAGCTTCTCCGGGCAATTAGAATACAGACCTCAAAAAATTATATCACAATTCGCCTTTGTTAAACATACAAAATGGTTAAGCTGGCAAATTTACAAGATTTTTCTCATGCATTACTGCAAGAGTCTTCATAATACCGTATTTTACGTGCTGCCATGTAAGTCCACCCTGGAAGTAAACTGAGTAGGGTTCTCTAAGCGGACCATCTGCAGAAAGCTCAATTGAACTTCCTGATACGAATGCTCCGGCAGCCATAATAACCTGTGAATCATAGCCAGGCATATCCCAAGGCTCAGGTGTTACATAAGAATCAACAGGAGCTGCGTACTGAATTCCTTCACAGAAGGATGTCAAAAGCTCTGCCTTTCCAAAGGTAATAGCCTGAATAATGTCATATCTCTCCTCTGTGCTGTTGGGAAGAACGCTAAATCCAAGTGACTCATAGATATTAGCTGCAAAAATAGCTCCCATAAGCGCATTGGCTGTAACGTTAGGCGCAAGGAAAAGTCCCTGGTAGAACTGAGGAAGGATTGAAAGTGAAGCCCCCACCTCTTTTCCAAGTCCTGGTGATGTAAGTCTGTAAGCAGCATTTTCAACGCACTCTCTTTTTCCTGCGATATATCCACCAACAGGGGCAAGTCCGCCACCGGGATTCTTAATAAGTGAGCCTACTACCATATCAGCGCCAACATCTGTAGGCTCAATTGTCTCAACAAATTCGCCATAGCAGTTATCTACCATGCAGATAACATCACTCTTAATTCCCTTAATAAAGCTTATAAGCTCACCAATTCTCTCAACAGAAAGTGTAGGTCTTGTCTGATAGCCTTTACTTCTCTGTATTGTAACAAGCTTAGTCTTTTCATTTATTGCATTTTTGATTCCTTCAAAATCAAAGCCACCATCAGGAAGAAGGTCAACCTGAGAATATGTTACTCCATACTCAGCAAGGGAACCCTTTGAAGGTCTGATTCCAATAACCTCTTCAAGTGTGTCATAGGGCTTGCCTACAGGTGATAAAAGCTCATCCCCGGGGCGAAGGTTACTCATAAGCGCAAGTGCAAGTGCGTGTGTTCCGCAGGTGATCTGAGGTCTAACAAGAGCATCCTCTGTATGGAAAATGGAAGCATAAACAGCTTCAAGCTTCTCTCTACCTATATCATTGTAGCCATAGCCAGTTGTTCCCATAAGGCATGCCTCAGAAACCTTATTCTCCTGCATTGCCTTTAAAACCTTAGCCTGGTTAACCTCTGAAACTTCTCTAATCTTTGCAAATCTGGGTTCAAGGGATTCCCAGATCTTCTCACAATAGTCATAAACCTCTGAAGGAATACCCATTTCCTTATATAAATCTTTTGTAGTTGCTTCTAAAAAATTACTCATACTAAAAAATCTTTCCTTTACTACTAAGCCTTGCTGACAAGGTTTTGCCAGCTTAGCTCCATCTATCATTAACCATTTTGATTATTGCATCAGCAACCTTACTATCATCGCGGTCAAATTCCTTTTTGTCAATCCATGTTACAGTTTTTTCTCTTCTAAACCATGTAAGCTGCCTTTTTGCAAAGTGCCTTGTGTTCTTCTTAAGAAGCTCTATTGCTTCTTCCAGAGTAAGCTCACCATTTATATATGAAAGCATCTCTCTGTAGCCAAGGGCCTGCATAGATGTAGCTACAGGACTTATTCCACGCTTTGAAAGCTCTCTTACTTCTGCTTCAAGTCCTTCTTCTATCATCATGTCGATTCGTTTTTCTATTCTCTCGTAGAGGACTTCTCTGTCATCAGTCAGTACAAAATAGAAGAAATCGTAAGGAGATTCGTTCTGTCTTTGCTCCTTGTTGTGATCTGAGAGCTTTTCGCCAGTATCATGGTTAAAGGTAAGTGCTCTTATTACACGCTTAACATTATTCTTATGAAGCTCCATGGCATACTCGGGATCAGCTTCCTTTAACATTTCATAAAGCTTATCGATTCCGCCATCTTCCTTGGAGAGCGCTTCTAAAGATGCCCTGTATTCATCAGTTTCGCTCTGATCCTCGGGCTCCTCAAAATCAATATCATAAAGAACTGACTGGATATAAAAGCCCGTTCCGCCAACCAAAATCGGAAGCTTACCTCTTGAATAGATATCCTCCATTATGTCTTTGACTCTTCTTTTAAATTCAAAAACATTGAAATCCTCAGATGGGTCAAGGATATCTATCATGTGATGAGGAACGCCCTGCATGTTTTCAGGCTTAATCTTGTCAGTTCCTATATTCATATCCCTGTAAACCTGCATAGAATCAGCGGAGATTATCTCTCCGCCAAGTCTTTTTGCAAGTTCTATTGAAATTTTTGTTTTGCCTACAGCAGTAGGTCCGGTTAGAACAATTAGTTTTTTCATATTAATCAACTACACGTTTGAATTTCTTTTCAATTTCGTATTTGCTCATTGAAATGATTGTTGGTCTTCCATGAGGACAGTTATACGGATTGTCCAGAGTCATCAGTTCATCCAAAAGCTCTTCCATCTCAGCTCTTGAGATTTTCATATTACCTTTAACAGAAGCCTTACAAGCCATACTTGCAATCTTATAATTTATTACATCAGGTGTTCTGTCAAGATTTGTATCATTTGAGAGTTCGTCCAAAACCTCAATGAACATCTCTTTCTCATTTTCGCAGCCATAAATATCGATAGGCACTTCTCTTATGGCATATTCCTTACCACCAAAGGGCTCAATGTTAAAGCCGAGCTTTTCAAATGCCTGATGATATTTCTCGAAAACATCTATTTCCTGAGAAGTAAGTGAAACGATAATCGGAGGCTGTATAAGCTGTGAAGCTACTTCTTTATTCTCAAACCTCTTGATCATTCGCTCGTAGTTTACCTTCTCATGAGCTGCATGCTGATCCACAATGAACATCTTATCCTTAAAGCCGATGATCCAGTAGGTATCAAAGAGCTGTCCAAGAATCTCGTATTCATGTCTGTGATCTTTTGTAAGAACCTTCTCATCAAAGAGATTAAGCTGCATCCCTTTTTCAACGATTACAGCATCAGAGTTCTTAATAATAGGTCCGGCAGCCTTATCGTCAGGATTCTTTGGAGGTGTATGATCTCCGAAAACTCTGGTCCATACAGGCGAGTTCATAGCATCCTCGATTACAACTGGCTCAGGAGAAATACCCTCTGCAAAGACAACCTCGCTCTCCTTGAGCTTTCTATCCTCTGTAAGTCTGTTGAACTCGAAGGGTTCCGGGATTGCTTCCTTTTTCTCCGGTTCAGATACTGAATTCACAGAAGAAAGTTGTTTTAATTCAGATTTATTCTCTGCTTCAAATATAGCTTTAGGAGTATCTGAAACCCTCTTTGCTACTTCAATATTTTTCGCAGCGTCAGAAGCTTTTGCTGCCTTCTTAAGTGCCAGATCCTCCTTCTCATCACGTAGAACCTCAGGTATCATCTCGTGATTATGAAGAGTTCTTGCTACGCTCCTTCTGATAAAGTCATATACTGCAGCCTGATTGCTGAGCCTTATCTCCATCTTGGAAGGATGAACATTGACATCAATCAGCGCTGTATCCATTCTTATATGCACTACGCAGAACGGAAATTTATGCTGCATCAGATATTCCTTGTAGCCCTCTTCAAGAGCCTTGGAAACTATCTTGTCCTTTACATATCTGCCATTAACGAAGAACACTTCAAAGTTCCTGTTGGATCGGTTAAGTGCAGGCTCACCAAGATATCCCTCAATTGTATAGCCATCCTCGTGTACCTGAATCGGTACAAGGCACATGGAAACATCTCTACCGTAAATTCTGTAAATAAGCTCCTTTAAATCACCATTTCCAGAGGTTGTGAATTTATCATCCCTGTTGTTTATGAAGTGGAAGGAAATTGAAGGATTATCAAGAGCAAGATGTTCCATCAGATCTCCAATATAAGAGCCTTCCGTCTGAGGAGTTTTCAAAAACTTCTTTCTGGCAGGTGTATTAAAGAACAGCTCTCTAACTATGATTGTAGTACCAGTGGGAGCACCGATTTCTTCTATACTTTCCTCTGTTCCGCCGCTTATGCAGTATCTTGTACCGATAAGCTCATCAGCAGTTTTGGTAATAAGCTCAACCTTTGCAACAGCTGCGATACTTGATAAAGCCTCGCCTCTAAATCCAAGTGACTTAAGAGCATAAATATCATCGATACTCATAAGCTTACTGGTTGCATGTCTCTTGAACGCCTTACGGATCTGATCCTTCTCAATACCACTTCCATTGTCAGTGATACGGATCATGCTTGTTCCGCCATCATGTATCTCAACAGTTATTGAGCTTGCACCTGAATCTATAGCATTCTCAACGAGCTCCTTTACAACACTGCTTGGACGTTCAACTACCTCACCAGCTGCTATCTGGTCTATTGTGTTCTGATCAAGTTCCTGAATTTTAGCCATGGTTTTTCCTTTCAGTAATAGGGATTAGCCTTGTCCCTTCCATCTGTTCTTAAGCTGATTCTGCAGCTTGTATAGTGTGTTTAAGGCATCCATAGGCGTAAGATTTGAAATATCGATCTCCTGAAGCTCTTTTAAAACGTCTTCATCCTTCACAGTATCAAAAAGTGACATCTGTGAAAGGTCTACCTGATCGTAGTGCTTAACCTTTGCTTTTCTGTCTGACTTCTGATTAACCTCAATACTCTGAATCTTATCAGTAATATCATTATCAGTAAGCTCGTCGGCAATTGCCTTTGCCCTGTCAATTACCATATCAGGAATACCAGCAAGTCTAGCTACCTGAATACCGTAGCTCTTGTCAGCACCACCTTTAATTATCTTATGTAAAAATACTATGTCATCGCCTCTTTCCTTAACAGCGATACAGTAGTTATTTACGTTATCAATTTTGCCCTCAAGCTCTGTAAGTTCATGATAGTGAGTAGCAAAAAGTGTTCTTGCACCAAGAAGCTTTCTGTTACTGATGTGCTCAATAACAGCCCATGCAATGGAAAGTCCATCATAGGTTGATGTTCCTCGTCCAATCTCATCAAGGATAAGAAGAGACTTTGAAGTAGCATTTCTAAGTATGTTAGCCACCTCGTTCATCTCAACCATGAAGGTACTCTGTCCACTTCCAAGGTCATCTGAAGCACCTACACGGGTAAAGATTCTGTCTACAACACCAACAGTTGCTGAATCAGCAGGAACAAAGCTTCCTATCTGAGCCATAAGCACGATAAGAGCTGTCTGTCTCATAAATGTAGACTTACCAGCCATGTTGGGGCCTGTGATAATAGCAACAGCATGCTTTTTATCATCAAGGAAGGTATCATTTGAGATGAACATATCTGTTCTATCAAGCATCTGCTCGATAACAGGATGTCTTCCTCCTTGAATTTTCAGAACTCCCTTATCATTAAGGTCAGGCTTAACGTAGTGATTTCTCTCAGCAACATAAGCCAGTGAGCAGAATACATCAAGAAGGGCTATTCCCTTTGCTGTATTCTGGATTCTGTCTATCTCCTGAGATATTGAATCTCTTATCTTACAGAACATCTCATATTCAAGATTATTGAGCTTATCCTGTGCATTAAGAATTGTATCCTCAAGCTCTTTAAGCTCAGGAGTTGTGTATCTCTCGCAGTTTGTAAGGGTCTGCTTTCTGATAAAGTAATCAGGAACCTTATCCTTGAAGGAATTTGTAACCTCAAAGGAATAACCAAATACGTTACTGTACTTGATTCTAAGAGTCTTGATATCAAGCTTTTCCTTCTCTTTTGCTTCAAGCTCAGAGAGCCATTCCTTGCCCTTAGTACTTGCTTCCCTGAAGTGATCGATATCACTGTCAAAGTTATCCTTAATGATTCCGCCTTCCTTAATAGCAAGAGGAGGCTCTTCTATAATTGATCTGTCTATAAGCTCATAAATATCCTGAAGAGAGTCAATCTGGTTATAAACCTCATCAAGACTAACTGTATTTCGAAGGTCCTCAAGAACAATCTTTATGGCAGGAAGCATCTTAAGTGAATTCCTGAATGCAAGAAGATCCCTTGGATTGGCTGTATGGTAGTTTATCTTTGCCATAAGTCTCTCCATATCATAAA
This sequence comes from Butyrivibrio sp., assembly GCA_015056655.1. Taxonomy (GTDB): domain Bacteria; phylum Bacillota; class Clostridia; order Lachnospirales; family Lachnospiraceae; genus Butyrivibrio. The sequence goes on from SVFV01000042.1 coordinate 24,652, forward strand.
TGGGGCCAAGGTACTCTCTTATCTCATCCCTTGCAATTACGTTCTTAACCAAAGCTTCAACTGCGCTCTGTCTCCTAAGGATGTCGTTAACGTCAATAAGAGGCTGCTCAAGAAAGTTTCTAAGCATTCTCGCACCCATCGCAGTCTTGGTCTTATCAAGAACCCAGAGAAGTGAACCTCTCTTTTGCTTATCACGCATAGTCTCAATAAGCTCAAGATTCCTTCTGGTAGAAGAATCAAGAAGCATATACTTACTTGTAAGATATGGATAAATGTGAATGATATTTGAAAGATCATCCTTCTGAAGCTCTGTAAGATACTTAAGGACGCATCCGGCTGCCAAAACTCCATTAGGGAAATCTGTAATACCAAGCCCTGCAAGTGTACCTACCTTGAAATGCTTGATGAGAACCTGTTTATTTGTGTCCTCATCAAAATATCTGGGCTCAAGAGCATTTATAACAACATTTCCTCTGTCCTTTAAAAGCTCGATATCTACGCCGCTTAATGTAAATGCGTCGTTACAGATAAGCTCAGAAGGCTGGAATTTCTGGATCTCGTCCAGGATATCCTTAAGATTATCTACTTCAGTCAGCAAAAAGTCGCCGGTGGTAACATCGGCAACTGAAATACCAGACTTTTCATCTGTGTAAAAGACGCACATAAGGTAGTTATTTCTTGTTTCGTCCAAAGCCTGCATATTGAGGTTCGTACCGGGAGTAACAATTCTTGTTACATCTCTTTTAACAATACCCTTTGCTTCCTTAGGATCCTCAAGCTGCTCGCAGACTGCGACCTTATATCCTCTATTTACCAGCTTAGAAAGATATGCATCTACAGCGTGATGAGGAACTCCGCACATAGGAGCTCTCTCTTCAAGTCCGCACGCCTTTCCTGTGAGAGTAAGTTCCAGTTCCTTCGACACTACCTTAGCGTCATCAAAGAACATTTCATAGAAATCCCCAAGGCGATAAAACAGGATGCAATCCTTATATTCCTCCTTAGTCCTGACATAATTCTGCATCATAGGACTAAGCTTTTCGAACTCTATTTCCAAACCTTTTCTCCTCAAAAAACAAATTAGATCATGTGACCTATATAGTAAAATCCATGGCACTCATCAAGAGATACATCTGCAAAGTTGCCAATAAGGTCTGCACTTCCGGGGAAGTGTACAAGTGTGTTATTTGACATACGGCCAGTTACAAGTGAAGAATCCTGCTCGTTTATGTCTTCAACAAGAACTCTGTGTGTCTGGCCAGTAAATCTTGAAGCCTGCTCCTTTGCTGTTTCCTGAACGACCTTAAGAAGTCTGTCGAAGTTAGGCTTACTTACTGATTCAGGTACCTGTTCCCAAGAGGCAGCAGGTGTACCGGTTCTCTTTGAATAGATGAATGTAAAGGCGTTGTCGAATTTAGCCTTCTTTACAACGTCGATTGTGTCATCAACATCAGCATCTGTCTCATAGGGGAAACCTACGATAATGTCTGTAGTAATTGAAACATCAGGTATTCTTGTTCTGATTTTATCTACAAGAGCAAGGAAGCTTTCCTTGGTGTAGTGTCTGTTCATCTTCTTAAGAATCTCATCAGAACCTGACTGAAGAGGCAGATGAATATGTCTTGCCACCTTCTCATTATTCGCAATTACTTCAATGAGACCATCAGATAAATCCTTAGGATGTGAAGTCATAAATCTGACTCTCTCGATCTTCTCAACCTTGCAAACCTCTTCAAGAAGCTGTGCAAAGCTCATCTGATCAGACTCAGGAAGTCCCTTACCATAGGAATTAACGTTCTGTCCAAGGAGCATAATCTCCTTTACGCCATCCTCCGCAAGATACTCAATCTCTCTGATGATATCCTTGGGATTTCTTGATCTCTCACGTCCACGAACATAAGGAACGATACAGTAAGTACAGAAATTATTGCAGCCAAACATAATGTTGATGCCTGATTTAAATGAGTACTTACGAGCGATAGGAAGATCCTCGACAATCTGGTCTGTGTCCTTCCAAATATCGATAATCATTCTCTCTGACTCGATCATTGTGCAATAAAGCTCTGCGAACTTAAAAATATTGTGAGTTCCAAAAATGAGATCTACATGTCTGTAGCTCTTCTGGATTTTCTCAATAGCGCTCTGCTCCTGCATCATACATCCGCAAAGAGCTATCTTCATGTGAGGCTTCTTTTTCTTAATACCTGATACATAACCAAGTCGTCCGTAAACTCTCTGATCAGCATTGTCTCTTACAGTACAGGTATTATAAATTACAAAATCTGCATCCTCAGATTCAACCTCTTCATAGCCAATCTTCTTAAGAATTCCAAGAAGCTTCTCGGAATCTCTGGCATTCATCTGACATCCAAAGGTTACAACACAGGCTGTGGGCTTTCTTCCAAGCTCCTTGGAAAGCTCCTCTACATAAGCTGTTGCCTTCTCCATAAATGCAAACTGTCTTTTTGTCTCTTCACTTGCATTCTGACTAAGCTCAGAATGTAAAACTTCATTACTGCTCATAAATAAAAAATAACTCCATATCTATCAAACTTTGTAGCTGCTATATACTTCGCAGATATTTAAAAGAATATCTACTGTCTTTCTCATTTCCTGTACTGAAGCGTACTCATATCTGCCATGGTAGTTGTAGCCACCAGTGCAAAGGTTAGGGCAAGGAAGTCCCTTGTAGGAAAGCATCGCACCATCAGTGCCACCTCTAATAGGCTGATCGATAGGTGTGATTCCAAGCTCCTCCATTACCTTCTTGGCATTATCAACAAGGTGCATGTGAGGACGGATTTTCTCTATCATGTTGTAGTAGGAATCCTCCATAGTGAGTTCTACTGTACCCTCGCCATATTTAGCATTAAGGAAATCAACGATTCTCTTAACTGTTTCCTTTTTAACCTTGAATTTCTCAATATCATGGTCTCTTATGATGTAGTAACAAACAGCCTTCTCACAGGTTCCCTTCATCATTGTGAGGTGATAAAAGCCCTCTCTGCCCTCTGTATACATAGGATTTTCAAATACAGGAAGCATTGACTGGAACTCATAAGCAACAAGTGTTGCATTTAGCATCTTACCCTTTGCATCGCCAGGATGAACGCTTCGTCCATTGATGATTAGCTCAACCTCAGCTGCGTTGAAGTTCTCGTACTCAAGCTCGCCAAGCTTTCCTCCGTCTACTGTGTAAGCAAAATCAGCTGCAAATCTCTCAAGGTCAAAATAAGTAGTACCTTCGCCAATCTCCTCATCAGGAGTAAAGCTGATCTTGATATCACCGTGCTTAATCTCAGGATTAAGAAGTAGAGCCTGAGCCATAGTCATGATTTCAGCGATACCTGCCTTATCATCAGCGCCAAGAAGTGTGTTACCATCAGTAACAATGAGGTCTTCTCCCTTGTGATTTAAAAGCTCAGGGAATCCATTAGGTGAAAGAATATATCTGCCATCCTCTGAAAGCTTGATGTCCTGTCCATCATAATTCTCTACAATACGAGCCTTAACATCCTTGCCACTTACAGCATCAGATGTATCCATGTGTGAGATAAATCCAAGCTTGGAAGCGCCTTCACAATTTGAAGGGATTGTTGCATAGATATAGCAGTGCTCCTTGTCGTAGAAAACATCAGAAGCTCCCATCTCTGTAAGCTCTTTTTCAAGCAGAGAAGCAAGATCATGCTGCTTCATTGTTGAAGGTGATGTATTTGTATGCTCATCAGACTGAGTATCAATTTTGGTGTATCTGATAAAACGCTCAATCAGATCTTCAGGTTTATTCTTAAGTTCATCAAATTTAATCATTAGCTAAGCTGTCCTCCAGTTCTTTTTCCCAACGAAGTCTGTCCTTACCTTTCAGGAAAATTTCTCTTATGTATTTAAATGTAGCTGCTTCCCCCTGTTCAGCAAGCATTGTCAGAAAAAATTCAAGCTTATTCATCGTGTCAGGATGTATAAGCTTTTTCGCTACCAGCTTTTCTTTTTCAAAGTACTCTAAAGAAGCTCTGGGAGTGTAAGCATCTCCCTTATAAACCATACTGGCAGCAACTCTGTCTGCAATCATTTCGGCAACATATCTGTCAGGCATTGGCGCAGGAACAATACCACTTCCTGTTCCGTCCTGATTCCTGTCGTACATATCTATCCAATATTCGAAATGATGTTTATTTCTCCCCTTGTGATGAAGCCAGGCACTTGAAAAGCCGTAAAGCTCACGTTCTCTGGCATTAGGTGATCTTGTTCCCTGGAAATATCTTGCACCCTGCCAAAACTCAGCAAAGGAGTATTTTGAAAGGTCATGGGTAAATCCCTGTCTGATAAGTCCCATCTGAAAACAATTTCGTCTCACAAGAAGTCTGTGTTTTGTAATGGTCATAAAGTGACCCACAGTTTTTTTTAAAGTAATTCTATTTTCATCCATTATGTCTTATTTCTTCTTTCGTTCCTTGGGAGTAGCTTTTTTAACCGGTGTACCTACGCCAACAAGGATTTTTACTGATCTTTCAGCACACTCAATCTTATCCTGATTCTTAAGTGTATGAACGTGCTTCTCACTCTCAGAACTTTCAGTATCGCTTAAAAGCTTCCACTTCATTCCCTCAGGGAGCTTAGGCAGAGCAAAGGATACAGGAGTCCAGTGCATGTTATAAGCTACATAGAAGAAGTCCTGGTCCTTTTCTTCTTTTTCGTAAAAACCACAATAAAGCATACCAATGCTGTGACTGTAATTTGAAAGGTCAGGTCTCCATGCCTCAATTCCATGATATGAAAGGTCCGGATAGCCACAAGCCATATAATCCATGAGCTTAAATGGCTTGGATTCATGGAGAATCCTATGCTTAAATCTAAGCTTTGTAAGGAATTTCACATACTCAGTAAGCTCAATTCCCAAAGGCTTTGTAGCCATATTCCAGTCAACCCAGCCTGTCGGATTATCCTGGCAATAAGGATTGTTGTTACCATCCTGTGAGTTTGCAAACTCGTCACCACCAAATATCATAGGTGTACCCTGTGACAAAAGAACCATTGTAAGAGCATTCTTCATCTGCTTACTGCGTAGAGATAAGATACTCTGCTTTCTGGTTTTGCCCTCTATACCACAGTTCCAGCTAAGATTGTTATTTTCACCGTCTGTATTATTCTCACCATTAAGCTCATTACGCTTGTGTTCATAGGTAACAAGATCAGCAAGTCTAAAGCCCTGATAGTCACAGATATAGTTAACTATTCCTGCTTCGTGCTTGTTATTAAGCATGACCTTGAGGAAATCACCAAGTGTATTGTCATCACCCTTTAAGAATCTCCTGGTCGCATATAAGAAATCAGGTGTAAATTCACCAAGAGTTCTGACAGTCGGAGCATAGGATGCATGGAGCTTGCCATAATCAAAGCCGTAATACCATATCTTAGTATCGCAAAGAGAAGGATCTGCAGCTATTATCGCAGGAGCCTGTGAGTTACCCTTTAAGTGGACACCATCGATATGGTAATCAAATACCCAATGTCTTATAGAGGAAAGGATCATATCCTCTGTTTCTGTCTCTTCAAAATAAAACTGCATGATAACTTCAATTCCCTTTTTATGGAAAAGCTTTACCATGTCCTTAAATTCAATATCAGCTTCTGCAGGATTTGATGCATAGGAAGTTCTGGGAGCAAAATAAAAGCCCTTCTTATATCCCCAGAAGTTTATCTTATGTCTGACAGTGCTGGCATTTTTTAATGAGCCGTTCTCACTGTACATTACATTCTTATCCTTGCCAGCGCTAAGAGTCATTGAACCCTCAGGCATATTACCGGCATTTGAGCTTCTTCCAAGCGTTGTATCGAGGACATTCATCTCATAACAAGGCATAAGCTCTATTGCAGTAACGCCAATACTCTTAATATAATCTGCCTTTTCGCAAAGTCCAGCAAAGGTTCCTCGTCTCTTAGTATCTATTCCGCTTGCAGGGCTCTTGGTATATCCTCTTACATGAAGTGTATAAACAAAGGAATCCTCATACTTGGTAGCTGGCTTCTTATCAGCTCCCCAGTCATAGGGCTCCTCATCTATTCTGCAGCGAATCTCGGACTCATCTACGTTTTTAGCCCATTTTGAAAGCCCATCAACATATTTAGCATAAGGATCACTGAACATATGCTTCCCATTAAAAAGCATGTAATGAGAATATTTGTCAGTATCTCCGGAAATTTCAGCGCAAAATACCCTTCCGTAGCGCATATCCTCCGAGAATTTAAGGATAGTACCCTTCTTATCATTCTTCTCAAAAAGGACAATTCCACAGTTCTTGTTCTGGGCAAAAGGAGCACAGACTCTGATTCCATTTTCTGTTCGTGTTACACCCATCGGATATGGTTTTGACGGGGCTAGTTTCAAGTCTTTTTTCATTGTTTTTCCCTTTTTAATCATTAAAAGCCAATCTATTATAACACAAAACACTCTATTTTTATCCGAAAACTGTTAAGTAAAGCACTCATTATATAAGATGTTTCCTGCAAATCATAACCACCCGTCCAACGGGTGGTTTGCTCGCCCCTATAAGGGGCAGTTACCGGCCAGCGCCTAAAGACGCT
>SVFV01000043.1 GCA_015056655.1 Butyrivibrio sp.
AAAAAAGAGAAGTAATCGGCTGTTTCCAGCTATTACTTCTCTTTTTTTCATGGGCTTATTATTTCACAGCCCCTTTTGATCAGTATAGAATTATTTATTGCAGTTCTGCGAATATTTCTTGGGAGATATACCAACTGACTTGGTAAATGCTTTTAAGAAGTTGCTGTAGTCAGTAAAACCGCATTTTTCACAGGCTTCTCCAACGCCGTAGCCTTCTGCGAGAAGGGACTTGGCAATGCTGATTCTGCGTGCTGTCATATACTTATTGATCGTGGTACCAGTTGTAGCCTTGAAAATTCTGCATATGTAGCTTTCACTTATGTAGAACTCCTTTGCAAGAAGAGAAATGCTAATAGGACTCTGGATATTTTTGTTAATATATGAAAGAATGGAGTCAACCTGGTCGTTATAGGTACCTGTTTTGGAAGACTCGCCAGCAAGAGAATCCTTAACAATGCTGTTTATCATTACGAACAATTCAGTAAAGGTTGCCTTTTCAATAAGGTCATGACCAAAACCGTTACTTGATATGATTTTGTTAATGAAATAAAGGAATCTGTTCTGTTGTTCCTGAGTAAGGCTTAGCTTGTGACAAAAACCGTTCTCTTTGCTATGGAAGCAATAGTCAAGGTCTGTTTCGTCACTTGATATCTGCTTCATAAAATCAGGATGGATCATGATGACAATTCTTTCATGGAGCTCTTTGTCAATCTGGCTAAGATAATGTGAATCGTACTGATTTATTAAGAAGAGATCGCCGGGCTCTATATTATAAGCTTTATTATCAATGAGGAATTGTTTACCACCAGAAATAGAGAAGTATACCTCGTAACAATCATGGATATGCATCTCCATGGCTTTCTCATCCTTATATAGATGAGCGATAGAAAAATATTTGTTTTCAATGCTGTTTTGCATTGCTTCTTTGCAAGAATTTAGTTCTTTCATGTCATACTCTCCAAGTAAATTTAAAAATAGCATTGACAATACTACGTTCAACGCCTATAATAGCATGAGTGTGTTAAAAAAGTAAATGACCATTTTATGGTTCATGATATGAACGCTGTAAGGAGGTGTTACCGAATGTCTATCTGCCCGAAGAATAAATCTTCCAAGGGTCACAGAGACCAGAGAAGAGCAAACTGGAAAATGACTGCTCCCACACTGGTTAAGTGCAGCCACTGTGGCGCGCTTATGCAGCCTCACAAGGTTTGCAAGAAATGTGGCTACTACAACAAGAAGAGTGTAGTGACAAACGAGGATTGATTTTAATTGAAATATGAAGCCCGAGATTCGAAAGAGTCTCGGGCTTATTTCATAACTGCTTGTTTTGATAAATTATATTTAGTACAATAAGTATGTTTGTAGTGTTTTAAAGAAATTTTTGTATTACGGAGGGATTATGGCAGAACTTGTTAGGGTTGCAGTCGATGCTATGGGCGGAGACAATGCGCCGGGGGAAGTTGTTAAGGGAGCTGTAGAAGCACTTAATGAATCAGACAGACTCAAGATTTTCCTTGTTGGTAAGGAACAGATAGTAAAGGAAGAACTTTCAAAATATACCTATGATACGAATAGGCTTGAAGTTGTAAATGCAACAGAAGAAATTGAAATGGCTGAGCCGCCTGTAATGGCTATCAGAACTAAGAAGGATTCATCCATTGTTAAAGCAATGTTCATGGTTAAACATAAGGAAGCAGATGCTTATGTTTCAGCCGGAAGTACAGGAGCCACTCTTGTAGGTGGGCAGGTAATAGTGGGACGCCTTAAGGGAGTTGAGAGAGCACCTCTTGCACCCCTTATTCCTACAGAGAACGGAGTTTCACTTCTTATCGATTGTGGAGCAAACGTAGATGCAAGACCTTCACACCTTGTGCAGTTTGCAAAGATGGGTTCTGTTTACATGGAACACGTTTGCGGAATTCCTAATCCCAAGGTTGGAATCGTAAATATCGGAGCTGAAGAGGAAAAGGGTAATGCACTTGTTAAGGAAACATTCCCACTTTTGAAGAACTGTCCTGAAATCAATTTCATCGGATCAGTAGAAGCAAGAGACATTCCTCTTGGCGTTGCAGATGTAATAGTATGCGAAGCCTTTACTGGAAACGTAATTCTAAAAATGTACGAAGGCGTTGCAAAGACACTTCTTAAGGTTGTAAAGAAAGGCCTTATGAGTAACCTTAGAGCTAAGATCGGTGGACTTCTCATTAAGCCCACATTAAAAAACGTTCTCAAGGATTACGATACAGAACAGTACGGCGGAGCACCCATGCTTGGACTTTCCGGACTCGTAGTTAAAACCCATGGAAGTGCAAAGGCGGTAGAGGTTAAAAACAGTATTCTTCAGTGCGTAACATTCACAGAACAGAATATTGCTGAAAAGATTCAGAAAGCTATTTCCTCTGAAGCTTAATAGATGAGAAACCGCTGGTAGAGCGGATTCAAATAAAAATACTTGTCGAACACTTAAAAAGGTATTATAGTTTTTTTACCACAGATTGTTATCTGTAAAAAGAATTTAAAAGGATGGAGAACTTAAACATATGGAATTCGAGAAATTAAAGAAGGTTATTGCTGACGTGCTTAACGTTGACGAGGGAGAGATCACTCTTGATTCTACTTTTACTGATGATCTTGGCGCAGATTCACTTGATGTATTCCAGATCATCATGGGAATTGAAGATGAGTTTGATGTGAAAATCGATGCAGAGCTTGCTGAAAAAATCACAACAGTTGGTGAGGCAGTTGATCTTCTTAAGAAGGCTAGAAACGAAGCATAAAAATATTTATGCCTTAAATAAGTGATATGAAGCAAAAGCAATTAGCTGATATAATAGATATGTGAGATTGGTCTTACATATTAAGGCTACGTTACTTTGTTTCATATCATTTTTATTTACAATCTAAAATAATCTGTGTAGGAGATGAATATGATAGGCGAACAGGAATTGACTGAACTTGAGAATACAATAGGCTATACATTCAAAAATAAAGAGCTTCTGCTGCAGGCACTTACACATAGTTCATATGCAAATGAGCAGAAAATAAATAAGCGTGGAGATTATGAGCGCATAGAGTTTTTGGGTGATGCTGTTCTTGAGCTTGTATCCAGTCACTATCTATATGTTAAATATCCTGAAAAGAAGGAAGGTGAGCTTACAAAGCTTCGTGCTTCCATGGTTTGCGAGCCTGCTCTTGCATACTGTGCACAGGATATTCATCTTGAGAAATATCTTATCCTTGGAAAAGGTGAAGAGGCTACAGGTGGAAGACAGAGAGAGTCTATTATTGCTGATGTTATGGAGGCTATAATAGGTGCTATCTACCTTGATAGTGGTCTTGAAGCTGCCAAGGCTCATATAGAGAAGTACATTTTAAACAACCCGGAGGAGAAGGAAATTTTTTATGACAGCAAGTCTGTTCTGCAGGAAATGGTGCAGAAGGACGGAACTGGTGAACTTAGGTATGAAATTTGTGGCGAAAAAGGTCCCGAACATGATAAAATATTTGAATCTGCGGTTTATGTAGGTGATAAAAAATTGGGAGAGGGGTCAGGTAGAACTAAAAAGGCGGCTGAACAGAAGGCTGCTTATCAGGCTATCCTGGAACTAAAGAAAAAGTAATATGTATTTAAAAAGTATTGAAATTCATGGCTTTAAGTCATTTGCAAATAAGATAAAACTTGAATTTCATAACGGAATTTCCGGAATTGTTGGTCCTAACGGATCAGGAAAAAGTAATGTAGCAGATGCAGTCAGATGGGTTCTCGGAGAACAGCGTATTAAGCAGCTCCGAGGCGGCACCATGACTGATGTCATATTCGCAGGTACAGAGCTCAGAAAACCTCTGGGCTATGCCTATGTCGCTATTACGCTTGATAATTCAGATCATGCGCTTCCTATCGAATATAATGAAGTAACTGTCTCCAGAAGACTCTACAGATCTGGAGAGAGTGAATATATGATAAATGGCAACACCTGCCGTTTGAAGGATGTAAATGAGCTCTTTTTTGATACCGGTATCGGTAAGGAGGGCTATTCAATCATCGGTCAGGGCCAGATTGATCAGATCCTTTCAAGTAAGCCTGAGGACCGTCGAAATCTTTTCGATGAGGCCGCAGGTATTGTTAAGTTTAAATCAAGAAAAGATACAGCTATTAAAAAGCTTGAGCAGGAGAAGCAGAATCTCACTCGAGTTAGCGATATTTTATCTGAGCTTGAGAAGCAGGTTGAACCTTTGGAGAAGCAGTCTGAGGTTGCCAAGGTTTACTTGAAGAACAAAGAGGAACTTAAGACTCTCGATGTAAATATGTTCCTTTTGGAAAATGGTTCTCAGAAGAAGCAGCTTGCTGAAGCCGAGCAGAACCTTGAGATCGCCAGCAAAAACCTCACAGAGGCTCAGACAAAGTATCAGGATACCAAGGATCAGTACGAGGAAATCCAGGAAGAGCTCGAAACTCTTGATAAAGAGATTGAAGAAGCAAGAGCTAAGATTACTGATACTTCAGTAAAGAGAGAAAAGCTTGAAGGACAGATTGGAATCATGAATGAGCAGATAAGATCTGCCACAAATGATTCTGAGCACTTTGAGAAGAGAAAGACTGACGAAGAAGCTAAGATTGCCGAAAAGAACGAAGAATTAAACAAAGTTCTTGCTGAAAAGGCTGTTATAGATAAAGAACTTGAGGCACTTTCTAGTGACAGAAGTGAAGCAAGGAAAAAGCTTGATGCTATTGTTGCTGAGATTACTGAAATAAATAATGAGGTTGAGAACTGCAAGAGTCGTATTATTGAAACTCTTGGAGAAAGATCCTCAATTAAGTCAAAGCTCAGTTCTCTTGATACCAGACAGGAGCAGATCAATATCAGAAAATCCGAGCTTACTGGTAAGCTTGTAAAGGCGAGATCTGACGAGTCACAGCAGGAGGAAATAATCAAGAACCTCCAGGCTCAGTTTGATCAGATTACAGATGAAATCCGTACAATGAATCAGAAGCAGAAGGATTCTGAGAATGAGCTTTCAGGTATAAGAGATAAGCTTTCCTCTAAGGATGCTAAGCTCAGAGAGGAACAGAACCTTTATACACAGCTTAAATCCAAGCTGGATGCACTGTCAAACCTTACAGAGAGATATGAAGGTTATGGCGGAAGTGTAAAGAAGGTAATGGAGCGTAAAGAGGATACACCTGGAATCATTGGTGTTGTTGCAGATATTATCAAGACTCAGCCTAAGTATGAAACGGCTATTGAGATCGCTCTTGGCGGTAACATTCAGAACATCGTTACAGATGATGAAGAGACTGCAAAAGAGATGATTGAGTTTTTGAAAAAGACTAAGTCAGGTAGAGCAACCTTCCTTCCTCTTACAAGTATCAGAGAGCCTCAGGAGTTTAAGGCTACAGAAGCCCTTGAAGAAAAGGGCGTTCTTGGAATGGCTGATGAGCTTGTAGACACTGAAGACAGATATAGAAGTGTTGCCAAGGCAATGCTTGGAAGAATTGTTGTTGTTGATACAGTAGATAACGCAGTTAAGATTGCTCGTAAGTTCAAGTACACCATTCGTATGGTTACACTTGAAGGTGAGCTTCTTGTACCTGGTGGTGCTATCAGTGGTGGTACCTTTAGGAATAACTCAAACCTTCTTGGTAGAAGAAGAGAGATGGATGACCTTGAGGCCAATATTAAGAAGCATAAGGAAAATGTAGCTCTTTTCCAGAAGGAAATTGAGGATACAAAGAAGAGAAGAAATGAGCTCAGAGTTACTGTGGAGGAACTCAGAACTGCTCTTCAGGCTAAGTTCATTGAGCAAAACACAGCTCGTATCAATGTTGAGAATGAGAAGGAACGCCAGAATCAGCAGAAGGGTGATTACACTGACCTTAAGGCTGAGAGCGAATCCATCGAGCAGCAGATGATCGATATTCAGAAGGATAGAGAGGAGTGCAAGGCTCTTCTTGAACAGTCTGAAAAAACCGAGAAGGAACAGTCTGCAAAGGTTACTGAGTATCAGGCGAAGTTAGAAGGCCTTCATGCTCAGGAGGAGAAGGAATCAGAAAACGTATCCTCATGGGATATTGAATATGAGAAGATTCTTCAGAAGGAAACCTTTGAACAGCAGAATATTGACCGTATAAATGGTGAGATTAAGACTGAGCAGGCAGCTCTGGATGAGATTCTTGATTCTATTAAGAAGAACAATGAAATCTTAGAGCAGAGAAAGAAAGACATAGAAGAGATTAAGCTCACTATTGAGAGCTCAAAAGATGTTCAGAGCGGAGTCAGCAAGGAACTTGAAGAAAAGAGAGCAAAGAAGGATGAACTTACTGCTTCTCAGAAGAACTTCTTCAAGCTCACTGAGGAGCTTAACCAGACCATGAATGGTCTTGATAAGGAAGTTACAAGACTTAATGCCAGATGTGAGAGATGCAAGGAGTCAATTGAAGCTCAGATCAACTACATGTGGGATGAGTATGAGATTACTCTTACAGATGCAGCATCCATGCGCGATGAGTCTATGACTGATATGCCTGCCATGAAGAGACAGATTGCATCTATCAAGGAAGCAATCAAGAAGCTTGGCGATGTAAACGTTAATGCCATTGAGGACTACAGAGTTCTCATGGAAAGATATACATTCATGAAGACTCAGCATGATGACCTTATTACTGCTGAGCAACAGCTTCGTGAGATCATCACAGAGCTTGATGAGTCAATGCGCAAGCAGTTCATGGAACAGTTTGCAAAGATTCAGACTGAGTTCGATAAGGTATTTAAGGAGATGTTTGGAGGTGGTAAGGGTACCCTTGAGCTTGTAGAGGATGAGGACATCCTTGAAGCTGGAATTCGTATCAATGCTCAGCCTCCGGGAAAGAAGCTTGTAAACATGATGCAGCTTTCTGGTGGAGAGAAGGCACTTGCTGCAATAGCACTTTTATTTGCTATTCAGAACCTGAAGCCTTCACCGTTCTGTCTCCTTGATGAGATTGAGGCTGCGCTTGATGAAAATAACGTAGTTCGTTTTGCTCATTATTTACATAAGCTGAAATCCACTCAGTTTATTGTAATTACTCATAGGCGTGGTACAATGGAAAGTGCTGACAGACTGTATGGTATTACCATGCAGGAGAAGGGTGTATCAACCCTTGTTAGTGTCAATTTGATTGATAAGGAGCTAACTGACTAATGGCTGGCGGTTTTTTTAGCAAATTACAGAATGGACTTACCAAAACAAAGGATGGGGTTGTTAAGGGAATAAACAATGTACTTAGCAACTTCTCCAGTGTGGACGAGGATTTTTATGAGGAGCTTGAAGAGACACTCATCATGGGTGATATCGGCATAAATGCCACAAGCAGAATCATGGACAAGCTTCGTGAGCAGGTAAGAGACAGACATATAACTGATACAAAGGAATGTAAGGAACTGCTTATTGAGAATATCAGAGAGCAGATGAAAACAACTGATAACGCCTATAAATTCGAGGATTATAAGACTGTTATCTTCGTAATCGGTGTTAACGGAGTTGGTAAGACTACATCAGTTGGTAAGCTTGCAGCTCACTTTAAAAAGAGAGGCAAAAAGATTCTGGTTGCTGCTGCAGATACATACAGAGCAGGTGCAACTGAGCAGCTTAGAGAGTGGACTAACAGAGCAGATGTTCCGCTTATTGCTGGTAAAGAAGGTGCTGATCCTGCAAGTGTTATCTATGATGCTGTATCAGCTTTCCGTTCAAGAGATTGCGATATTTTGATGATTGATACTGCTGGAAGACTTCACAATAAAAAGAACCTCATGGAAGAGCTTGCAAAGATGAACAGAATCATCGACAAGGAGCTTCCTGATATCAGAAGAGAAAACTTTATTGTTCTTGATGGTACAACCGGACAGAACGCTATTTCTCAGGCCAGAGAGTTTGGTGATGTAGCAGACCTTACCGGAATTGTTCTTACTAAGCTTGATGGTACAGCTAAAGGGGGAATAGCTGTTGCAATAGTTTCAGAGCTCAACATACCTGTTAAATACATAGGTGTTGGAGAGGGCCTTGAAGACCTTGAGCGTTTTAATTCAGATCAGTTTGTTGATGCATTGTTTTCATAAATGCATCTAATATGCAGATAGCTATTACTTAAATGAAATTTACGGAGGAGTACACCCATGGGTCAATTGGAGAGCTTAACGCTTCCAGCTTTTGAGGAAGCGTATGAGAATGTAAAAAAAGTCACATTAGAGACTAAGCTTATTTTCAGCGATTACTGGAGCAGCCAGACTGGCAATAAGGTTTATTTAAAGCCGGAGAACCTTCAGAGAACCGGAGCTTATAAGGTTAGAGGCGCTTATTACAAAATAGCAACTCTTTCCGATGAGGAGAGAGCTAAGGGTCTTATTACTGCTTCTGCTGGAAACCATGCACAGGGTGTGGCTTATGCTGCAAAGACCTATGGCGTTAAGGCTACAATCGTAATGCCCACATCAACACCTCTTATCAAGGTAAATAGAACCAAGGCTCTTGGAGCAGAGGTTATCCTTCATGGAGATGTTTATGACGAAGCATGCGAGCATGCGCTTCAGCTTGCTGCTGAGAATGGCTATACCTTTGTTCATCCTTTCGATGATCTTGATGTAGCTACAGGTCAGGGAACAATAGCGATGGAGATCATTAAAGAACTCCCTACTGTTGACTATATTCTTGTTCCCATCGGTGGAGGCGGACTTGCAACAGGTGTCAGCACACTTGCAAAGCTCTTAAATCCCAAGATCAAGGTAATAGGTGTAGAGCCTGCCGGTGCAAGCTGCATGGCAGAAAGTCTTAAGAATGGTAAGGTAACAACACTTCCTACAGTAAATACTATTGCTGACGGTACAGCTGTTAAGACACCTGGAGAGAAGATTTTCCCTTACATCCAGAAGAATATCGATCATATCATTTCAGTTCCAGATGAGGATCTGGTTGTTTCATTCCTTGATATGGTTGAGAATCACAAGATGGTTGTTGAGAACTCAGGTCTTTTAGCAGTAGCTGCTCTTAAGCAGCTCGATGTAAAGGATAAGAGAGTTGTTTGCGTACTTTCCGGCGGTAATATGGATATTATCACGATGTCATCTGTTGTACAGCAGGGACTTATCATGAGAAACCGTATCTTTACTGTTTCCGTACTTCTTCCGGATAAGCCGGGACAGCTCGCAGCTGTAGCAGATGTTATTTCAAAGACAAATGGTAATGTAATCAAACTTGAGCACAACCAGTTTGTATCTATCAACAGAAGTGCAGCAGTTGAACTTAGAATAACATTGGAGGCATTTGGAACTGACCATAAGGAACAGATCATGCAGACTCTTGAGAAGCATGGTTACAAGCCGAGGATTGTCAGAACCAATATTTAATGTATGACCTACGTTGAAAAGATAACAAAAAAGGGAACCGACTATTTTCTTATAACCATCGGTTCCCTGTTATACGCAATCGGGACCAGTATGTTTAATGATCCCAACAATATAGCTCCCGGAGGCATGACCGGAGCAGCTATTGTTCTTAACCGAATACTTCCTATTGGTACAGGTACCTGGTTTATGCTTATGAATATACCGATACTTTTCCTTGCCATATATAAATTCGGTATCAGATTCACAATTTCCACTGTATACGCAACAGTTACAAACTCAATATTTACAGATATTCTTGCAAGGTACTGCAAGGATTACATCGTTAATGATGTAATTTTGGGCGTGATCTTTGGTAGTGCACTTGTTGCTGTAGGTATAGGTATAACCTTTAAATGCCATGCAACTACTGGTGGTACGGATGTAATTATTAAAATCCTCAGGCAGAAATATCCTCACATAAAGACAGGTGTCCTGTTCATGATCATGGATATTTTTGTAATAGGATTTGCGGGCTTTGTCTTAAAAGATATAAAGGTTGTACTTTACTCATTCCTTGGTGTTATGATTACTTCATATGTAATAGACTTTGTTCTTTACGGCAGGGATGAAGCTAAGCTGATCTATATCATTTCTGATAAAACAGATATTATTACAGCAAGACTTCTTGAAGAACTTGATGTAGGCGTTACGCATATGTTTGGACAGGGCGCATACAGCAGAGAAGAGAAAAAAGTAATTCTTTGTGCTATTAAAAAGAGACTCTCACCTCTTGCAGAGGACATTGTAAGAGAAGAGGATCCGGATGCATTCATGATCGTTACCAGTGCATCAGAAATATTCGGTGAGGGCTATAAGAGCTATTTTGATGAACGGATATAATGCCTATGAAAAATACTGATAATGTGAACCATGGCAGTAGAATGGTTCAGAAAACAAAGGATCTTATTTCAATTATTTTTTTAAGTCTGGTAAGTCTTCTTTCACTTACCTTTTGCATTGGTCTGCTTTTGACCAATGCATCGCTTAAAAGGCAGGTAGATGCCTCCAGAAGTGAGCTTGATGCTATAGAATCTGAAGGCTACTATACAACAGCTCAGGCTGAGAAGCTTGTTCAGAGCGTTGAATCCAAAGCTAAAGAGGAGGCGCTTGATGAAATTCGTGAAAGCTTCAGGGAATCAATCAATGAAAAGGGCAGTCTTTATGCCATCAGAGAGATGTTTCCCAATAACCTGATTGTTGCTTCTGGCGGTGAATATCGTTTTTATCCCATTGATGAGTCAATTGAAAAAAACATGTTTTCTTCGGATGACTTCAGTCTTGATGATAAGGGATGGCTGGAATATTCAGGGAATAATTCTGAGGTAAATACTTTCAATGGAGTTCAGGTTTCCAGATATCAGAAGGAAGTTGATTTTGAGAAGGTAAAACAAAGCGGAATAGACTTTGTAATGCTAAGAGCCGGACTTCGTGGTACATCTGAGGGCACGATTCTTGAGGATGACTATTTTAAGACTAATATCAAAAATGCTTCAAGTGCTGGGCTTGATATTGGTATTTACTTTGAATCAGCTGCTGTAGATGAAGCGGAAGCTAAGGAAGAGGCTGAGTTTGTATTAGAGCTTATAAGTGATTATGAAATCACTTATCCTATTGCGATTTTGGCACAGCCTGCGGAGTCAGATGACAGCAGAACAGCGCAGCTTGCTCCTGGCGATTATTCCAGAATTATCGATACTTTCTGCAAGGTAATCGAGGATGCAGGCTATAAGTCAATTATTTACGGCAATATTCTTTCATTTACTGAGCTTGTAGATAAGAGCGAACTGGCTGACAGGAATGTCTGGATAAGCTATTCTGGTGAGAAACAGTACTATCCCTACAGGTTTGATCTTTGGGAGTATACGAAGATGGGCGTAGTTGATGGAATTGATGGCAGCGCCAATCTCATAATCAGTGTTACTGATTTTAAAACTAATGAATCAGAGGTAGAAGAGTGAGCAAATTTGATATAAACGTTATAAAAGATCCCACAATGTTCAAGGTTAATGTTTTACCTGCACATGCGGATTTTATCCCATATTCTTCTGTAAAGGAATTAGAAGAGCATTCAGCTGATGCTAAGGACAGAGTGTGCTATGATACTTCACTTCGCATGAGCCTTAATGGAATCTGGAAATTCTCTTATTCCAAAAATATAGCCCTTGCTATAAAGGACTTTGAAAAAGAGGATTTTGACGACAGAGGATTTGATGATATCAGAGTCCCTTCAAATATTCAGTTTGAGGGCTATGATGAGCCTTCTTATGTAAACACACAGTACCCTTGGGAGGGACATGAGGCTATACAGCCTGGTGAAATCCCTGAGGTGTTCAATCCTACAGGAAGCTATATCAGATATTTTGAACTTCCAAAGGACTGGAATAAGGATGATGCTGTGTGCATTTCTTTCCAGGGCGTTGAGTCAGGCTATGCTTTATGGGTTAATGGCGAGTATGTTGGCTATAGCGAGGATTCCTTTACACCCTCTGATTTTGACATAACAAAATATCTTAAGGATGGCAGAAATAAATTGGCAGTTCAGGTCTACAAGTGGACAGCGTCAAGCTGGCTTGAAGATCAGGATATGTTCAGATTATCTGGCATTTTCAGAGATGTTTATCTTTATACCAAGCCTACAGTTCATGCTGAGGACATTCGTATAGAGGCTGTTCCTGTTAATGATTACAAGGACGGTGAATTCAGACTTTCTGTAAAAACTAACTGCGCTGAGTGCAAGGTTAATTATGAGCTTAGAATGCCTTATGACCATAATGCAGAGAGTGCTGTACTTTCTGGCACTATTGATGTGTCAGGTGGCGAAGGAAGCATAAATGAAAAGCTCCAGAACGTTAGACTTTGGAGCGCTGAGAATCCTCAGCTTTACGAGCTTGCTCTTACCTTTGCGGACAAGGATGGCAAGGTTTATGAAGCTGTAAGTCAGAAGGTTGGATTTAGAAAATTTGAAATGAAAAATGGCATCATGTGCTTAAACGGCAAGAGAATTGTATTCTATGGCGTTAACAGACATGAGTTCTCCTGTGATAATGGCAGAAGTCCCAGACATGAGGATGTTTATCTTGATCTTTGTACTATGAAGAGAAACAACATAAACGCTATAAGAACCTGTCATTATCCTGATGATCCCTATATCTATCATCTCTGTGATGAGCTTGGTATCTACATGATAGCTGAGAATAATATGGAGACCCATGGCAGATGGAATGAGGTTGAGTTTGGCGGACTTTCTATCGAGGATTCTCTTCCTGGAGATAATGATAAATACAGGGCGATGATGCTCGACAGAGTTACATCTACCTATGAGAGAGACAAGAATCATCCTGCAATCCTTATCTGGTCTGTAGGTAATGAATCCTATGGCGGAGACGTCATCAGGGATATGGCAGATCTTTTCAGAGAAAAGGATAAGGAGAGACTTGTTCATTACGAGGGAATTTTCTGGGATAGAAGATATCAGGAGACCTCTGACATGGAAAGCCAGATGTACACATCTGTAGTAAATGTTGAGAAGTTCCTTAAAGAGCACCCTGAAAAGCCTTTTATCATGTGCGAGTATATGCATGCTATGGGCAACTCAGTCGGTGGAATGTTTAAATACATCGACCTGACAGAGAGAAATGAGAGATTCCAGGGCGGATTTATCTGGGATTACATTGATCAGTCAGTTAGAACAAAGAACCGTTTTGGCGAGGAATATCAGGCATACGGCGGAGATATGGGCCTTAGACCCTGCGATTACAACTTTAGTGGTAATGGTATCGTTGATGGTACAAGAAAGCCCTATGCAAAGATGCAGGAGGTTAAGACCTGCTATCAGCCCTTCAGATTCACATTTATAACTGATACTGATAAGGCTGATGATAATTACCTTGCATGGGCAGAAGATCCGAAGAGCTTAAAGGTTCTTATCTTCAACAGAAATCTTTTTGTAGATGCAAAAAACTATGATTTCTATGTTCAGGTTGAGGAACAGGGGAAGGTTTATTTCAAGGATACACTGGATGTATCTGTAAAGCCTTTTACTGAAGAAGCTTTTGACCTTGGATTTGTACTTGATGCTATAAAGCCTGATAGCGAATCTGTTGTTACAGTCTTTGCATGCAGAAGAGAGAAGACAGCTTACTCAGAGGCAGGTTTCGAGGTTGCCTTTGGACAGAAGGTAATTAGAAAAGGTGCTGTATCTACAACTGATAAGTCTGAGAGCTATTTACATACAAGTGGCTTAAGACTTGTAAAGAGCCATGATAACATTGGTGTAATTGGAGAGAACTTTAAGATTGTATTTTCAAAGCCTCAGGGTGGTATTGCATCCTATGTTTATTCTGGCAAGGAGATGATCAGAACTATCCCCAGACCTAACTTCTGGAGAGCAGCGGTTGATAATGATAATGGAAGCAGGGATCCTCTTCGTACAGCTATGTGGAAGACTGCGAGCTCCTTCCAGTCAAGACTTTCACCTAATGGCCCTTCCACCTATGGCGGCGTAGAGATTGATGGAAAATATCCTCAAGTCACAGAGCACGAGGATTCTGTTGATGTTACATATTTGAGATACATTGGAACAACTCCTGTTACAAGTATCGAAATTACCTATAGAGTATTTGCTGATGGCTGCGTGAGAGTATTCCTTGATTATGATAAGAAGGAAAACACTCCTGATATGCCTGAGTTTGGATTTATGTTCTATATGTATGCTGACTATGACCACGTTCAGTGGTATGGCTATGGACCTGAGGAGACCTATTGTGACAGATGTCACGGTGGAAAGCTCTCAGTATTTAAAAATCTTGTTAAAGATAATGTTCAGCCTTATCTTAGTCCACAGGAAACAGGCAACAAGGTTGGCGTAAGATGGGCAAAGGTCACAGATATAAAGGGCAGAGGACTGGTTTTCAGAGGCGTTGATGATGGAGTGGTAAGCGACGATAAGTATGCAAGCCTTCCTGGAACAATGGAATTCTCAGCACTTCCATATACACCCGATCAGCTTGATGAAGCAAGACATCCCTATGAGCTTCCACCTGTTCATCAGACAGTAGTCAGATGCTCATTAAAACAGATGGGTATCGGCGGAGATGATACCTGGGGAGCAAAGCCTCATGATGAATTCCGTATTATGGGCGAGAAAAAGCTTCATTTTGCCTTTGAATTCAAGGGAATTTGATACTGTAAAGGAAAAATACTTGACGTAAAGTAAAAATACTTGACAGAGAATATTTATTGTTATAGTATATGATTCGTGCGTAAAAGATGATGCTCGTTTTATGTTTACTTTTAATGCTTAAGTGTGGAGATCCTATGGAGAAGATTGTAGAGCAAGGGCTTTTATATGACTTTTATGGCGAGCTCTTAACCGACCATCAGCGCAAGATATACGAGGATGCGGTTTATAATGATCTGTCCCTTATGGAGATTGCCAACGAGTATGACATCAGTAAACAGGGAGTACATGATCTTCTTAGAAGATGTACCAATTCTCTTGTGACTTACGAGTCTAAGCTTCATATGATTGAGCGCACAGACAGAATCAGAGAACAGCTTTTGAAATTATCTGAGGCTGCTGATGATAAGGATATAGATTTAGATTCCTTAAAAGAAAAGATTAACAGCGTAGTTTTTGCTATCACAGAGGAGTTGTCGTAATACATGGCATTTGAGAACCTTTCAGATAAACTTCAAAATGTATTTAAGAACCTTAGAGGTAAAGGAAAGCTTACTGAAGAAGATGTAAAGATTGCCATGAAGGAAGTTAAGATGGCACTTCTTGAGGCAGACGTTAACTTCAGGGTTGTTAAGTACTTTGTAAACAAGGTTCAGGAGAGAGCAATTGGCGAGGAAGTTTTAAACGGACTTAATCCTGCTCAGATGGTCATCAAGATCGTTAATGAAGAGCTCACTGAACTTATGGGACATGAAACTACAGAGATTCAGTTCCAGCCTGGTAAGAGCATCACAGTTATCATGATGTGTGGTCTTCAGGGTACAGGTAAAACAACCACAGCTGCCAAGATTGCTGGCAAGGTTAAGCTTAAGGGTAAAAAGCCTTTGCTTGTAGCCTGCGACATATACAGACCGGCGGCTATTGATCAGTTAGAGATCAACGCAAAGAAACAGGAAGTTGATTTCTTCTCAATGGGTACAGATGTAAGTCCCATTGAAATTGCAAAAGCAGCAATTGAGCATGCAAAAGCGAATAACGAAAATGTAGTTATTCTCGATACTGCTGGACGTCTTCAGATTGATGAGGACATGATGCAGGAGCTCATTGATATAAAGAATGCTGTAGAAGTACACCAGTCACTGCTTGTTGTGGACGCCATGACAGGTCAGGCTGCGGTAGATGTAGCAGTTCAGTTCAATGATAGAATTGGAATTGACGGTATTGTACTTTCCAAGATGGATGGTGACACCAGAGGTGGTGCTGCACTTTCTGCAAGACAGGTAACCGGTAAGCCTATTTTATACGTGGGTATGGGAGAGAAGCTTTCAGATCTCGAACAGTTCTATCCTGACAGAATGGCTAGCCGTATACTTGGAATGGGCGATATGCTCAGTCTTATAGATAAAGCTGTAGAGGCTAATCGCGAGAGAGATGAACAAAAGGATCGCGAGATGACTTCCAAGATGAAGAAAGGTAAGATCGATTTTGAGATGTACCTTGAATCCATGAAGCAGATGCGTAACATGGGTGGTCTTGGAGCAATCATGGGAATGCTCCCTGGAATGGGTAAGATTAGTGATGATCAGCTTCCCGATGAGAAGGCGCTCGCCAAAATGGAGGCAATTGTTTTATCAATGACTCCCGAAGAGCGCAGAAATCCAAAGCTTATGAATCCTCAGCGTAAATACAGAATCGCTAAGGGATCAGGCAATGACATTGCAGATGTAAACCGCTTCATTAAGCAGTTTGATCAGATGCAGAAGATGATGAAGCAGATGCCTTCTATGATGGGAAGAAAGGGCATGAGAGGCCTTGGTGGTCTCGGCGGCTTCGGTAAGGGCGGCTTTGGTAAGTTCTTTTGATATGCAGGTTCGGTAATTCCGGATTTTATGTATATGATATCAATAATTTATTTTTTTAATTTTACGGAGGTTTATTAAAATGGCAGTAAAAATTAGACTTAAGAGAATTGGTAAGAAGAAGGTTCCTTTTTATCGTATCGTTGTTTCAGATTCTAAGTTCCCTGTAAGTGGTAAGTTCATCGAGGAGATCGGTACATACGATCCTAACACAGATCCCAGCACATGCAAGGTTAACGAGGAGCTTGCTAAGAAGTGGCTTTCAAACGGTGCTCAGCCTACAGATGTTGTTAAGAAGATCTTTAAGCAGGCTGGTATTAAGTAATTAGTAGCAGAACTTCACATTAAACTAGGGGAAAATTCATGAGAGAATTGGTAGAAGTAATTGCAAAAGCTCTGGTTGAGAATCCCGATGAAGTTGTGGTTAACGAGAAAAAGGATGGCCGCAACATCGTTTTGGAGCTTCATGTTGCTCCTTCTGATATGGGTAAGGTAATCGGCAGACAGGGAAGAATTGCTAAAGCAATCCGTTCCGTTGTCAAGGCAGCATCTACCAGAGAAAATCTTAAAGTTGACGTTGAAATTGTTGACTAATATTAAAATCTGGGTCTTTATGGCCCAGATTTTTTAACTTACTAATCTTGGAGAATATATGAATTTTTATATAATGACCCTTTTTCCTGATATGGTAATGCAGGGACTCAGTACCAGTATTTTGGCGAGAGCTCTTGATAATGGCTATATAAATATTGAGGCTGTTAATATCAGGGATTATGCCGGAAATAAACATAATAAGGTTGATGATTATACCTATGGCGGAGGCGCAGGAATGCTTATGCAGGCAGCGCCTGTTTATGATTGCTATAAGGCTATACTTGAAAAGATTAAAGAGCGCAATAAGGATGCTAATCCCAGAGTTGTTTATGTGACTCCTCAGGGTTCAGTTTTTAATCAAAAAATGGTTAGAACTTTTTCTGAGGAAGAGGATATAATATTCTTATGTGGACACTATGAAGGTATAGACGAGAGAGTACTTGAGGAGATAGTTACAGACTATGTTTCCATCGGTGACTATGTTCTTACTGGTGGCGAGCTCCCTGCAATGGTTATGATCGATGCTATTTCAAGACTTGTACCCGGCGTTTTGAACAACGAAGAATCAGCTCATACGGAATCATTTGATGATGGACTTTTGGAGTATCCGCAGTATTCAAGACCAGAGGTTTGGATGGATAAAAAGGTTCCACCTGTACTTCTTTCAGGAAACCATGCGAATGTAGATGTATGGCGTTTTCAGAAGTCCCTTGAAAGGACAAGAGAGAGAAGACCTGAGCTTTATGATAAATATGTTGAGGAGCATCCTGAACAGTTTACTGCAAAGGCTATAAAAAAGAGAAACAAGGTTTTAGATAAGATAAACGAAGCTCAAAAGTAAGAGGAGAGAGATTTGACAGAGTATTTTCAGGTAGGAGTTATTGTTAAGGCACATGGACTTAAGGGAGAGGTTAATGTTTTCCCAACAACTGAGGATCCGCAGAGATTTAAGAAGCTCAAGAAGGTAATCCTTGATACCGGCAGAGATGGTAAGAAGGAACTTACTATCGAGAGAGTAAAGTTTGGAAATAAATTCGTTATTGTTAAGTTCAAGGAATTTAACGATATAAATGAGGTTGAGCGCTTCCGTCAGAAGGAACTTATTGTTCCAAGAGAGGATGCAATCGAGCTTGAAGAGGGCGAATATTACCTTGGAGACCTCGAGGGTATGACAATCGTTGATGAAGACGGTAACGAGCTTGGAATCCTCAAACAGGTAATCCAGACAGGTGCTAACGACGTTTACGAGATGAAGCGCACAAACATGGAGGGTGCTCCTGAAGGTGCATCTGACATGGTCATGATTCCCGGAATCAAGGAATGTGTCAAAAACATCGACATTGAGAATAAAGTTATGACTATCCACATCATGGACGGACTTTTTGACTAATTCTTATTGCTAAGGCCATAAAACGTTTTATATGGAGCGAAAGCGTCAGATGAATACAAAAATATAGTGCTCTAAGGCCGGACTAAATTTGATATAATACCAATATGGAGGTGCAAATTTATGGTTGATTATACTGAAGGTGCTGGCTATCAATACCATATTCATCTTAAGGAGGGCGATGTTGGAAGATATGTAATTCTTCCCGGAGATCCTGGCAGATGTGAGAAGATAGCGGCTTATTTTGATGATCCTAAACAGGTTGCTTATAATCGCGAATATAATACATATACAGGTTACCTTGATGGCGAGAAGGTAAGCGTGGTTTCTACTGGAATTGGTGGAGCTTCTGCTTCTATTGCTGTTGAAGAGCTTCATAAGATTGGTGCTGATACTTTTATCAGAGTTGGTACCTGTGGCGGAATGCAGCTTGATGTTATGGGCGGAGATCTTATCGTAGTTAACGGTGCTGTTCGCGCAGAAGGTACTTCAAAGGAATATGCGCCTATAGAATATCCTGCTGTAGCTACATTTGAGATTACACAGGCTCTTCAGGAGGCTGCAAAGGAGCTTGATTACAGACATCATGTAGGTGTTGTTCAGTGTAAGGATGCTTTTTATGGACAGCATGAGCCTGAAACAAAGCCTGTTTTCTATGAACTTGAGAACAAATGGGAAGCATGGAAGAGATGTGGATGTCTTGGTTCTGAGATGGAATCAGCTGCGCTCTTTATTGTTGGTCAGTGGCTTAGAGCCAGAAGTGGTGCAATTATGCTTACTGTAGCTAATCAGGAGAGAGCAAAAGCAGGACTTGATAATCCTCAGGTACATGACACAGATGCAGCGATCAGAACAGCTATACTTGCCATTAGAAAACTCATTGCAAAAGACAAGGAAATGCAATAAATCTATTGACGCAGCCAGTTTTTCTGTGTTATCATTCTGTATGTTGCGAAAATGACGGTCCTCTGATACCGAGTTATGTATTTAAGAACGTCCATTTATATAGTATAGGAGAAAGCAAATGAATACAATCATTGCAGAGATCGAGAAGGAACAGCTGAACCAGCAGGCTCCTGAGTTCCACACAGGTGATACAGTTCGTGTTCACAACAAGATCAAAGAAGGAAACCGTGAGAGAGTACAGGTTTTCGAAGGAACTGTTAAGAAGATTCAGGGTGGTTCAAACCGCACAACTTTCACAGTTCGTAAGATTTCAAACGGTGTAGGCGTTGAGAAGACTTGGCCCCTTCACTCACCTCTTATTGAGAAGGTTGAGATCGTAAGATTAGGTAAGGTTAGAAGAGCTAAGCTTAACTACCTCAAGGGTCTTACAGGTAAAAAGGCTAAGGTCAAGGAGAAGGTTGTTCGCTAAGAACGAATCTTTAAGGGCAGTTACTTATGTAATTGCCCTTTTTTGTATCATAGGAATTCATTCCTATATTTCTATTTAGCAAGGGGAGCTATATGCGAAGACGTCAGAAGTATCATTCCATGTTTCGTGAAAAAAAGAAGGTAGTAACGTTTGAATTAGTAAAGGAATTATTCTCCTGGGGATTTTATACGTTATTTGCTTTATTTGTTGCTTTTGTTCTGGTCCTTGCTTTTGGCAAAAGGGTTAGAACAATTGGTGATTCCATGGAAAGCTCATTGTCTAATGGGCAAAGTGTTCTGGTGGACAGGATCGTATATAAGCTTTTTTCTCCTTCTAAGGGCGATGTGATAGTATTTCTTCCGAATGGCAATGAGAAATCTCATTACTACATCAAGAGAGTGGTTGCGGTTTCTGGTGAAACGGTACAGATAAAAGATGGAATTTTATATGTAAATGACGAAGCTGTGTCCGATGATGCTCATGATTATGATAAAATGGAAGAGGCAGGAATTGCTGAAAATGAAATTACACTTGGCAATGGCGAATTCTTCGTGCTTGGCGATAACAGAAACAGTAGTGAAGATAGCAGAAGCGCCAATATCGGTGTTGTGAAGCTTTCAACAATAGCTGGGAAGGCCTGGTTTTCTTATGGCTCTTCTAATGGAAATAATGGTTTTGTAAAATAAAGGAAAATTAAATGAATAATTATCAGTGGTATCCGGGGCATATGACTAAGGCAATGAGAATGATGCAGGAAAACATCTCTCTTGTTGATGTCATTATTGAATTGACAGACGCGAGAATCCCGATGTCTGGCAGAAACCCCGATATAGATAAGCTTGGTAAAAACAAATCAAGACTTGTGATTTTGAATAAAGCGGATTTATCTGATCCAGAGGTCAATAAGGAATGGGTTAAGTATTTTGAGTCTCAGGGCATCAGAGTTATGGAGATGAACTCCAAGGAAAATGGAAAAGTAAGGCAGGTACTTGATCAGGTAACTGAGAGCTGTCGTGAGAAAATAGAGAGAGACAAGAAGAAGGGCATAGTAAATCGCCCTATCAGAGCAATGGTAGCTGGAATTCCTAATGTTGGGAAAAGTACTTTTATCAACAGAATTTCAGGTAAGGCAGCTGCTAAAACAGGAAATAAGCCTGGCGTTACCAAAGGTAAGCAGTGGATAATGCTTGGTAAAAATCTTCAGCTTCTTGATACTCCTGGTGTTTTGTGGCCTAAGTTTGAAGATGAGACAGTTGGACTTCATCTTGCACTTATTGGATCTATGAATGACGAGAACCTCGATAAGGGCGAACTTGCAGTTAATCTCATAAGAATTCTTGAAAAATGGTATCCTGACACTATCACAGAGAAATATCAGGTTACGGAAGAGCAGAAACTTTTGTATGAAGAGGATCAGTATGAAACACCTGAATCATCAATTCTTACTGCTATAGCTAATAATCGTAAACTAATAAAACAAGGAGGAAAACCGGATATCGACAGAGCCTGTGCACAGCTCCTGGATGATTTTAGAAACGGCAGACTTGGAAAGATATCTCTGGAGAGACCATAATGGAGAATTATAAAAAGTTTTTAAGGGAAGCAGGAAGTACAATACTTACAGTAGCAATAATCATTGCAATTACACTATTATTTATGAAATTTGTAGCTCAGAGGACTGATGTTGATGGAGAGTCCATGATGTACACTCTTCATGATGGGGATGCGCTTATCGCTGATAAGATAACATACAGATTCAGTGATCCCAAGCGTTTTGATATTGTTATTTTCCCCTTTGCAGGTGATCCAGACAGCTGCTTTATTAAGAGAGTAATTGGCCTTCCCGGTGAGACTGTCCAGATAGATCTTCAGGGCAATATCTATATCAATGGAGAGCTCCTTGAAGAGAACTATGGTGCTGAAGTAATTCAGGATCCCGGACGCGCAATCGAGCCTGTTGTTCTTGGGGAGGACGAGTATTTTGTCCTTGGAGATAACAGAAACTACAGCTTTGATTCAAGAGAGGCGGCTGTAGGAAATATTAAAAGAGAGGATATCATTGGAAAAACTACATTCAGAGTATTTCCGTTTGATTCCTTCGGAAAAATTGATAAGTAAGTTGGGGAATTTATGGTTTCAAAAATTGGGGATATAAAGGCTGAGCTTTCAGCTATTACAGAGCCAGAATTATACAAGGCTTTTTGTGAAAAATACGCTTCGGATGACAGATCTGGAGTAGTTAAGCTTGTTCAGCAGGCAGAAAAAAAGCTTTCAGCTTATGAGAGCGAGCTTGAAAGACTTCGCATTATGCGTAAATATGAAGACTCTCATCCTGATCTTGAGTATATATGCGGTATTGACGAGGTCGGACGTGGACCACTGGCTGGTCCTGTTTATGCTGCTGCAGTCATTTTACCTAAGGATGCTCAGATTCTGTATATTAATGATTCAAAGAAATTATCCGAAAAAAGAAGAGAAGAACTATATTCTGAGATAATGGAGAAGGCTATTGCCGTTGGAATAGGATATAGTACATGCGAGAGAATCGATGAAATAAATATTTTGCAGGCAACTTTTGAAGCAATGGATAAGGCTGTAGCAAATCTTTCAGTAAATCCTGAGCTTTTACTTATAGATGCAGTGCACATACCTCAGCTTGAGAGATATCCGCAGGAATCTATCATCAAGGGAGATGCAAAGAGTGTGTCTATAGCAGCCGCAAGTATTATTGCAAAGGTCACAAGGGATCATCTCATGGCAGAATATGATGAGAAGTATCCTGGATATGGCTTTGCATCAAATAAAGGCTATGGAAGCCAGGACCACATTGATGCATTGAAGAGATTAGGCCCTTGCCCTATTCATCGACAGAGCTTTATTAAGAACTTTGTTTGACGCATTTGATGAGAGAGAGCCACTATGAGTATCATTCAAAATCTTACAAGTAGTCGTCCGACTGTTCAGGTAGACGGCAGAATAGTAAGCCAGAATGTTGATAAGCAAGGCACAACTACGCTTAATCTCGAAAATGGCGAGCGCTTCACCGGTAAGATTATTGGAATGTCTGATGAAAACGGAGTTAAAAACGTTCAGATAAAGCTTTCTGATGATGTTGTTATTTCAGCAAAGCTCAATGAACAGATGCCTTTAAAGGAAGGACAGATGCTTTCCTTTGAGGTCAGAGGTTTTTCACAGAATCAGATTACACTTACTCCGTTATACGAGAATACATCTATAGATCCGACAGCCCTAAAGGCACTTAATGCTGCTGGGCTGGAGGCTACAGCTGATAATGTTAACATGGTTAAATCCATGATGGAGAATGGCATGTCAATTGATAAGGATTCTCTTAATGACATGCATCAGATTATTTCTGCAAATCAGAACACAGAGCCATCTACGCTTGTTCAGATGAAGGCTTTGAACATTCCAATTAACGATCAGAATATTACCCAGTTTGAGAGCTACAAAAACTATCAGCATCAGGTTGTAGAAACCATGGAATCTATCATGGATGATCTTCCTGAAGCTTATAATGAGCTGTCAGGACAGGGAGATATTAAAGCTGCCAATGATATGTATGGAGATATTCTTAAAATGCTATCAGAAGGCGCTCAGCAGATGGGTGAGAAAGCTGACCTGGCTAATGCGGGTACTATTTCTCAAAACCTGGAAACAGCTTCAGCTGCATCTCAAAATAATGGGTTAGAAGCGGTTTTGGAAGAAGCTGTGCCAAGTGAAGGAAAGGCAGCTGCTAATCCCGAAGAAGGTGCAGTAAAGACTTTGGATGCAAACGGAAATCCTGTTGATGTAAATGGGAATGCTGCTGACAAAAATGCTGTCGATGCAAATGGAAAACCTATAGATATTCAGGCAAATATAGAAGCTGGGGCAAATGCCAATGGCGAAGCAGTGACAAACGCCGCTCAGAATCAAAATCCAAGGGCGACAGTTCTTAGTAATGATTTTATAAATCTTCTCAAAGATATAAAGACAGATACTGGCTTATCAGGCCCTGAAATGACAAAGCTCCTTTCGTTACCTAAGGATGCTGATAATGTTCAGATAGATAAGGAAGCGCTGCTTAGGGAATTATCTAATGCCTATGAAAAGAACGGCCATGTATCTGAGCAGGCAGAGAAAGCTTTTGGTAAGCTATTTAGTAGCGATGGTTACAACAAACTTATGAAGGAATCCATGAAGGATCAGTGGATGCTTGAGCCAAGAGATGTTAGTAGTAAGGAAAATGTTGATAGCTTATACAGTCGTTTAAATGCTCAGGCAAAGCAACTTACGGAGACTTTGACAAACTCTCTTGGTGCTGATTCAAAGGTCGCTCAGAGCGCTACAAATCTCCAAAATAATATAGACTTCATGAATCAGCTAAATAACATGTTTAACTATATTCAGCTGCCACTTAAAATGGCAGACCAGGATGCACATGGGGATCTTTATGTCTACTCGAATGGCAAAAGGAAGTTTGAGCCAGGAGAGACAGTGAGCGCAATACTTCACCTTGACATGGATAACCTTGGACCTTTGGATGTCTATGTTAAGATGAGAGATAACAATGTAAAAACCAATTTCTATGTTGCTGATGAACAGATAATTGACCTCATAGCCGAGCATATAGATATTTTGAATGAGAGGCTTAATAAAAGAGGCTACAATATGGAAGCTAAGATGATGCTACATACTGACCTTGATAATGATAGCGATGATATGGCTGTAAGTGAAATGCTTGATGTTAAGAAAATGCCGATTATCTCGATGCAGTCATTTGATGCGAGAGCGTAGGTAATTACTATGGCAGAAAATGGAAAAAACAAAGATGGAAAACCAAAACAGGCCATAGCGCTTGCATATGATCCAAATGAAGACGGCGCTCCCCGCGTTATTGCCAGTGGTAAAGGCCAGGTCGCAGAGCGCATTATTGAGGCTGCGCAGGAAAAGGATATTCCGATTCATGAAGACAGTAAACTGGCGGACACCTTGTCAAAACTTGAGATTGGTGAGATGATACCTCCTGAGCTTTATGAAGTTGTAGCTGAGATACTGGTATTCGTCGATGCTATGGATAAGATACAGGCTAAGCAGGCAAAAGGAAACCAATAGATACTTATTCATGATTTTGGTTTCCATGGCTTGGCAATTTTTTGTTTGGGATGTGATATAATCTTATGAATAAAAGAGAAGCAGGCGATTATTATGAAACTTTGGCCTGCGATTATTTGAGGGAAAATGGATTAAAGATAATCCAAAAGAACTTCAGGTGCAGACAAGGGGAGATTGATATAATAGCCAGAGATGGTAAATACCTTGTTTTTACAGAAGTTAAGTTCAGAAAAGGGAACAGGTTCGGGACGGCAGAAGCAGCCGTTGACTATAAGAAACAAAATGTAATTAGTAGAGTTTCTGATTTTTACAGGAAAAGATTTGGGATAAGCGATGATACATGTCAGAGATTTGATGTTGTTGCCTTGGATTTGGATGACGACGAAGCTCTGCATATCCGCTGGCATAAGAATGCCTTTTTATATGTACCAAAGAGAAATACTTTTTATTGATTTTGGAGAGATTGGATGAAAAACGTACTTGTTTGTGATGACGATAAAGAGATAGTTGATGCTATTGATATTTATTTAAAGCAGGAAGGGCTAAATGTATTCAAGGCTTATAATGGGGAAGAAGCTCTTTCAATCATTGATAAGGAAGATATTCAGGTAGCAGTAATTGATATCATGATGCCTGTTATGGATGGAATTCAGTGCACCATGAAAATTCGTGAGCACAGTTCTATTCCGATCATTATTCTTTCAGCAAAATCCGAGGATGCGGACAAGATCTTAGGTCTTAATATCGGTGCTGATGATTATGTAACAAAGCCCTTTAATCCACTTGAACTTGTAGCGAGAGTTAAGTCAAACCTTAGAAGATATACACAGCTTGGAAATGTAGATTCCGATGATGCTTCAGATGGAATCTATCAGGCAGGTGGACTGATACTAAATGATATGTCCAGAACAGTAACGGTCGATGGTGAAGAGGTTAAGCTTACCAAGATTGAATACAATATACTTATGTTCCTTTTGAAGAATAAAGGAAAAGTATTCTCTATCAGCCAGATTTATGAAAATATCTGGAATGAGAATGCTGTAGCAGTTGATAACACTGTTGCTGTACACGTTAGACATATCAGAGAGAAGATTGAGATAGATCCTAAAAATCCTAAATACCTGAAGGTTGTTTGGGGAGTAGGATACAAAATAGATACTGAGGACTGATCATGCTAAACAAAATATTCAAGAAGGAAACTTTGTCCTCAAGAAGTAGAAATTTTCTTAGAATTACACAGCATATATATATTGCTGTTATTTTTGCTGTGCTTTTTTATGTTCTAAATGGTTCTACAATTCAGAATTCAAATGGGACTGAATACAGACTTAGAAACGAGGATTCAGACTCGGAGTATGAAGATTCTCTGCTTTTCAATGAAATTTTCAAAACAAATCTGAAAGAAATATCTGATTTAGTTGGAATAAGTACATTACTTGAAACTGATGGAGTTTATGATTCCGAGAAGACTATCGATGTAACTGCTTTTGTAAACCGTAACTCTATCATTCAGTCTGATTATATAACAGGCGTTTATAAGGTTGCTGATCTTATCAAATGGTCTCAGAATGGTTTCGAGTATGACGAGAGATCCTTCAATGGTAATGACAGTGCAAGGTTTCTTTCAGATACAACTGTCTATACACATCTTATGAAAAATAATGCCGAAAATGGCATGAACAGTTTCCTTAATTCCCAGCTCGATAATAATATAGTCAGAACAAATATTAAGGTATCAGGTGTCGGAGATGGTGCTGGAACGCATACTGTTCTTATTCCAAGATACCAGACTGTCTATTCAGAGGATATTCAGGATATTGTTTCAACCTGGGACGGCTACAATGGCTTGTGTGCCAATATTACTGAGGCAGCCTCTACTATGGCTATGAACTATGATGAATATCTTGTTTTGAAAGAGAAGTTCAACTCCAGAAATTCCAATCTCAAGTACTATATAACAAGAACAATAAATGCCAGAACAGAGGTCTATACTAATATACCTGCACTTCAGAATGGAACCAATGGCATAAATGTAGATGATACCTTTAAGAAGCTTGGAAGATACGTTTATTTCTGTCCTTATGATCTTGCTTTTGAGTCTAATACAAAGCTTGATGAGGCAGCGCTTAGAAAGCTCCTTGATACTTATGATTATGCCTTCCCAGATCAGATGAAATTCTATGTTGGAATTGACCTTGATAATCTGACTACAGTTGATGACTTTGCTATTGGCGCAGAATCCTTTAACAGATATATGCCATATTACAGACAGCTTTATGCTATTATTGTTATCTTTGCTTTGGCATATATAGCGAACATCATTCATGTTGTCTACTTTGAAGGCAAAATCGAATATGCAGATGGAACGGTTGGCGGCGTAGAAAAAATAGATATTATTCCGATCGAGATAGTTATTGCAGTTTCTGCAGCTATCATGGTTGCAATGTATTGCGGCTTTAATTATGTATATTCGCATTATGCAAGCATTTCCTCCAGTGAGCTAAATTCATGTCTTGCTCTGGCTGCATTTGTGTTTGTGGGTGATAATGCTTTTTCATATGGATTTTACAGTCTTGTTAGAAGATTCAAGTCCCATATGATCTATGAAAGCTCACTTCTTCATGCTTTTCATGAGGGAGTAAAAAAGCTTTCAAACAAGATGACAGTCAGACAGAATATTTTTGTCAGAAGTGTAGTTCCATATATTCTTTCAACATTTTTAAACATATATATTGTGGTCAAATATGACATTGCGGGCAT
This sequence comes from Butyrivibrio sp., assembly GCA_015056655.1. GTDB lineage: Bacteria > Bacillota > Clostridia > Lachnospirales > Lachnospiraceae > Butyrivibrio. The sequence goes on from SVFV01000043.1 coordinate 27,689, forward strand.
TGTTGCCGTTACTGTTCTTGATGTTGTAATTGGAATTTATCTGTTTAATCTGAATAATGATAAGCTTATTCTTTTTGAAGCGCTAAGAAAGATTGGTAATGGTGATATCGATGTTAAGGTTGATATCAAAAAGCTTCATGGTGGAAATGTTTATCTGGGAAAAGAGCTTAACTCAATTGCTAATTCAGTTGAGGATGCCGTAAATCGAAGTATGAGAGATGAGAAGCTTAAGGCTGACCTTATCACAAATGTTTCTCACGATATCAAAACGCCTCTGACATCAATAATTAACTATGTTGAACTCTTAAAGAGGGAGAATATTGATGATCCCAAGATAAGAGATTACATAAAAATATTGGAGAATAAGTCACAGAGACTTCGTCAGCTAACGGAAGATCTTGTGGAGGCTTCAAAGATTTCCTCTGGTAATATAACTCTTCATATGCAGGAGATAAATTATGCAGAGATTGTTAATCAGATACTGGGCGAGTTCTACGAGAAGTTCGAAGACAGCGACCTCATGCCGATTCTCAAATGCGAGAAATATGATGTTGTTATAAATGCTGATCCAAGACAGCTCTACAGAGTCATAGAGAACCTGATGAACAATGTATGTAAATATGCGATGCCTGGGACAAGAGTCTATATGGACCTCGAAGTAAATGAGGACCATGAGCTTGATAATCGTGCTGTTTTCTCTATAAAGAATATTTCCAGAAATGAGCTGAACATAAAGGCAGAAGAGCTCACAGAGAGATTTATCAGAGGAGATATTTCCAGAAGCACAGAGGGTAGTGGACTTGGACTTTCAATTGCCAGAAGCCTTACAGAATCTATGGGAGGCGTATTTAATATAGTTCTTGATGGTGACCTCTTTAAATCAACAGTTACCTTTGATACAGTTTTATATAAGAATGGAAATTCTTCTACAGAAAGTAGTGTGAATTAAAAAGACCCTCATCCGTATGGATGAGGGCTTTGCTTTAGTCAAATAACTCTTCAGTTTTTCTTGTTCCGTTGTTGTACTTCTCCAGAATGCTGTGAAGCTTCTCGGTAGGAGTGATTACATTTGTAAGTGAATCATCATGGTTCATGAAATCGATGATGGTTGCAAGGAACTTACTCATATCAGCAACGATGTAATAAGGGCGATTTGTATATTCGGGATTCTGATAGATGAGATTAGTAGTAATAACTGCATCAAAATCACCTTCCTCGTAGCCTTTGTCGAATTTCTCCATACCGTTGGTGAAAAGACCAAAGGTTGTGCAGATGAATACGCGCTTTGCACCCTTCATCTTAAGCTGCCTTGCTGTATCAATCATACTGCTTCCAGAAGAAATCATATCATCAATAATGATAACGTCCTTGCCCTCAATTTCTGAGCCAAGGTATTCGTGAGCAACGATAGGATTTGAGCCATTTACAACCTTGGAATAATCTCGGCGCTTGTAGAACATACCTGTGTCTACTCCAAGAACGTTTGCAAAATAAACAGCTCTGTCAAGTGCACCCTCATCTGGACTTATTACAGTAAGATGATCCTTATCAACTGTAAGATCACTTATATTTGAAATCAAAGCCTTCATGAACTGAGGTGATGCCATGAAGTTGTCAAAGCCTGCAAGAGGAGCAGAGTTTGAGATTCTCGGGTCATGAGCATCAAAGGTTACGAAATTACTGATACCCATATCGTAAAGTTCTCTCAGCATTACAGCTGCATCAAGAGATTCTCTGTTGTTTTTGTGGTGCTGTCTTCCTTCATAAAGGAAAGGCATGATGATGTTAATTCTTCTGGCTTTACCGTTAATAGCAGCAATTACTCTTTTTAAATCCTGATAATGATCATCAGGAGAGTAGTAATTGTCGTATCCGAACATCTTATAAGAAAGTGAATGGTTCATCACATCGGTTAAGATGAAAACATCCTTACCACGAATGGATTCGCCTATAGTAGCTTTGCTTTCTCCACTTCCAAATCTGGGTGTTGAAAATTTGATTCTGTAATCATCTCTTACATAACCCTGAAAAGCCGGATCATCTGGAAGAGAGTGTAATCCATGTCTAAAGTTAACAAGGTGGTTGTTTACAAGTTCACCTAATTCCTTTGCTGAATCCATTACTATAAAGGATATAGGAGCCACAGGAATCGATGAATCTAATTTGTGAAAATCAGGCATTTTTTCTCCTATAATATATAGATTTGTTTAATACAGCTTTTATCTTATGTTATGAATACTGACACGTCAAGAAAATTCATGTATAATCGGTTGGTGAAGGAAGTAATATATGAATAAAGGACATTTAATTAAAAAAGTAGAAAAGGGAAGTATTGCTGAGGAGATGGAAATCGGAAGTTTGACACCCAAAATCCTCAGAAGCCAGTGATGGCTTTATTTTTTGCGCAAATTTGAATGTTGTGTATTG
>SVFV01000044.1 GCA_015056655.1 Butyrivibrio sp.
TTTGCATGGCCCGGTCTTGCCCGGGCCTTCAATTCAAGGTTGCGCCATCAAGGCGCAATTTCCTATTAAATAAAAAATCCCACATCCAACCTATATAAAGTGGATGTGGGACATCATTTGATTATTTTGTATTAACCCAGTAATCCGACAACGCCAAATACTACTGCACTACCGATACCCATTATTGTTCCTGCTAAAGCAATTCCACCAATAACAGCAAGTACACTCTTCTTGAAATCCATATCAAGGATACTAGCAGCAAGCGTTCCAGTCCAAGCACCTGTTCCAGGAACAGGAATTCCTACGAATAGAAGTAGAGCAATATATAATCCTCTGCCTGCCTTCTCCTGAAGCTTCTTTCCACCCTTCTCACCTTTCTCAAAGCAAAATCTGAAGAATCCTCCAATTACCGGCTTATCCTTTCCCCATTCCAGAATCTTTCTAGCAAAGAAAAAGATAAAAGGCATAGGGAGCATATTACCAATGGCTATTACTATATATGCTATAAGCAAATTAAACTCCGGAAAGTTCTTATTTATGTCATGTGCTATCGGAATAGCGCCTCTTAGTTCAACTAGCGGAACCATACTCCAAAAAAATACAAATAAATATTTCTTAAGCATTACTTATTACCTACTTTCATAAAAAACAAATCGTGCACCAGAGTTTTTTATAAACTCCAGTGCACAATTGTACCAAATGATATTCATTCACACAAGTGAGGAAAACGAACCATGGTTCCATGAGGCATAAAAAACCAAAACAGAATCAAAACCCTCGTGCAAACATGAATTATCAAAGTAAAACAATTATTCACCTCATGTACCCGATATATTTCTATTAAATCGTCTGACCTTATTTATGTGTCTTTCAAAATCTCCGCTATCAATCAGGCTTGCTATTACAAGCTGATCAGCGGTTGGAACAGGGCACTCATAAAAACCAATCTTCTCGGTAAACAGATCAACCAAAGGTAAAGGAAGTACCATATAGGCGCATCTTGCGTAGCTTCCGATGGTTCTGGTAAAGGTATTAACGTATATTACCCTGTCCTCCTTATCAAGAGAAAAGATGGTCTCCTCAGGCTTTCTACTTGGTGTAAATTCTGATTCAAAGTCATCCTCAACTATGTAGCCTTCATTTTTACTACTCCACTTAAGATATTCTCTCTTCTTGGATGCAGAAGCAGTTACTCCACTGGGGAAGCTTCGGTAGGGTGTGATATGAAGAAGTTTAACACCGCTCTCCCACAATACCTCACTTTCAATACCATCACTCCCAAGGGGCAAAAGCTTAAGTGTCGCTCCACCTGCCTCATATACCTTGGCAATTTTCTGGTAGGAAGGGCTCTCGACACCATAAATAATATCTCTTCCAAAGGTCTGAACAATAAGTCCATAGAGATACTCAGCGCCTGCGCCGATGATTATCTGATCTGGTGAAACATCAAGTCTTCTTGACCTTACCAGATAATTTGCAATAGCGTTTCTAAGCTCGAACATCCCGTTCTTAGGAGACTTCTGCATGATGTAATCATCATACTCACTAAGAACACGTCTTACAGTTTTGGCATAGATTGAAAATGAAAATTTAGGCTCACCAGCTTTTCCAGGTAAGGAATCCTGTACTTTTGAATCAGCCTTTCTATTTGGTGTGAAGGATTGTCTCACAGAAGTACCTGTATAAATCTCCTTATCATCGAAGGAAACAAAATATCCACTTTTTTCCTTGGGATAAATGTAGCCCTCTTCTGTCAAAAGCTCATAGGCGTGCTCAATTGTAATGACGCTAACACCCATAGCCTCTGCCATTACCCTCTTTGAGGGGAGCTTAGTCCCCACCGGAAAACGGCCTTCTATTATGTCATTCTTGACCTGCTCATAAATCTGCAGATATCGTTTTGAGCCTTCCATAACAATTCCCCATATTTCAAATCAGTATCCCGATATAAAGAAATAGTACCTGCCATCGTTTATGACATGTACTATTCCCTTTGATTTCTTATGCTAATCTTTCTTTAAGAGCCTGTGCAAGCTGATCAGGGCATGATGTCCTGCGAGGTCCACAGGTAATACCTGAAAGTCTTTCAATAGCATCCTCTACCTGCATTCCTTCGATCAGAGCTGAAATTCCTTTGTGGTTGCCATCGCATCCATTTGTGAACACCACATCATAAACACGACCATCTCTGATATCAAAGTCTATAGCTGTAGCGCAAATTCCGCTTGGTTTGTACTGCATTGTAATCTCCTCCGTTTTGAAAAATAACTAGTTACACTATTTTATGTTTTAATACGGATATCTGTCAATGCACACTGATCGCCTGTAAGCGCCACATAAACTTCTTTGTCTTCCTTAAGCCTTGTTGTGTTCTTTAAAATGATACCTCCTGTCTCAGCCTCTGTAATAATAACGCCCTTTTCTATCGTGAATTTAACCTCACACTCTATTCCCTTCTTATTAAGTGTCTTCCATGCCTCCCAACTGCCAAAGGTTTCCGTCTTCTCAACCTCAATCTCATTTAAGGCATAATCTGTTATAGCATCATTTTCACCATTTAGCTTTACCACAGAATACTCGTGATAGTTTTCTCCGTAAACCTCTCCGTCATCCGAGTTATACAAAACTACATACGGGCACTGCCATACAAGTGTTGATGAAGGTAAGCTCATACTATGGAAAATCAGCCTCATTTCATCCTGAACAGGCACACCCTTTGTCGCTGCAGAACGAGTCCTGTCAATCTGGACATTAGGTATATCCCCTTCAAGCCTGTTCGTGTAAACAAGTCTTTGAGCTATGCGAGGAATCTCCTCAATTTCTTTTTCTGTTTTTGTAATCTCAATATTACTGATATCACAATGCTCTCCAGTTAACCCAACATATGCATAAACAGAGTTATCCATAAGAGCTATTACTACTTCAAAGGTCTTTAGCCTGCTTACAAGACGGACCTTTACATGATCCTCATATCTTCCAGCATAAACATAATATTTATTCTCTGGAAGTTCCTTTGCCTCATCATAATCAGGATCCGTCTCTTCCTCGATCACATTGATTTCCATGTTTCTGGCTCTGGTGGAAATAAAACGTCCATCAAACCATATCTCACCAAATTCAGTGTAACCGAAAGCCTGTATCGTCTTTTCATCCTCATGAACACGTCCGTCATAAGAGTCAAATACAATGATTGAAGGATTTGAAAAAGCATTACTATCATCTGTATTTCTGACTGCTTCAAAGCTTATTTCTGTTTCTACAGGCTCAACCAGGATGCCCTTAGAAATATGGCTTCTGTATTCATCTACACTAAACTCAGTTTCAGGCTCAGAGTTTGAATTAAGTCCATATTCCTGCATTTCATAGTCGCTATCCTTGTCCATGAGAGCAACCATAATGCTGGCAAAACGTGGATCGAACCTGGCTCCTGATTCCTTAATAAACTCTTCTCTTACAACGAACTGAGGGAAGGGATCGCGGTCAGCCTTACTGGAGGTCAAAAAATCATATCTGTCAGCAACAGCTACAATTCTGGCTATCTCCGGGATGTCATAGCCCTTAAGGTGTTCCGGGTAACCTGATCCATCAAATTTTTCATGTACATAGTGAGCGCCAAATCTAAGATAGGGATAATCTGTGATATTTGACAGTATCTCATCACCAATAATTGTCTTTCTCTTTACGATTTCTTTTTCTTCTTTGGTGAGGTCCTCTGTCTTTTGCAAAAGTGCATCAGGAATTCCAAGCTTACCTACATCATGAAGAAGCGCCGCGTAGTAGACTTCGTCACATTCCTTTTCGCTTTTGCCACAGGCTCTTGCAATTTCTCTTGCATACTTTGCCACTCTCTGAGAGTGTCCCTTTGTGAATTCATCTCTGGCATCGACAGCCCCAACAAAGGCAGAAGCAGTCTGATCAAAAAGGCGCTGCATATTTTTTCTTTCTTTTTTGAGATATTCAATCTCATTCTGACTTGCCTTTTGTATCCTTTCATTGATATCAAACAGGGCAAAGATATAGATAACTACAGCAAGTCCTACAATCGCAATGTTTGTAAGAGACAGTCCATAAGCAAAAATCTGGATTATGGATGCAAATATCGGTACGACAATGAACAAAACCAGTGAAATATAAATGCCACGGTTAATCAGCTTCTTATATTGAACAATTACTGTCAGCTGAATAAGAGGAGCAACTACAGGGAGAACATAGCAGAGAATAAATAATGGTCCTCTGTGATATGTGTTTAACTCATCAAAATAATAGTAGATTCCTGTAAACTGTGAAACCACTACCATAAACACGCCCATGACAGTAAGGGCATTTACTACCTTGATTCGCCTTGGAATCTTAGTCAGCTTTCCATCTGTCATAAGAATATCAGTAATATATTGGTTAAAAGTCAGGACAACTACATTTGTAAGGGCAAATACAAAGAAATTGGTAACTCTCACCATTACAAATCCAGTTTGTGTCTGATCACCGGAATACATGTATGCCAGTCTGTCAAAATACAGTAGGAACATTGATGCGAGTTCATGGAACAGAAGCGCCATCCTCCTTCTCTTGGGAAGCGCATTTGCTATGAGGACAAAAAGAGCTATAGTCGCACAGACACTACTAAGCGCAAGCATTATATTAAGTTGGTGTGCACTCAAGAACTCAATCATTATCAGCTAATTCCCCTCTTAAAGGCTATGCCTTACTTTTGCACCATGAAGAACTCATCAAGTTTATCTATAAGTTCACCCTTGCTGATGGTCTTAAGGAAATATCCTTCTGGTTTTAAAGCGACAACGGACATTACACTCTCCTTGTCACTTTTTCCGGTCAAAAACATAACAGGAATATTCTTAGTATCCTCCTCGCTTCTGAGCATCTCGAGAACCTGAGGACCGCTGGTCACAGGCATCTCATGGTCGAGAAGGATAAGATCTGCTTTGTTTTTTCCAAGCCACTTTATAGCCTGAAGTCCGGAGCTTGCCATGGAAACCTTATACTTTTCCCTGAGCCATTCTCTGACAAGGCCTAAATAACTCGGATCATCATCAACAATGAGGATGCTCTTTTTAAATTCACCCTCTTCTGTTTTCTTGAAGATTTCCTGAACAGTTTCCACAAATTCATCATTGTTAATAGGACGCACCATAGACTTATAAATAACGCCGACAGGCACGTTGTCACAGATAAAGCCAACATCTATCTTTTCACCAATGACTATCATCTGGAGATTTGTCTCTTCAACCTTATCTACTAAAAAGTGCAGTACATCTTTATCCGGGCGGCATCCGTCATCCATATAAAGGACGATCACATCGGAGCCTTCCCAGTTGGCATTGATATCATCAACATCGAATGGCACATATTTGCACTCAATCTCCTGTGCTGCCACTTTTCCTACAAGAACCCTTACAAGAAACGATTCTTTTTCCCCTAAAATAATCGCTTTTTTACTCACAATACTTCTCCTTTTCCCAGCAAATTGTTATGCCATTATTTCCTCTAATCCATCCCAATCAAATGCCTTTAACATCTTTTCAAGCTTATTAACCTTCTCCTGATCCTCTTCAGGAAGCTTGTAGCCCTTTAGCTGGCCAACGATCATCTCAACTGCATCATAATCCATCATTGAGATAACTTCCTTAAGTGCCTCGTAAGCATCCTTAAGCTCCGCCTCATCAATCGGAGTCTTTTCCTCTCCGATGCCCTCCTTTGAATGACTAAGGCGTTCAAGCTTATCCTTGTACTCCCTGTACATCTTAAGAAGTTTTTCTGTATTCGCCTGGATAAACTCGTGATCTGCGCGGTTTCCTGCATCCTCAAGGCTTTCACAGAGCGCTGACAGTTCAGATGCTCCGATAATTCTTGCTGAAGTCTTAAGTGCATGTACCTTTATTGTATAAAGCTTGATGTTTTCTTCAATATACGCATTTTCTATTACACCTGATGTATCATCGATAGTTTCAAAGAAAAGATGTAATGAGAAAATGTATGCTGAAACACCACCGGATGCCTTTATACCATCCTCAACAACAAGCCCATCTACATTATACAACCAGTTGAGCTCTTCGGGTATTTCTTCAAGCTCTTCTATGATGACATCATTGGCCTCAGGCTTCATCATGATCTCTTCAGGCAGATGCTTCATCACTGTCTTTTCAAGTGTTAAGCTGTCAATTGGCTTTGCAAGATAGCCGTTAAAGCCCTTTGACTTATAGAATTCTTCACCAGCTGTGGAGTTGGCTGTAAGGGCATAGACAGGTAGGTCAGGATGTGTCTCTCTGATCTTTGCCATGGTCTCAACACCGTCCATTCCCGGCATCATATGGTCGAGAAGAACGATATTGAAGGAGCCGTATTTAAGCTTTTCAAGACATTCTTCTCCGCTTGAAGCAGTGGTAACAAACATCTTTGTAGCTTTAAGCAAGCTCTTTATTACGCTCAGATTCATGGGGTTATCATCAACAACAAGAACCTCTGCGTCGGGAGCAACGAACTGAGGAATGTAAGGTCCTCTTGCTGATTCATCATCATGCTCAACAAATTCTCCCATAGGAGTCTTGTCAATTATCTTCTGATCGAGAGTCAGTATAAATTCTGAGCCCTCTCCATATACACTTTCGCACCAAAGCTTTCCGCCCATCAGATCTGCGAAACGATAGGAAATGTTAAGTCCAAGTCCAGTTCCCTGAATGCTGCTGTTTTTCTCCTCATCAAGTCTCTCATATGCGGTGAAGAGCTTTTCCATATCCTCTTCTTTTACACCGATTCCGGAGTCCTTAACTGAATAGCGAAGACTGCACTTTTCATCTGTCTTGCTTTCCATCTTTATTTTGAGAGTAAAGCCGCCTTCTTCCGTGTACTTAACAGCATTTGTGAGAAGGTTTAGAAGTACCTGCTTTATCTTTCCAACATCACCATAAAGTCTCTTGGGAATGTCCTCATCAATATCAAGTTCAAAGGCAAGATCTTTTTCTGCACTTCTGACTCTTATCATGGAAACGATTGCCCTTAAGTTATCCTGGACATCATATTCCTGCTCAACAACGTGCATTTTTCCGGATTCGATTTTGGACATATCAAGGAGGTCATTAATAAGTCCAAGGAGTGAGTCCGAAGCATTCTTAATATCAAGAGCATAATTAATAACCGAAAGAAAGTATGCCTTCGGAACTCCGGAAGCATCCTCTCGAAGAATCATCTCATCCATACCAACGATGGTGTTTATAGGTGTTCTTATCTCATGAGACATGTTTGCAAGGAATCTGGACTTTGCACTGTTCGCACGCTCAGCTTCCTCTTTTGCCTCCTGAATCTCATGATACTGACGTCTTATGACTGTTCCTATCATAACTCGCCATACAAAGAATCCTGTTCCCAAAGCAACAAGTGCCATAAGAAGAATTCTAATCGCAAGCATTTCAAGGAGCTTTGGCTGTTTTACTATTTTACAGGTTGATTCCTGAAGGATTGTGCTGCCATCATTATCAAGCACCTGAATATGAAGTTTGTAATCTCCATATTTAAGTCCGGTATATTCAAGGTCATACAAATTGCTGGCATGAGCTGTAATACCATCGTCACTTGCTCCATCAAGGAAAACTCTTACCAGAGGATTTGACATTGTATAGTCCATAACAGCGGCGCTAATTCTGATACGTCCATCATCCGCAGGAATCGTATAGTTTCCATCACTATCTGGTTTTATCTTCAGATCGCCAATTGAAACTGAGCGCACTGCTGTTTTCATATCAGCGGATCCCTCAAAGAAATGGTTGATATTAACCCGGGATACTCCGCTTCTTCCTGCGATGTAGAGATTGCCATCATCATCAAGAGCACTGTAGGAATTTGAATTAGGTACGCTTTTAAGACCGTTTGCAATGGTATAGAGTCTGTAATCAGACACCTTATCCGCAAGCATGGATTCAGCATCAAGTGTATATACTCCATAAGATGACAAAATCCACATGTCATTATCATCATCAAAATAAATATCGTAATTGTTGTTGTAAGGGAATGATGAAACATTTGTGATAATTCCATCCTTCATGTACTCAATGGAGTTAGAAGTCACAATCCAGATTACGCCATTTTCATCATCCTTCTTAAGTCTCATGATGACATCACTTGTAAGGCCATCATCTCTGTCCATTTTATCGATCCCGTTTTTATCGAAAATGTACAGACCATCGCCATCTGTTCCGGCCATAATCTCGCCTTCATTAGTCTCAAGGACTGTCAAAAGCACTGTGTTTTTAAGCCCGTCATCTGCTCCGATCTTCCTTACTATCTCGCCGTCTTTAATTATTGCAAGTCCGCCATTTGTGCCAACGAGAATAGATCCGTCCTCACATTCACTGACACACCTTACTTCATTACTGGGCAAACCATCTTCAATAGTAAATGTTCTGACAGGTCCATTCTGCTTAGCCTGTACAAGTCCAAGCCCGCCGGTAAATGTGCATATCCATAGATTTCCTTTGGAATCCTTGGCCACAGACCTTATTCTTGCATCACCAATAAAATCTGTAAGAGCATTTATTACAGGCTTTCCATTCCTTCCGATAATATCAAGGCCATTATCTGTACCAATATAGAGAATTCCATTTAAAATACAGGTTGCATTAACTACATTTTCCTCAAATCCGGCATTTTTTGATGTGTCAGAGAAGTTGTTTGCAACTACCTTCATAATTCCCTGAGTGGAAGATGCATACCACATATTTCCCTGATAATCAGATGTCATCATCTCAATGGAGCTGTCCATTGGAATATTGTCGATAATGTGAATCTTATTATTTTCGTCCAGATACCCTGCTTTTTGGATAGAGGAAACCCATACTCGTCCGCAATCGTAGCTGAGCCAGTGGGTATTTTCTATAGGTGCTACTGAAATCTGCTTTAGTCTTTGTTTTCTTACACCAAAATCGCCATAATATATATTACTGGAAATAGTACCAATATATACTTTTCCAGGCTCGTTAGGATCTGCAAGGATGGTTGTGATTTTTTCCATACCAAGATCATCACTGGTATAGACCGTCGTGATGTTACAATTGTCTATTGCGAAAACAAGACCATTTTTAGTCTGTCCATATACTCTTCCATTGGAATCAGAATCAAGCTTGAGGATTCGCTCATTATTTATTCTCTCATCATCAACAAGATGGAGCTGCAAATCTTCATCAACGTAGGATATCCCTGCAGTAGTGCCTATAAACACGTTGCCGTTATTATCCTCTGCGAATTCTCTGATGGACGAAGAGCTAAGACCCTCCTTATAGGTAAACTGGGTACGCTCGCCGTGGTCGATCAAAACCACGCCATTATCATTTGTTCCAACCCAGATTCTGCCTTTGCTATCCTCGAAAAGTCCTCGTCCGCTTGTAAGTCCATCGGAGGTATCAAGCCTTTCAAAGTTTGCTCCGTCATAGCGGATAATTCCACTGTATCCACCAATCCAGATATAACCGTCGCTGGATCCCAAAATAAAGTTGGCATCAGATGTAGGAAGTCCATTTGTGGCATCATAAAGCTGCGCAGAGTAACCAACGCCCGGAAGCTGGCCGCTAACTGCGTAGCCACCGCCGAAGCTCTGCTCTTCGCCAGATTCTGTCTGTGTACTTTCGCTTGTATCTGCCTCTGCTTTGTTAGTGCTTTCAGCAAATCCTGTCAACCCACTGCCAGCTAATAACGATGCCTGCAGGCAAATAGAAGCGGCTGCCACTAAAATTTTCACCCCTCTGTTTTTCATTTATCTATGGCAACCTCCATTAAAGACGAATGTCCCTGTTATATTTCATGAGGACACGCTTAACCTCAGTAGATGACTCCAAAAATACTTCCACACATTTTGGATCGAACTGTTTTCCAGCGCCTTCTTTCAGTGTCTGGAACGCACTTTCAACTGAGAAAGGCGGTTTATAAACTCTGGAAGAAGTAAGTGCATCAAATACATCCGCAACAGCCATGATTCGTGCTGATAGCGGAATAACTTCTCCGTGAAGACCCTCAGGATATCCTTTTCCATCCCATCTTTCATGATGATATGCCGCCATGTTTCTTGCTTCCTTAAGGTAGTTTTCACCCTTAACTGTGCTTATGGCGTTTTCCATGATGTCTTTACCCGCCGTAGTATGAGTTTTCATGATGTTGAACTCTTCCTGGGTAAGCTTTCCGGGTTTGTTAAGAATCGCATCAGAAATGTGGATTTTTCCCACATCATGCAAAGGTGCTGACATTTCAACGTCCGCCATGTATTTAGGTGTAAGCTTCTCAGCATAGTAGCCTTTTCGCTTCAAGCCATTAAGGATAATCCTTACATAAGCTGCGGTTTTCTGAACATGCGCACCTGTATCGGAGTCACGGTTTTCTACCATGTCCGCCATGGTTATGATAAGTCCGTTCTGCATTTTTGCAGTTGCATCAGCATAGTACCTGATATCGCGCACCTGCTCAGCCATATCGGCTTCCATTCGGCAGACAGCTTTGTATAGCTCTTCCAGCTCGTCGCTTGTGCGTATATCAAGATCTCTTATGGCTTTTACATTTGTATCCATTAATGTCTGCTCGCCATCGCTTTCAACAAAGCCCTTGGCGCAGGCTGTCATGCTGGTGATAGGATAAACAAGGTTATATTCGGCAAACTGTGTACCAAACTCCAGAATAAGCACAAAGAACCCTGCAAATATGAGCCATGATTTCCAAAGGAAGGTTCTTGTAAATGATGTTACATAGGGCATGGAAACATCAGCTCCAACGTAGCAAACAGTCTTGCCATCTTTATCCTTTAATGGCTTATATACTGTCAAAACCCAGCCATAGCTTAGATTTGACTCGACAGGTTCAATCTCTTCTCCTGCTAAAAGCTGATCCATATACGGCTCAAAAACATCTTCCCAAGGCACAACTTCGCCCGGTTTATATCCCGGCTCATCTTCATAATCAAGATCAAAAATGAATATGCATCCTCTTTCTTCAATTTTCAACGCATAGAGATACTTAACTCCTGGCGCATTTTCCCTTATTTTGTATAAGAGTTCCTTTGTTTCTTCGTATCCCGGAACGTTTCCATCCTTTTTTATGTACTCTTCGATCATTTCCGGATCGATCACATCGGCAGCAAATTCAACAGTGCTCTCAGCCGTATGTGTATAATCTTCTTTAATTTCATCAGAGTAGATTCTGATACTGATAAACGACATGATAATTACAAGGGACAAAGATGCCACAAGGAGCATCAGCACAATTCTTCTAAGGAAGGACGTTCTGCCCTTTAGTCTGTCCCTCTGAATTGGATCAGTTTCGGATAGTGGCCTCTGCTTCCAACCGCTATCTTGTATTGCTTTCTTATGTTTTTGGGGAATTAATTTATCGATTGTAAAGGCAATGCCTACAGAAATAGTTTTATCAACAAAATTGAGACCAATATTCACAATCATTGCAGCAAGGAAGAAATTAGCTTCACCACCGGGAGCCATAACTCTTGCCATCTCTGATATAGCGCGATTCTGAGGGCCACCCAAAAGAAGCCACTGAATAGCAATGCCCAAAATTCCGCTGACAAAAGCTGCAATCGTTATATACATCGGGACTTTAAGCATACTTTTACGCTTCTTACTATGAATAAGCCCCGAATAGCACATTGCTAAAATTACATTAATAATTGAGAAATAAAGGGAATCACGGTTGAAAATAACACATACGACGTTCGTGATCATCGCCGTAAAGACGCCAAAAACAGGCCCGCCAAGGCCCGCTGCAATCAAGGTTCCCGGCGTGTCTAAAAAGAGTGGAAGATCAAAAGAAAACATCACATATGCCAATATGACGTTTATAGCTACTCCCAAAGCTATATATGCTCTACAACATATTTTGTTGTACTTTTCCTTTTTTGAGTGAAGACTCACTATTCCCCCTCCTGCCGCATGTCATGTACTACATACGTCGTATGACAGGTTATCACTCTAATATTATCATATATTATTGGTTTTTCGGAGTTAATAACACGGAGAAATAGAAATTTTATGATTTCTTAACAGTTTATAAGCATTTTGTGAGTAAGTCAGCAATTACCGGTAAAGACATGCTTTAAGCTTTTCCCGGCGATTTCGGCAAGATGATAGATTGTATCTACATCTGTTGCAGGCTTATCCATATGGAATCTCGGGAAATATCTACTGATGTGAAGAGCTATTTCTTCCTGCCCCTTGCCGTCGTTAAGGCCTGCTATCCAGGTTGATAGCTTGTCCATCTCATCATCAGAATCATTGTATCCGGGAACTATAAGGGTTGTGACTTCCATGTGGCATTTCGTGGCCGCATGCGCTATGAAGTCCATTACCATCTGCCTGTTTCCGCGGAGGACTTTCTCGTAGTAATCATCGGTAAAGCCCTTGAGATCTATGTTCATTGCATCAATGACGTCACTTACCTGCTCACAGATTTTTTGTGATGCCGTGCCATTTGAAACAAGGACAGTTTTAAGGCCAAGCTTGTGAACTTCATTGGCAGTATCGATTACATACTCATAGCCTATGAGGGGCTCGTTGTAGGTAAAGGCCACGCCTATGTTTCCCTGAGACTCATATTCTTTAGCTATTTGGGCAAGCTCTGTCGGAGATATCTCCTTGTAGGGAATCCCAGATGGCCCCATTCCATAGGAGATTTCATGATTTTGACAGAAAGGACAGCGCAGATTACACCCATAGCTTCCCACAGAAACTATGTAAGAGCCGGGGTGGAACAGGTTTAGCGGCTTTTTCTCTATAGGATCAAGGGCGATGGAGGTTATCCTGCCATAGTTTTCAGGGATAACCTTTCCATCTTTGCATGTACGGGCAAGGCATGCGCCTACGCCCCCTTCACTTATTTCGCATTTATTGTGGCAAACATCACATTTTGACATATGGAATCTCCTTTGGTCCATGAGTGTGTAGTCCATGGGGGTCGGGATTAATGATCCATTTTATTGGGGTCGGGCGATTCAGTCACTCAGGCCCTTAATGAATCTTGTGATTGCTTCATTTACTGCCGTCGGGTTGTCTACGTTTGAGTTGTGGGCTGCGTCAGGAATCCAGACTATGTCCTGGCTAAGTTTCTTTGACCATGCTTCATTATAAGCTCTGACTTTACCTGTCTTGTCCTTTGTTCCAACAAGCATGAGGATGGGGCAGGTCATATTGATCTCCCTGTTGTCCTCAAGGAATCCAGCGTAGCCTATCTGCATGAGTCTGCACAGCTCATTTTTCTCATAAATAGAAACCATGCTTCTCATGTTATCCTGCCCCTCTTGTGTCAGGGCATTTACCTTCGCCATGGAGTCTATAAGGGTTTTCCCGGGGAAAAGCTTTGCCATCCACTCAACCTGTTTTATCCAGAAAATATCTGATTTTGAGTAATAATCTCCGTAGGGAGTTGAGTCTATGGAAATAAAGGTCTTCACCATCTCGGGATATCTTATGTAGAAGGATTGTGTGAAGTATCCTCCAAGGGACTGCCCTGCGAATATGGCTTTAGTTATACCGTTATCATCAAGTATCTGCTTAATTGCTTTTGATGCATTCTCAAAAGAGAAGTGGGCGTAAGGCCTGGACTCGCCATGCAGCGGCGCATCCCAGGCAATTACGTTGTACTTATCTTTGAAGTATTCTATCTGCTTTTCAAACATGGTGTGATTGGCAGTAAGACCATGCATAAAGAAAATGGTGTCATCCTTTGCATTGTCGGTGATCCAGTACCACACCCTTCCATTTTCATCCTCAACAAATCTTTTTTCCATTATGTAAGCTCCTATTCAAGTAATTATAAGTGCAAGTGTCTTTGAGCATTAACTTAGCTTCACATATAACGTTTCTGGATTTCTTCGATTACATGTGCTGTGGCTTTTTCAACCGTGCCCTCCTTGAAGGGATTTAAGAGATTTCCAATCTCAAGAAGTTCGAAATATCCCTTTGTTCCGCCTGCGCGGCAAAGCTTAAGGTAGTCCTCCCATGCAGCTTTTCTGTCCTCTTTCATTCTGCCGTAGTACTGGAAAGCGCAAATCTGAGAAAGTGCATACTCGATGTAATAGAAAGGATAAAGGAAGATGTGCTGCTTCTGCATCCAGAAACCGCCTTCCTCTAAGAACTCATTTCCATCATAGTCTCTCCAGGGCATGTATTTCTGCTCAATCTCATGCCATACATTTCTCCATTCGGTGGGAGTCATGTCAGGCTTTGCGTATACTTCATGCTGGAATTCATCAACGCTTACAAGATATGGAATTGTAGACAGCGCGCCTAAGAGATGAGCTGTGATATATTTCTCTGAATTTTCTCCAAAGAATGATTCCATCCAGGGATATGCAAAATGCTCCATAGACATGGAATGAATCTCATTTATCTCGGCGGTTGATCCGGAGAGTGCACTTACAGGAATAGAGCGCATTGCAAGGTATCCCTGGAATGCGTGTCCTGCCTCGTGTGTCAGTACATCTACATCCGCTTCTGTGCCGTTGAAATTACTGAATATGAAGGGTGCCTGATACAGCGGGAAACGGGTCATGTATCCGCCCATGCGCTTTCCGGGCTTTGTCTCGAGATCATACATCTCATTTTCTTTCATGAACTCGAAAAACTCGCCTGTTTCAGGGCTCATTTCGCGGTACATATTTAAGGCTTTTTCAACAAGCTCCTTCGCTGTTCCGATGGGAAGCGCATTACCATCAGGGAATTTAAGGCTTTCGTCATAGTAGCGGAGCTTATCAACACCAAGGTGCTTTCTCTGTGCTTCATGAATTTTCGCTACTGCAGGAGTGATGATTGTTCTAACCTGCTCACGGAATTTTGCAGCGTCTTCCTTTGTGTAATCAAAGCGATTTCGCTCAACATAAGCCATATCAGTGTATGAGGAAAATCCCATCTTTTTAGCCTTGGTATCACGAAGCTTTACAAGCTCTGCATACTGAGATTCCAGGTCACCACTGATTTCTTCATATAGCTTTGCCCATGCCTCGAAGGCTTCCTTTCTCTCTGCTCTGTCTGTGCTCTGCATATGCTTTAAGAGCGCATAGAAATTGCACTGCTCTCCGCGGAACTCTATGGACGCAACCGCAGTTGTCTTCTGATAAGCCTGGCGAAGTTCTCCCTCGCGGATTGTTTCCTCAATGATTTTCTCATCACTTGTCATAAGCTCAGCGTCAATCAGCTTAAAGAGCTGTGAGCCAAACTCTGCTTCAAGTTCTTTTCTGAACTTTGATTCTGCCAGCGCTTTCTGCCATGCATTGTACTGAGGAATGGTATTAGCAGTTGCCTCCTGAAGCCATTTCATTTCGCTGTCATAGAAATCGTCCGCCGTATTGATGGTGTTTCTGACATAGGCGACTGTGTACATGGTATCAGTCTCTTTTTCCCTGTCCTGTAATGTGTAGTATGCATCACGAACTTCTTCGAAGCTCTGCGCCTCCTTTACCTTCTGTGTTAACTCGCTGATGAGTGTTTTAAGTCCCTCGATATCTGGGCGCTGATACTGAATTTCACTGAATTTTGTCATGTTTATTCCTGCTTTCTTTTTTTATTTCGTTTTATATTTCTTATTATGCTTGAATCAAATATTTTTGATTACATTTATCTATCGTTTTTCAGCGATACTGTAATTCCGATAGTCATAGTTTGCCTGATTTACCTATTGTCTTTCTTCTCTCCGGATATTTCAATAGGCTATTCTTATTTTGCCTATTGCTTTTTCGCCTCTAGGAATTTTCAATAGTTCGTATGTCCTCATTTTACCTATTGTTTTTCCACCTTCCGGGAATTCCAATAGGTCATTTCCCCATATTGTACCTATTGTTTTTCCACATTTCAGAATTTCCAATAGGTCGTACGTCCTTGTTTTATCTATCGCTTTTTCGCCTTCCGGGAATTCCAATAGGTCATTCTCCCGTATTTTATCTAGCGCCTTTTCACCTCTAGGGAATATCAATAGGTTGTGCTCCCTTATTTTATCTATTATTTTTCCACCTCTAGAGAATTTCTATAGGTTGTACTCACTTATTTTTCCTATTGTTTTCCACCTCTCAGAAATTCCAATAGGCATCACGCACAAGTTTTCTAAATAATTCTAGTTTCTACGAAATTAGTTGGAAACACACTGTCATCATCTCTGCTTTTTAATACCTTATTCCCCCATTTCATTAATCTTTCGAAGCGTATCTTCTAATATTTCTTTTCTCAACTCTGTAAGCCAGTCAGAGAACGCAACAGTATCAAAAGCATATGTCTTGTTGAGTTCATACTCATTATCAGACCATGTATCAAGCGGAGATTCGTTGTGCTGAATGAGGGCTTCAAGCTTATCCAGAGCTTTGTAAAGCCTGGCCTCTTTTGTTTCCTGGGCATCCATCTCTTTGTACAGTTCAGATATATCCCTTGATAATTCCTCCGGAAGAGATTGCACCCATTTATTCAGGAGCGAATCCTCAATCTCTCTGTCATTGTCAGTCTTGATAAAAGTCGGAATATCCCCAGTAAAGCACTCCCCAAGATCATGGATCAGACACATGCTCACAACCTTGTCTATGTCCATATCCGGAAACTCATGCCTTAAAAGAAGTGCCATGAGAGATATTCTCCAGCTATGCTCAGCAACGCTCTCTGTCCTGCGATTTGTAGTAGTACAATGCCTTGGTGTGTCCTTTAATCTCTCTGCTACATGCAAAATATCCAAGTATTCTCTGGCTTTCATTCAACTCCTCCCAAGTTTCGTTGGCTGTATATCCTATCCTTTTAGCTTCAATAGTCTAAACAGCCCACTTTAACTATTGTCATCTATCTACAATTATATTTCAATAGATTTGCAAGAAAAAACGGCGGCAAACGCTCATTTTTTCTGAGCTTTTTACCGTCGTTAATTATTCTTGTGCAATCATCATTTGTAATATCAGGGACAATGTAGTTCTGCCATCATTTGTAATGAAAGCTGTAGCTTGATTCTGCCATCACTTGCATTTACTTCCTGTTCTCCAACAGAGCAAACACCATTCTGTCTATATCAAGCCCCTGTTTGTATGTCTCTGCCATTTCCAAAAAAGTTTCTTTGGCATTGTCGAGAATTGCAATCCAGTCCTGCTTCTTGGTCCAGGCTAGGTCATCATCTTCTATGCCGCTTGCAAAGCCGTTATATTCTGCCTGAGTTGCATATGCTTTCATTTTGCTGTACGAACTGATTCCACGATTGTTAGTAAGTCCCTTGTCATCCATATATGAAAGCAGAGCAAACATCTCCATCCTTGTTGCATTGTTAGGGTCAACGTCATTTATGCGCACTTCGTATTTTCCAACCTTAACAACAGGATCCTCGTCCGTAGATGAATCCGCGTACATCGCAATATAACCGTCATTACCGACAGTTGTAATTCCAATTCTTTTCCCATTGCTTGATGAACTGGATAATGATGTTGCCTTACCTGTAATCTCATCTCCAAAGGATGACTCAGCTTTTTCCGATGCGCCATTTATCCCATACTGAATATTCTGATTATAGTTGTAATCAACAGCTACAGCTCCTATTCCCATAGAAAACAATCGCCTCCTTAATAGAATAGAGTTTTGCCCGTAAAACTCTCGCGCGCGAGTGGTATTGCGAAGCAATTCCTATGACATAAAAAAACGCGCCCCTTCACTGGATTGTCACTCCATTGAAAAGACACGCATTTCCTTTGCTATCATTTTTATC
The DNA here is from genome assembly GCA_015056655.1 of Butyrivibrio sp. Lineage (GTDB taxonomy): Bacteria > Bacillota > Clostridia > Lachnospirales > Lachnospiraceae > Butyrivibrio. Next base: position 17,716 of record SVFV01000044.1, read on the forward strand.
GGCAAAAAGTTTTAATAGTTAAATACCTACCTGAAATAATTTTTCAGGCCATGCTCATATGCTTCCTTTCCCCAATCAATAATATCCTTTTACTCCAATGCCGATTGTTGCCCAATGATTTGCTCTGCGCAGCTCGTACTCCTCGTCCTCTTTAGTGCAAGTACCCTCGGCTTTCATTTCTTCTATGCAATCCATTGCATCCTCAGGTTTTGATTCTCTGTAGACGCCAACCTCTATTTCTTTAAATGAATATGAGTAGCCGTCTTCGTCATCGACAATTTCTCCGGTGTTTTCCTTTTTCAGAACTTCATACAGTTCATCTGCCATGCTGTCAAAAGCAGAAATTCCATAAATCAGCGGTTTTAGGGTTCCATCAATTCCGCCAAGAAACTCTATAAATTCCACAGCACCGCTTTTATCAAAATTGATAGCAAGTTCGCTGTCATAGAAGTAGTGGCGCTCACCGCTCTCATCATCATCGTCGATAAACTCAGGTTTTCCAAGAAGTCTATGCACTTCTTCCTTTTTCATCCCAAAACTAATTGTCTTTCCTCCAATCTGTGCTTTTTCAAGCGGAAATAGTGTGATTTCCATGTTTTTCCCTCCATCTATATTTTATCCGATTATCACGGATTATTTTTACTATCAATTAAACTATATTCAAACCATTCGTCACTGGTTTTCACAAATCCCACAGATTCAAACATCCGCTGGCTTTGTGTGTTAAAAGAATAGATATTGGCCTTTACTTTATACATTCCCTTTTCTTTGGCGAGCTCTATCATATCAAGGATGCATTTTCTGCCTATATGTTTGTTCTGGTATTCCTTACAGACTACTATTGCAAGCTCTGCGTTATCCCTAAGAGATACATCCCCCACAAGCTTTCCCTGATATTGGATGTAATAGCAATTGCCGTGAGAACTGAGAAAATCGTACATTGCGTGAAGTGTATCTATATCATAAGTATGGTCGATATTGTCTACCTGTTTACATACGTCAAGGTCCTGATACCAGGGAAAAGCTTCTTCATCATTTCTGTAATATGGAATAAGTGTCACGTCATCGTCGATTATCCTATTGCATTTAAGCCTGTAAACATTGAGTTTGTCAGCTTTTCCCGCATATTCAAAACCAAATTTTTCTGCGATGTGCTTTGTTGCCTCTTGCTCAGGGCTACACTCAATTACTGCATTTTTGCCATCCAGTTTTGCTTTCTTAACTAATTCTTCCGTGAGTTTGCTCGCATAGCCTTTACCCCAGGAAGATTTATTAATGAGCCATCCAATTTCTATGGAATCCTGCTTATATCCATGATAGATGACATATCCAATATAGTTTCCCGAATCATCTTCTGCAGCGTATATGAGAGGTTTTTCCAGGAGTGCAGCATTTTGAAGAAAAGCCTTGGTCTTATCTAACGTATAAGGTTCTTCTATATATTTCATTACATCCGGATCAGATACAGTTCCATATAAGTTCATCAAATCTGATTCCATCATTTTTCTTATGTTCATTTTATTGGTAATCCTACTTCTTTTCAGTATTTCCGCTTAATCCTCAATTCGGTCAAATGCCTCATCAATTCTCGACTCCAATTCTTCGATCTTTTCTCAGTCTGTCATCGCTGATTTCTCCTCCAAAGTCTCTATCATTTTCCAGAAATAACTACCCCATCAACAGCAATGTAAGGAATAACTGAGCTACCGTCACAGATAACATCCTTGGAAATTTCGCGGATGTTTTTGACGATCTCGCCCAGGTTGCCGTTAACCATAGTCTCGGATAATGCATACTTGATTTCGCCGTTTTCAACAAAGAAGCTGTTCTTTGCAACGCCTGAAAACTCGCCGTTGGCTCCGGGCTCTCCTCCTGAGAAGTTACCCATGATAAGTCCTTTGTCTACAGATTTGATTATTTCATCAAATGATTTTTCGCCAGGATCAACGATCAGGCTCCAGCCTGTGTTTTTAACAACAGGTCTGCCTGTCTTGTTCGCAGCATAGAGACTCAAGCTGTGAGTTTTCAGCACGCCTTTTTCTATCAAAGTCACATCCTCAGTTCTAAAGCCGTCCTGAGTTCCTCGCTCACCTAAAACGATTCTTTCATCAAAGGGCTTCTTTGATACAGTAAGCTTTTCACTTGCTACCTGCTCACCCACTTTATCCAGCCAGCGACTGGTTCCGTCAATAATAACCATGTCTGACATATAATGATAAATAAGCATGCCAAGGAACTGGGAAGCTGCTCCGGGAGTGAGTATAACTGTTCCCTCAAATTTGCCATCGATACTTTTGGTGTGAATACTGTTACTGATAGCCTCCAGGCTTTTTCTGATATTTCCAAGCTCCATAAAAGGCTTATCCAGATTATCTACTGTTACACTCGCTCCACTGATTCCGGTGTTTATGCCATCCTCGCTTGCACTGATATCAATGTAGAAATTGTATCTGCCTGAAAAATCTTCAAATTCTGTTCCATTTGTGTTTCTTGAAATCCAGTGGCTCTTATCATAGGAGCCAACAGCAGCCATAACCTTAACTTTGGGAAATTCTTTCTTTATGGAATCGAGGCACTCCTGTATTCTGTCGAGAAACTTATCCATATCAGGCTCATAGATGCCCTGTCTGAACACTTCTTTTCCCTGATCAGGCGCGATATCATGGCAGGGGTCCTCAGGCGAAGACTCTGCTGCGCCAATTCCATCCTCTGCAAGCTTAACAAGCGCCTCCTTGGAAAGGTCATTTCCACTGGCACTTCCCATTTTATTGTTTATAAATGCTGTTAAAGAAGTGTAATAGTCATACCCTGTTCGCATAAGCTTGAACTCACCATTTTCTACGTTGAGCTCCTGTTTTTCAGACTGCACAAGAACATAGGTATATTTTTCAAGCTTTTTATCTTTAAGTATATTGTCAAATAAATCCGCTACTTCTCTGATCTCGTTCATCTTTATACGTCCTCTCTAAACACTGGTTGTTATCTGACTAAGCCCAATCTGATACAAGGCCCTGAAATATCGATATGTTATCTTCCACCAATCATTATCTTACAGCGCATATGCGGGCCACCCATGCCTACTGACATTTGCTGCTTTTTCCCGCAGAATCCGCTTGAATACCATTCAACTTCGTTTGATAACATATCAACAGTTTTAAGCATTTCAAAGGCTACTCCGGAAACGGTTGTGTCAAGAAGAGCCCTGCCCAGCTTGCCATTTTTGATTTCATAGCCGCAAGTTACGCCAAACATAAATTCGCCCGTAAGGTCAGCCTGGCCGTTGCCTGAATCAATCAGATAATATCCGTCATCAACAGATTCTATAAGCTCTTCCACAGTATTTTTTCCGGGAAGTACACAAGTATTCCTCATTCTTATAAGCGGCTCATCAGCAAAAGACCATCCCCTCGCGTTTCCGGTGGGCTTCATACCAAATTTCTCAGCTGTCTCACGATTGTTCATATATCCGGTCAGAATACCGTCTTTAATAAGCACCGCATCCGCTGCCTTTGTGCCTTCGTCATCAAGATATACCGGAAGGGGTGCAGGATTTCCATCAAAAGTGTGAGCAAAATCAACGAGATTAACCAGATCAGAGGCTACTCTTTTTCCAAGGCTGGGGCCGGCAACACTACCGCCCATAACAAGGTCCGCTTCTACTGTATGTCCGACAGCCTCGTGGGCAAGCATGCCGCCCATCATTCCGCCAAGCACAACTGTTTTGTAGCCTGCTTCAGCATAAACACCCTCAGCTTTATCCTTTACTTTTTTATAAAGCTTCTCAAACTCAGGATAGTACTGCTCAATATCAGAGAAATTATCCTCAAAGCTTCCAAATCCGCCAAGAGCCTTGAACAGTTCAACCGGCGTTCCATCCTTTGTTTTCAGACTCATGATTATGTAAATGTAGCATCTGGGCGTTACGAGATGTCCGTCATATGCATCAGAGGAATATATGATTCTGTCCTGAGAATCCTCGCTGTAATACACTTCTCTGCTGTCGAGATCAGGGTATTTCTGAGCAATGTAATCATCTATTTTGCGACATGTATCAATTATTCTCTTCTGCTCGGCATCAACAATGTCACCGTTTGTGGGTATACGTCCTGTCCCATATGAAGGAGGAAGGATAATTCCTGTATTTCCTCTATGGCGGGTAAGGAGTTTTACGTTATCAGCTGCTGCCTTCAAAACCATCTTTGCAGCTTCATCACTGCATTCAGCAATGGATGCAAATCCGTATAATCCGTCTTTTCCAACACGCGCACTTATACCTCTTGTTTCTCTTCTGGAATTTGATACTAGATTCCCCTTGAGGATATCAACAGATCTATAGCGGTTTTCCTGAGCTCTGAGCACTGTCTGAACACCATCTTCAAACAGCGCTTTTTCCACTTCGTATATGTCTTTTAGCATAGTTTTCCTCCCACAAATAAATACTGTACCCAAATCATTTTCTCTTATGATTTGCTCTCCGTTACTTCTTTGATCAGTCTTACAGCCTCAGATACACCGCCTTCAGATCTTATCTTTTCCGAGATTGCTTTTGCATTTTCTTCTTTTTTCTGATAACTGCTGAGCATCTCTTCTATAGCAGCGATTACTCTTTCTTCGCTCAGGTCCTTGGATTTTATCGGCTCTGTAGAAACGCCTGCTTCACATAGCTGCGTAGCAAATCCCATCTGATCCAGAACGTGAGGCACCGGAATAGACGGAATTCCATAAATCATGGTGGCTGCCGTTGTTCCAAATCCGCAGTGATGTATTACAAATTTTCCCTGTCCAAACAGCCAGCTATGAGGTACACTTCCGCAGGCCATCATTGTTTCAGGGAGTTCATAATCAGCTAATGATTTCTGGAAGCCCTGAATTATTGCCCTACAACCGGTCTTTTCAAAAGCGTGTATAAACATTTCCAGCTTTTCTTTTTCTGCCTTATCTTCAAAAGACATTGCGCCAAGGGCAAGGATTGCAGGTTTATCACCACTTTCAAGGAATGTCTTAAGCTTCTCATCAGGCGTGTACTCAGGTTCTTCGTCGTACCAATAGCCTGTCATCACATTTATGTCTTCCCAGTATGGGTTTCTTTCCACCACATATTTGCTGATTGGAATAAGATTAAGCTTATCTGACATCAAAACTCCGGCGTCTTTTACAGGTTTTAAACCATATACTTTTCTTATCTTGTTGTATGGCTTGGCAACCTGTCTCGCTATCATCGCGCCTATCAGCTTATCCTTGAAGGTCTTCTCCTTTAGCTTTTCAGCTACCATTTCCTTCTGAAGGGTCACGTTAACAGTGGGTATTCCCAAAACATCGGCCTCCACAGCTCCCATCTGGCTATGGCTGACAATGATAAGGTCTTTACCCTGGCACACTTTATATATTTCGTTAGTTGATTCCTGAATGATGCGAAAAACAAAACTTGCTGTTTTCAAAAGACTCAGGACCGGATTGGATACTTTGCCCCTTATGATGGCAGCTTCTTTTTCAATGTCAATGTCGGGACCTATCGGTTCAAAGTGTATCCCGGCATCTTCGATCAGTTTTCGCCAGCATGGGTGTGAGCCCAGGCTGACTTCGTATCCATTTTTGATTAGTTCTTTAGATAAATAGATGTATGGTTGCACGTCCCCACGTGTTCCCATAGTAAAGATTGCGATTTTCCCCATTGCCTTCTCCCCACATATAAAGTTCCCCCTCTTTATATATTAGCAAATGTAAATCCACAGATATACCGAATAATTGCGGTATATGAATTTAGATATAATATTCAATCAGTTTATATATCCAGTTGTCTAAGTCTGAGAAAACAAATCCAGCTTCTATAGCCTTTTCTGTATTAAAGCTGAGCGTATCTGTAAGTCCGTTAAATGGCGCTGCATCACCATTCTTATCAAGGACTGCCTTTTTGCCAAGCTTCTTTTCTGCGTAGCTTATTATTTCTGAAATCTTAACTGCTCCATTTGAGCAGCCATTCACCGCACCCTGAACAGGGTGATCAACAAGATATGCGATAAACTCCCCAGCTTCCTTTTCATGTATGAAAGCCATGGATTCATCAAGGTCATCAACATACATGGGCTGCTCATTTTTTATATGTTCCACGTAAAAGCGCAATCTTCCGGTATAATCATTTTCTCCAAGGACAACCGGATATCTCACAAAAGTACAGTCTGAGGGGTCCATGTAATTAAGCGCTGCCCTCTCTGCATTGCGCTTTGTTTTTGCGTAATCAGGGAGCCTGTCCGCCCACTCTAATGGATATTCGCTAGTTACAAATTCATCTTCACTTATGTCTGCATGATCTTTTGTGTAAACAGAGCAGGTAGACATCTGAATGTATCTGTCGCAGCTGACATTCTCCAAAAGAGCCTTAACATCATTGGAACCGTACGCTATTTTGTCGATTATTACGTCATACTTCTGACCGTTTAGGACCGCTTTAACGCTGTCCCCATCAGTTCTGTCGAGGATTACATGATTTACTTTTCCATCAAAATGAATGTTGGAATTCCCCCTGGTCGCAATCGTCACATCATGTCCGTTTTCTATCAACTTTTTGACCATAGGAATTCCGAAGAATCTTGTCCCACCAACAACCAGTATTTTCATATGCTTATGATTTGCTCCTTGTGATGCGATAAATGCGTTAAAAGAATCGTCTTACTTCTCAAAGATAACTCCACCGGCTTCTGTCGGATGATCCATATACATAACCTCACTGGCACTGCTCTTATATCCAATGATTTTCAAAAGGATCATCATGTCACCTGCTGCCGCCGCAATCATTGTCTCTGCTATTATCAGCATAGATGGATTAGCAACTATGATAGAAATGATGAATGGTATTACGCCAAGTAATAGTCCCGGCATCATCGCGCCAACGATATACTGTCCCTTCTTCAGTGGAACAAGACATGTACAGTACGGAGTAAATGTTGGTTTTAGTATTCCAAATTCTACGTTCTTAAAACTCCCATGTGTAAAAGCTACCCAACAGGCGCCATGAATCATTTCATGGACAACAATCAGCACAATAAAAATAATAAGAAATGATAAAGGATTAATATCAGAAAATACCAGCTTTTGATTTACCAGATAGTATAGAGCCTTTCCGGCAACAAATAAAAATATAAACAGAACCAGAGATAGAACATTCGCTTTCTTCAAATCTATTGTTAAATCCTGACGCTTGAATTCTTTCATTTGCATGTCATCAGAGATTTTTTCAAATTTTTCTAATCTCATCTTCTCTTTTTCGGTTAACATATTATTTTCTTTTTTCATACCCAAATATCTTCTCCCCGTCTATTTGATCCCTTATAAATTTTTTTCAAATAATAGATGTATATAACGTTTATCGTGTCTTATTCGGAGACTTCCGCTTTTCATCCCCAACAACAGAACTAAATGCTATACCTAGAATCATGACAATGATATCATCCAAAGGCCCCGGAGCCAGATCAAGCGGTGATATCATATATAGAATTGTCAAAACTATGATTAGCTTTTTCATATATTCATCTCCTCATCATAGTTTGGAATTGATTAAAATCAAAGCAAAACCTCTACACTACATTATAGTTGCATTTTTGCTTTTTTGTACTATAAAAAACCATATTATGATAGAGTCCTAGCCGTTGCCCTGGCTGCCGATATATTTTAGTAGAGTTTGCTCTTGACTACACGCCATTTCAAAGTTTTCCTTCTTTGGGCGTGTAGTTTTTCGCTTATACTCTTCCTTAACTACACGCCTTATCTTGATTTATATCTTTTGACGTGTAGGTATTACTATCAAAAACCGTTTCTACTACACGCCACAACATAGTTTTATTCTATTTAGCGTGTAGTCTCTTCTAACATTATGTGCTTGTCTACACGCAAAACACCTCTTATGCCCCATAATCGTGTCGTTTCACAAACTTATTTGTCTTCCTTGATAGTACGCAAATATGGGGCTGTGAAAAAATGAGATAATCATTTTTTTCAGCTCCCTTTTTATATCATTTTTTTGTGAGGCATGCTGTTTCTGGCTAAAACAGAGTATAATACCCCTTTCCCCAAGAACTACAAACTTTTTAAACTCAGGCAGCTTCTTGGAGATGCATCTTTTTATTGTGATACTTATATAAGTTATGACCTATTGAAACCAAAAGAACCTCAAGTTTTACGGATTCTATTCCTTTTCGGACTATTCTTTTATACCAACGATCATTTTTTATGATTCCGAAAGTACCTTCCGCTTGAATGGATCTGTTCATTCTAAGGAGTGCTCCCTGGATGCTTTCAAGATTATTTATAACCTCCTGATGCATAGCGGTCAGTTCTTCGTTTATTCGTAAACGCTTTATGCTGCCCCGTAGTTACGGGGCAAATTTTTTGCCCTAAAATAAGCTTAGACAGATTGATGGTTCGCTGTGATCTGCGTTACCAGCCTTATTTCGCCATGGTAGAGTAAACAGCTCGCCATCCCGCCTGCCTTAGTAGAGTAAACGTATCGACATCGCCACGGAGGAGAAGATGATGCCTAAAGCAAAAATGAGTGATGATCAATGGATCCGCTTTATAAAAGAAGGTCGAAGCAGCGGAATGTCAGACAAGGACTGGTGTATCATGCACGATATACACCCTTCCACCTTATACAAGGTCATTAAACGTCTGCGTAAAAAAGCCTGTGAAATACCAAATCATGAAGAAACGACAGTTTCTCTGAAACAGGAAATTGTTGAAGTGGCTTCAATGGATGAGAATGGTGTCATTACAAAGCCTCATCTGATTGAATCCGGGAAAAGAACTGGAAATAATGTACCTGCATTACCCTCCATAGATACTTTCAACGCAGCTGAATTCGAGGCTTCTGTGCGTATTGTTATGCCTTCAGGGGTTAAGGTAGAGATGTCGAATAGCGCAAATGCAGCCACCATAAGATCCATACTGGGTGTGCTGCAGTCTGTATGATCGGGGATATTTCCGGTGTAAAGAAGATATACCTGATCACCGGCTATACTGATATGAGAAAATCTATAGAGGGCTTGATGTGGCTCATCAAAGATGTCTATGATCTTGACCCTTATGCTAATGCAGCCTTCTTCTTTTGCGGGAGACGTGCGGACAGGATTAAGGTACTGCACTTTGACAGTACGGGGATGACATTGCTCTATCATAGGCTAGACGAAGGCAGATTCCGATGGCCGAGGACTAAATCAGAAGCGCTTGAGCCGACCAGACAACAGCTCAGATGGCTTTTCGAAGGGCTTGAAATTGAACAGAAATGCTCCATTTCCAAGGCAAAAAGAAGAGATTTCTGACCTGGAAAATCCGCAGCCCAAAGCATGGAAAAATAACCAAAAATCTCCGTCAAAAGTGCCTGAAAGTGCCGATTTTTCGGCATTTTCACGACTATTAATCAGTCTATGAGGATGGTAAAATATATATAGAAACGGAGATAAATCATGTCGGCTTCCGAGATCAATTCCACAACCATAAAGCCAACTGAATATCAGCCAGATGAAGTCATGAGCGCTCATGATTTAAGGGTCATACTGTCGCAGGTCATGGAACTTAACAAGAGCCTCCAGGCTACTGTTGACCGACAGACCAGCACCATTGCCGAACTGACACGTGAACTTGAGTGGTTCAGAAGGAACATGTTTGGCAAAAAGTCGGAAACTGCTAAACGTTTTAAGGACTATGAGGATCCTGACATCCATCAGCTGAGCCTTTTCGATTCCATGAGCGATGAGCAGAAGCTCATGCTTGGGATAACTGATGAGAAGCCACAGGAAAAAATCACTGTCAACAGCTTTAAGCGCACTAAAGGCGAACGAAAAAAGAAACGTACAAGGGAAGAGCTGCTTGCCAATGCAAAAAAGGGTGAGGATAAACGGATATATGCCTCTGACGAGGAGAAAGTCTGCGATCTGTGTGAATCAGAGATGGTTCACTTTGGATGGGAGTACGTTCGCACTGAGGTAGAACACATCCCGGAAGAGATCATATATCATGAAGTCTATGCAGAAAAGCTGATATGTAAGAACTGCAAAGAAGAGGATGACCTTTTCATAACCAAATGTGCGGAAGTCCCACAGGCTTTTATCCCGCACAGCTTTGCCACGCCCTCTCTTGTTGCCTTTGTGGGCTACCAGAAGTATCAGATGGGAGTTCCGAACTACAGGCTAGAGAAGCATTTTGAGCGTAAAGGTATAATGATCTCCAGATCAGCGATGTGCAGCTGGCTCATCTGGGTTGCTGAAAACATCCTGTTCATACCGTATGAGGTGGCACATCAGCTGATCAAAATGCGTTTTATTGTAAATGCCGATGAGACCGTAGCACCCGTCAATAAGATCGTTGAGCTTGCGCCTCTTGCAGATGAGGATGGGAATCCCCTTAATGTAGTGGCCGATGTAGACTACGTTGAAATCCGCAAGGAATGTGAAGCTGAATCAGCAGATGAGACGGATGATACTGACGAAGAAAAGAATAAGGCGATCAGCGGACGTCAGAATTGCTATATGTGGATATATGCATCAGTGTACGGCACGGATAAACCTTTGATCCTGTATGATTATCAGCCATCCCGTGGCGGTTACAACTGCCGCAACTTTCTCGGGACGGGATTCTCGGGGTATCTTATGACGGACGGCTTTACCGGATACAACAAAATGGAGAATGCCCAACGGTTGACGTGTGCTGATCATGTCCGGCGAAAGTGGTTCGAGGCAATCCGGGACAAATCCGGTCCTCTGAACTATGAAGATCCGGCTGTGGTCGGCTTCATGGCGATAAATAAGATATATCAGGAAGAAGCCCTTCTTAAGGGCAAGGATCCTGATTTCATAAAGGCTGAAAGGTTGAAGAAGGAAAAGAAGAACTGGGATGCCTTTAAGAAATGGCTTGAAACGCTTGATCCGGCCAGAGGCTCTGCCCTCCGGAAGGCTGTTAACTATACCCGGAATAACTGGGATAAACTCATGCGTTATCTGGAAGACGGCAGGCTGCCTTTATCAAATGCAGCCGCTGAGCGCTGCGCAAAATCGTATGCGACCATAAGGAAGAACATGCTCTTCCATGATACTTCCAGAGGAGCAAGATCCGCTGCCATCATCAAGTCTCTTATTGATACCGCAGCTGCAAATAACCTTGATCCTGAACTTTACCTGACAGAACTTCTGGAACATGCCCGAGACTATACTACTGAGCCTGCACGGGCAGCCGAGTATATGCCATGGACTGAAAAGATGCAGACAAGGTGTAAGAATAAGACCAGGAAAGAAGATCTCAGCCAATAGGCGTCATGCCTTATAGTGATCTGTATTCTCTGAAATTTAAAAGGCCACCGGTAAGGCTTTTATTTTTAAAGCTGATCCGGTGGTCTGGTTAGTTATGAACGGGGTAGCAAAAAGCGCTTACGTTTATTCTTATGGTTCTGTTTTTATCTGTCTTCTTGCACTTTGCTGCATGGGGCATCCGCTGCAGTCTTCACACTGATAGACTTCTTCCTGTCGGCCATACTGGTTTCCTTTTACATGCTGCCTGTATAGGAAGTTGAAGCTCTTCCCATTAGGACAACGCATTTTTCCATCATCACCGATCTCAAAATTAACAGCTCTGAATGGATC
>SVFV01000002.1 GCA_015056655.1 Butyrivibrio sp.
TGATAAACACTGGGCTAGCAGGCTTTTCGTTATCTGCCGTGCGCCGCAGCGATATTTAATATATCATCTGAGTATAGTAGTGTCAACAATATTTTTTAAATTTTTTATGTTATTTTATAAATCCAGTAAACATGCGGGTTTGCAGCACAAAAAACTTTTACAAACCCATTGTACAGAATCAATCGAATAAAAAAATGGGGCTAAGCATAGGCTTATCCCCATTGATTCATCGTATATATCATATAAAGTACTGCTATTTTCAAGCTTCCTTCTTCTCAGTCATCATTTCATCTCTGATGAAGTTCTTAACCTTAGGATTCTGCATCATCTTAATTGCTTCAATTGCACACTGATATACCATAGCCATCTGTCTGGATGCAGGTTCATTGAGATCGCATTTCTTCTTAACCGCTTCAAAATGCTTGATCGCCTGATCTGCAACACTTGCAGAAATAACCATTCCATTGCAGTAAAGAGTTCCTGTTTCAGGGTCAAATCTAGATTCTTCTAATTTAGTCTGCGCGAACTGTCCCGCGCCCATTGATGCTGCAAGCTGATTTATTAAATCTGTTCTATCTGCCATCGATAAACTCCTTATGAAAAAAGCATTAAATTGTCAATTTACACCGACATTATTTTACCACAAAAAATCATAATTTAAAGAAAAATTGTATTATCGTTTAATAAATTTTATCCGTTTCCTGCGCTGAATAAATGCACCCCGCACATTCTTAGCAGCCGCTAACTCATCTTCAGTTATCTCATTACCGATAAAGTTTCCATAGATTATTCTATAATATGCATCAAAAACGACTTGAATATCATTTTTCAGCTCATCTGGAGCGACTACAAGGTAATCTGACAATAATCCCCTGTCAGGTATAGACACTTCAGCACTATATATAATCTCCTTTTTTATCTGATCGACATCCATCTTCAGTTTCTGTGCGTCAGTTCCTCTTATATATAGTATGTGTCGTATCAGCTTATTCCCAATGATTATTATTAGAAGAATAGCTATAACGCTTAGTGCAACAAGGGCAATAACATTAAGAGTTACATATATCTGACTCTGAGCCTTTACCTCTGCTTCCGGTACAGGCTGTGCACTTGGAAGTTCTGGAATTATCGGAGTGTATGCATCTACCGGGTTCGCTTCTACGTTTTCTGCCAATTCATTCTCTTCTTTTATAATCCTGTACCAGCTAAGTTCATCCAATCCAAAATATGCCCCTGTAGGCTCAAAGTTCACCCAGCCCACGTTTTTCAGATAGGCTTCAGGCCACGTGTGTGCCAGCGAACTGTTTACATCATAAGAATCGCTTTTCTCAAATGGGAATACATATCTAAAGCCTGTCGAGACCCTGGCGGGAATCCCTGACAGCCTTAGGAGCATTACCATAGCCGAAGTATAGTGCACACAGTAGCCTTCTCCTGAATCAAACAGGAATCTATCTGCAATATCCGATAAGCCAGATGCACTACTCATATCTGAGGATGGCTTAAATCCTCCTACAGCGTTTGTATTGTAGGTATATTGTCTTAAGTACTGCTCTATAATCTTGCACTTATCGTATTCAGTTGACGCATTTTCCGTAAGCTCTTCTGCCAGAGATTTCATTCTGTCAGTTGCTCCCTGTGTTTCAAGATACTCTGAATGATCGTTAGTACTTATTATCCTTTCATATTCGTCAGGGCCAACTATTCTACCTAAATCTATCTGATATAAGTCTTCTGCATAATTGCAGGCTTCTTCATAGGTCATGTAGTTGTCAGCCAGATTATCAGACCCTCGCATCATGGAAATAAGGTAGGGACTTGCATAGTCAACATCAAGATAGGTAGAATCCAGGCTATATCCCTTTTTATGAAGCATCTTACTTCTTCCAGCTTCAATCTGATCGTTTCCGCTGGTTAAAACAAGACTATTGGCCGGTGCTATTTCATCGAATGTATCAATATATGCATATTCTATGCCCATCCTGGATATCTCTGAAAAAGCTATTGCCTCATCCTTATTTACATTATTTGCGTTAAGGAAATTGATAAACTCAATAAAACGTTCTTTATCAGAGCCCATTCCACCTGTAAGGTATGTTACTTTCCGGACCTTGACGTTTTTACCTGTCTCCTCATCTATATATACATGGTATGGCTTATCATAGTACTTCAGGATAAGCTGTGTTTTGTCTGAACGCTTGAGGATTCCGCCTGCCGGATTCAGCGAACTGTATCCAGCGTTATAAGAGTTGTCACCAATATTTATGGAAAACGAGTATGTAAAGCTCTGAGCAGCACTGGCTATCCTCTCTCCTATGCTGACAAAAGCTGACCAGTCTATTGGCTCCTTTGCCATTGGAATTGGCAAGACCAGGATTCCAAGTAATACAAAATAGTAAAAGGGAAAGCTTTTTTGAAGCGCTGACAAGGTCATAACGACCAGACATACAAACAAAAACCTATTGGTAAGAGTGATTTCTGAAAAGCATCCATAGATAAAATAGAGGAATAATGTCACTATATCCATAGCAAAACAGCCATAGGTAAGTACATTTATTCTATATGGAACAAAGTTCACAAATAGTCTCGCTATTGCTGCAGTAAGGACGGCCACCTGTACATAGACTGGCGCCTCAGTATCAGCAAGAAGCACAAAGAGGATGATAGATGGAATGATTGAGAATACTGCAGCCGCCTTTTTCCCTGTAAATTCAGAAAAGATATATTCAAGAGCACAATAAAAGAAGAAAAAGGCGATTACGGCTAAGGGAAAACTATCCCTTGAAATGTCTGCCACGCCATTTCCCATCAACAGATAAAGCTCTGTACATATTACTACCAGTGAAAACACGAAGATGTGTGTCTTTAGCTCATCCGCAAATAGTGCAGAAATCCTCTGGATTTTCGTAGTCTTCTCTGATAATGATGTAGGTATCTGATCCTCTCTCATTATTTCTTATTTCCTTTGAAAGGTTAGCTATTTCGGTAAATGCATCCGCCTGTCCATAGTAAATCCCATCAGCAGCCATATTATAGAATTCCAGAAAGGATTCGTAAGAATTAACTATGCTTTCTGTGACTGTTCCCGATGGATAAATCAGTCGTATAGGCACTGCCCTCTTACCAAAATGGTATGCCGCAGATACAGCAAATTCCAAAAACTGATCCCGTCTTTTCAAATACTCAATATCCTGTTCACTTTCAGGAATATCTGATGCCTGTAGCAAAATCGTGACTGTCCTCTTTTCCATTGGCTCAGGCACTCTGACTATAAGCTTTGATTGCTTTGCAGACACCTTCCAGTTTATGGCTTTAAGAGGATCTCCCTTAATATACTCTCGGAGATCATTTCCCGGGCTGTCTTCCATAAGATTTGAGCTCTTAAACCCACTGTTATTAACCTGATTTTCCAAATCCAGCACCTTGTCTGCTATATCTGTAACTCTCGGACTAACAATGACTCTAAAGGAATACGGTATATCCAGTCTGACTGTGAATATTTTGAAAGGATCCGTAAAGGCAACCGTTTCTATTCCAATATCATAGGCTCCTGCATATTTGCAGTTGATTGCAGAGGTTAGTTCATCTTTTCCCAGGACGCCCAACGTTATCGATCTTCCATCCTCTATTTCATACAGGGTGCATCTATCCTTGAGAATGCCCAATTTCATGTTGTGAACAGGGAAAAGACCTGCATTTTCGACCAACGCTCTGTATTTATGGTCCTCTCCTTTGGTAAGTTTGTGGACTTCAACCTCCTGATAAATCTGAAGGAAATGATTGTTTATGAAAATATAAATAATAGAAGTTGGAATAAGCAGAAGCATTGCATAAAGAAACGCATAAGAAACCGGACCACCATAGAAGCTGGAAAAAACTATGCTGGAAACAAGCGCCAAAAGATATATAAATAGTCCTTTTTTATGTACTGTTATTGTCATGGCACTTTGATTTTTAAGAGAAGATTATTAACCACATCTTCTTTTGAAATATGGCTCATTTTGGCTTCAGATGTAAGTATCAGTCTGTGTGGCAGCGTTAGCTTTGCTGCTTCAAGAATATCCTCAGGGATGCAGTAGTTCCTGTCCGATGTATAAGCCAGTGCCTGAGCGCATCTAAGAAGAGCCAAAAGCGCTCTGGGAGATGCCCCAACGAATACTTCAGCTGCATCTCTTGTGCCCTGGGCTATATTGGCAGCGTAAACGCACAAATTTTCCTGTACTGCTACCCTTTTGACTTCCGCCTGCATCTTGAGAATGTCATCCGAAGAAAGAACCGCTGTAGTTTCTGCGGAAAGTGAACCATCCAGATATCTTTTTGCCATATCTGCTGAAGCATTGGCATCAGGATATCCCACAGACAGCTTCATCATGAATCTGTCCAGCTGGGATTCTGGCAATGGATATGTTCCTGCCATCTCAGCAGGGTTCTGAGTACCAATTACCATAAAGGGTTCCGGGACCTTAATATGATCGCCATCGATAGTAATCATATTCTCTTCCATAACCTCCAGAAGGGCAGACTGAGTCTTGGGAGAAGTTCTGTTAAGCTCATCAACAAGGACGATATTACTTACAACTGGTCCTGTCACAGTTTTGAAACTCTGCTCTTTGGGATCATATATAGAAGTTCCAGTTATATCAGACGGTGTAGTATCAGGTGTACACTGAATTCTTGAAAAAGACAATGCTATGGATTCTGCCAGAGCTTTTGCAAGGGTTGTTTTACCAACGCCAGGTACATCCTCAATAAGAACATGACCATCGGACAAAAGGGCGATAATAATCTGCTCAATCACATCGCCTTTTCCTGCTATTCGAAGTTCCATGTTTTCCTTGAGCTTAAGTGCGTTCCCCTTCATGTAGCACCTCCTGCAGAATGTTATTACATTTATTATATCAAATATAAATGAAAAACAGACCAAATATATATGTATTTTGGTCTGTTTTGCGCTTTAATAATATCTATAGTTGTATTGGTTTGTCGTCAAGAACTGCTTCTTTTAGTTCATCGCCTTCATATACGAGTTTTAAGGAAAAGAAGGGCTGTTCCGGGTTCTTTATCAGGTCCAGAAAAATGAGATCCCCTTTCCATAGATTAAGCTTATTAAGGTCATCCTTTTCAATCCACTCCAAAGTACCTTCATCACAGTCTTTGAAGGAAGCATCGCCCTGACTTGGAACACTGTCAAAATCATCTGATGTAAACAGGCACATGTACTCTGAAAAGCCTTTGTCTTTTTCTGGAACCGGTTTGGAATAGAAGGTAACAATTCCTCTAAACCTTGCGGAGTTAAGGGTTATTCCCGTCTCTTCAAACACCTCGCGTTTTACGCAGTCCTCAGGACTTTCCCCAATTTCAAGATGGCCTCCTGGTGCAATCCATTTGCCCTCGTTTAAATCGTTCTTTTTCTTGATACGATGCATCATCAGATACTTGCCATCCTTCTCCAGATAGCAAAGCGTTGTCATTTCCATGTATTATGCGTCCTTTTTGGGTTCCAGGGCCTTCTCTTCGTTCTTAATCTCCCAATGAATCAGGAATGTAAGAGTTGCTCTAAGAGCTATGATTGCTCCAAGAATACCAAGCTCTGCCCATTCACGAACCACAACGGTTCTAAGGACCTCTCCTCCAAGCTTAAATTCAAGAGCCAGCGCAATTCCTTGCGCCAGCTCCAGTCGTATAGAATCATTTTTCCTTATCCATAGGAAAAAACTTTTTACACCAGTATACACCAGGATGCAAATGCCAAAGAACTCAAGCAATAATGTAGAAAACTCAACAACGTAACGAAGCAAGCTATCTGCTGCAAGATATAGTTCTTCCATCGCTTTCTCCTTCCCCCGCAATCGATATTACTGCCTTCTTTACGATCAGCTCCAATTATAGCATCATGTTTTATGTCAAAATGCGTATTTATAAACTATTTATCAGCCTTTATTGATTTTTAATAAATGTTGTTATCACATTGACAACATATGGATATAGGTTTATTATCTCAATTAAATTTAACTATATTGTATTTAAGTTATTTATTTCACATAAATCTATATATTCTAATGGGGAGATCAAAAATGGATATCAATGGAAAAGAATTAGAGCATGGAATCATTCAGGGTGGAATGGGCGTAGGAGTTTCACTCTCTGAGCTGGCCGGAAATGTCGCCAGAGAAGGCTGTATGGGTGTCATCAGCTCAGTAAATATCGGATTTAAAGAGCCTGATTTTCTTACAAATCCCTTTGAAGCAAACATCCGAGCTTTAAAAAAACATATTCAAAGGGCCAAAGAGATTTCTCAGGGAAATGGACTAATTGGTGTAAATATCATGGTTGCCGTCAGTCACTATGAGGAAACAGTGAAGGCTGCCATATCTGCTGGTGCTGACGCCATTATCTCAGGCGCAGGTCTTCCATTAAACCTGGCTGAGCTTGTAAAGGGTAGCAAAACACTCTTTGCCCCCATTGTTTCAAGTAAAAGAGCCGCAATGCTTCTATGCAAGACCTTCATAAAAAAAGCCGGATCTCTCCCTGACTTTATAGTTATAGAGGGCCATAAGGCTGGCGGACATCTGGGCTTTTCTGCAAAGGATCTCGACGCTGACACCTGCCAGCCAAATCTTCAGATCCTGCAAGAGGTAAAGGAAGTAATAAAGCCCTTCGAGGACGAATTCAAGAAAACAATCCGTATATTCTTAGGTGGAGGAATTTTTGACGGAAAAGACATGGCAGAAGCCATAAAAGCAGGCGCTGACGGTGTGCAGATCGGTACACGTTTTATTGCTACCAGGGAATGCGATGCAGATGATGTCTTCAAGCAGGTGATCGTTGACTCAAAACTGGATGATATCCGCATCATCAAAAGTCCTGTGGGAATGCCTGCAAGAGCAATTCACACTCCTCTTCTGGAGAATCTTGAAAAAGGAAAAACCTTCTTTGCAAAGAAGTGTAACAGCTGCCTTACAGCCTGCCCCAAAGGTGAAAATATCCCTTATTGTATAAGCAGAGCACTGATATCCGCTGTAGAAGGAAATCGTGAAGAAGGTCTGTTCTTCTGCGGAGAAAACGCATGGAGAGTAAATGATATTGTAACCGTAAAAGAGTTAATTGATGAACTTCTTACTGACTATAATAATTCTCTTGCAAATGCATGACGCAGAAAAAACAAGAAGCATGTCATATGCTATGCCAATAAGCAAATATGGCAATTAAATAAGCAATATTTAAGTATAAAGCAGTCTGATTTTTTAATATGATATTAGGCATAGAATTAGACAACTGCGGACACATCTATATGTGTTGGTCACTATTACGGAGGAATTATGAACCTTAAAACAGCCTATGAACCGTATTTTAAGATTGGCGCTGCTATATCCAGATGGAACCTGCATATAAAAGCCAACATGAAGCTTCTCACAGAGCAGTTTAACAGCTTTACCTGCGAAAATGATATGAAGCCCATGTTTTATCTTGATGCAGATAAAAACAAGTCAGATCCGGAGAAGTATAATCTCTCTCCCGCTCTTACTTTTGAAAATGCAATTCCTTATCTTGAGTTTGCAAAAGAAAATGGCATTGCTATGCGTGGACATACACTTGTATGGCACAACCAGACACCCAAGTGGTTTTTCTGCGAGAAATATAACGAGCTTTATCCCTTAGCTGACAGGGAGACCATCCTTGCCAGACTTGAAAGCTATATTCATGGCGTTCTCGATTTTGTACAGACAAACTATCCTGGCATTATCTATGCCTGGGACGTTGTAAATGAAATCGTTGACGAGGGCGATTTTAGAAAGTCCATCTGGACCAGAACTGTAGGTCAGGACTTCTTTATCAAAGCCTTTGAATATGCCAGAAAATGCGCTGCTCCCGGTGTTGATCTTTTCTACAACGACTATGAGACAGCTGAGCCCTGGAAGAGAGACTTCATAATAGAAAACGTCCTCAAGCCACTTATGGAGAAAAAGCTACTTGACGGAATGGGCATGCAGTCTCACCTTCTCATGGATCATCCTGATCTTGATAATTACCGTGCAGCAGTGGAAATGTATGGCGCACTTGGTCTTAAGCTGCACATCACTGAGCTTGATATGCACAATGCTGATCCATCTGAAAAATCCATGCATGAGCTTGCTCTTCGCTATAAGGAGTTTTTCAAGATATATCTTGATGCCAAGAAATCTGGTAAAGCAAACATTACAAGTGTGACCTTCTGGAATCTTCTGGATGAAAACAGCTGGCTTACTGGCTTTAGAAGAGAAACCAGCTATCCTCTCGTGTTTAAGGGAAAATGTGAGGCCAAGGAAGCTTACTACGCTGTTCTTAGCGCAGCTATTCCTGAAGCAGAAATTGATAAGTGGGAGCCCTCCTACCCCGCTGATGAATTTGAATTAAAAGATATGCCAAAGCCAACCATCAAGAGATTTCGCGAAAACATATGGAGTGAAGGCGAATATGACTACGCCGCTGCCTATGGTTTTACACCAAATGTTTTTGCATATCTTCATAATGATGATGAAAAGCGCGACTGTATGCTTGTTGTTCCCGGAGGAGGATATTGCATGTGCTGCAACCACGAGGGCGAGCTGGCTGGCATGGAGTTCTTTGACCGTGGGATGAATGTATTTGTCTTAACCTACACAACAGATATTACTATGTCTGTTCCGCTTAAAAGGCAGCCAATGAGCGATATTTCCCGCGCTGTACGCTTTATAAGAAAAAATGCAGACAAATACAATGTTGATGGCAAAAAGCTTCTTATCTGTGGCTTCTCAGCAGGTGCTCATGTATGCGGAAGTCTTGCTGTTCACTTTGATGATATTACTGATAAGAACTCTGAGTATCAAAAGTACTCAAACAGACCGGATGGTGTAATACTCTCATACCCTGTTATAACCACGGGTGAATACACTCATGCTGATTCTGTTAAGGCGCTGCTTGGAAACGAGCCTTCTACAGAGGAGCTTGATTACTTCTCACTTGAAAAACAGGTCAAAGAGAACACACCTCCCTGCTTCTTATGGCAGACACAGACTGATGATCTGGTTCCTGTTGAAAACAGCTATTTATTTGCGATGGCTCTTCGACAAAAGAAGGTGCCCTTCGCCCACTATGTATTCCCGTCAGGTTTCCATGGGCTTACTATTGCAAATGAAACATACTTCAAAGGCTGGAATGGCGAAAACTACACAATGGAACAGACAATGCGCGCTGCTTTCGCTGTAAAAGAGGGAAAAGGCGTGAACGTTTCAGATAAGCGTAAGGAAGAAATCGTAGCTCAGTTCTTTAGTGGTGTGGATTTCGAAGGTATGGGAATTGATGAAAGCCTTAAAGAAGATGTAGGCCTTTGGTCAGATCTTTGCTGGGCATGGATTAAACGACTTTAATTGATTTATTAATTTAGGAATCCCGAGGCATAGCCTCGGGATTCCTGTTTTTATACATTATTCTTCAATACTTATTATATCTGTAAGAATGTAGTGAAATAGCGGATAAGAAGTGTTCTCGTTTTCTATATATCCTTTTCTTAAATCGCAGGTATCTGATGGATCATCAAGGTTAACGCCTGTATATTCTCCCTTAAATACAAAATCAACATTTCCATGTTTAAAACGTTCTATCACACCATCCATAGCTTCCTGCGTACCCGGAGCTGCCACCTGAAGGTTTAAATCAACCATCTCAACCCATCCCTTATCAAATCCGGCGCAGACATCCGTTCCATGTATATTGCCAGAAACCTCTTTTTCTATTTTCCTATTCTTCATAACAGCATCCACTGCTGAAAGAACATAGGGTTCCCAACATATTCTTGATGTAACCAGTGAAGTACCAGGGGCAACCTCTGACATACTCTGATTATATCCAACAAAATAGACTTCCTTTTCCTGAGCTGCCTCCTCACAGGCAATAGCAGGACCAATGGTGTCTGTATGCTGTGAAATAACTACGCATCCGCCGTCAATCAGCGCTTTTGCTGAACTCTTTTCATGAGCATAGCTGCTCCAGGTATGAGTATATCTGACTTTCATTACAGCCTGAGGTACGACTGAGCGAACCCCAAGAATAAATGCTGTATATCCCGAGATTACCTCTGATGTAGGAAACGCAGCCACAAAGCCTACAACTGCCTGATCTTCTGTTATAGTCCCCTCCTCGATCATCTGTTTTATCTTCATACCAGCAGCGATTCCGCTTAAATATCTTCCCTGATAGGCTTCCCCCTTAAAGGTATGATAATTCTCAGGAACCGTTACCCCATTCATATCCATATATGAAGTCTGGCAAAACTGAATGTCAGGGTACTCCGGTGCAAGCTGCATAACAAGCTCGCTATAGCCGTTAAAGAAAATGATATCGCAGCCTTTTGAAGCAAGATCCCGTAAAGGCTCCTCCATTTCATCATCAAGCGCATTGCTACAGGTCACTATTTCAACCTGATCGCCATATTCCTTCTCCAAAGCATCCTTCGCCAGAGAAAAATTATAGGTATATGGCGTACTCTCATCATTGTCATAAATAAAGCCGATTTTCAGGTGATCTTTCCCACTATATGGATTCATGTACCTGTATCCACAGATGAAAGAAGTAAGTATTACAAGACATGTAATTGCAGTTATTAAATATTCTCGTTTCATGCCATTACTCCTTTCTCTTCAATATTCTGCTTTTCGCTGCTCTGCATCTCGGCAGCCTGAATTTTCTTATCTTCCTCTACTCGGCGTTTAAGTTCCTCCTGATCTTCCTCACTAGCGTTCTGTATCTCAGCGCTCTTTTGTGCATAAATGGCATCCAAATCGATAATTCCCTTATCTACCAGTCTAAGGAACGCATCCAGAGCATCAGGATCGAACTGAGTGCCCCTTCCACGTTTCATTTCGTTCATAACATAATCGGTATCCATGTGATTACGGTATACACGATTGGAAGTCATGGCATCAAAAGCATCTGCTACAGCAATAATTCTCGCAAATAAAGGAATTTCATCTCCCTTTAACCCTTCCGGATAACCACGTCCATCATATCTCTCATGATGGTATCTCGTTCCGTCTACAACATGCTCTACAAGTGTGAAATCCTTAAGAATTTCAGAGCCACCCAAAACATGTGATTTCATCTTGGTGTATTCATTATCATCTAATCTTCCGACCTTATTCAGAACGCTATCCGGCACACCGATTTTTCCTATGTCATGCATCTGAGCTGCTTTTCGAAGATTAGCCAGAGCCTTATTCTTCTGCCACCATTTGAAGCAATTCATTTCCTGTGCTATAAGAACCGAATATTCCGCAACTCTCATAGAATGCTGACTTGTACGAACGTCCTTCGCATCGACGGACTTCGCAATCGCCATAACGGTCTCATTAGCCATATTGATCTTGATCTGCTGCTGATTAAGCTGTTTTTGTACTACTAACCAGCTGCACCAGATAAGGAACAACACAAGAAGCGTAAACATATAAATCAGGAAATCCGATTGTTCATAGAACTCGCCTTCTTTTACTATTTCAAATTTTCTCTCTTCTAAAACACGCTCTCCTGCGCTATCCAATATAGCCAGATGGAATGTGTAATCTCCGGAAGGAAGGTTTGCGTAAATTATGTTATTAAGGCTGTTCTGTGGAACAATAGTCCACTGCGTATCATATCCTTCAAGGAAATATCCAACGTTTGGTTCCTGAATCGTGTAGTTCAGAATTTCCGGTCCAAGCTCAAGACGGTTTACTCCCTGACCTACTGTTATAGCGCCCATGCGAGCAAGAGGCTGCATAGTGCCATCAATTTTCACGGATGCCAGCTGCATTCTATAGGACCTTACATCGCTGTTATATTTATCAACATCTATTATGTAAACACCTGTATCGCAAGGAAGGAACAGCTCTCCATTATCGTTGTGATAGTTCCATGAATTAGCAGTTAAGGATGTACCAAGCCCTCTTCTTGCATCCAGAAGCTCCCAGGCTATCTCACCACCTGCAACCAGTTCATCACGTTCAACCACGTAAATTCCTGCGCTGGACATGATGAAAAGTGTATCCTCATCCTTTACCCATATATCATAGTTATTAAAATACGGGAATTTATCCAGAACGCGAATAGAGCCTTCCGGTTCAAGATAGCAAAGGCTGTTACTTGTTACTATGAATACTCCCTCGGATTTTGGATCTTTTACAGTACGTAGAATAACACCACTGCTAAGTCCATCCTCGCGGGTAAGAATATCCTCCACCTTGCCATCCTTTAAAACAGCAATTCCATCACCGTCTGTACCAGCAAGGATAGTTCCGTCACTTCTCTCAGTAAGTGTCAGAATCATCGAATTAATAAGACCATCATCATCACGTATAGTCTTAACAACCTTATGATCCTTGATATAACTGATTCCTGTGTCTCCTGCCGCCAGAATGGAGCCGTCTGACAGACCGGTAACAATCCTCGCCCTGTTTCCAAAGCTTCCATTTTCAGCATTATATTCCCAGGTAATTCCATCCGGGGCGTACTCTATAAGGCCACTTCCATAGGTACATACCCACAGGTGATCCTTATCATCCACATACATGCAGCGGATTCGTACTCCGTCAAGTTCCCGGGTCAGATTGTTCTCTACCTGGTTATGGCAAGCCTTGTCTACCACATCAAGTCCATCATCAGTGCCGATGTAATAGCAATCCTTCCACGCTACAATAGCATTTACAACATGACGTTCCATGCCAATTGCACCATATATATCCCTAAATGGCGATTTAGCCAGACGAAGAAGTCCAAGACGCGAAGAAGTAAACCATAGATTGCCCTGATAATCATGCAACACATGGTCTATAGAATTGTTAAATTCATTAGTATTTAGCTTATGATAGCCACTATCATCAATATAAGATACTCCATTATCAGAGCAGACAAACAATGAGCCATCACTTAAATATGTCAGATCATTGATACTGGTGACATTATTGCAGGTAATTACCTTTAGCTTTTTGAGATTATTATCAGAAACATCATAACAGTAGATATGATTGGAAGATGTACCAACCATAAGTGTTCCGTCTTCTGCAAAAACGCAGCAGTTAAACAATTCCTGTCCATCCGGTAGCTGCACCACGTTTACAATCTCTCCCTTATTTATCAGGAAAAGACGACCATCTGAGGCTACGGCAGCAACATGACCATCCTGGTCAGCAGTGAGACTGTCTACGTAATTGACTTCTGGCAAAGTTCCTGCAACCTTCAGTCCGTTGTTCATTGCCAGAATCTGGAGACTGCCTGTAGTTCCTATATAGTAATAGCCATCCGATGACTGAACTATGCTTCTGACTGAATTAGACGGAAGTCCGCTTGCCTGATCGAGAACATTTACAACCTTCTCACAGATTACTATAGACAAACCGTTATCGTTAGTTCCAATCCACAAACGACCTTCCTCATCAACATAGAGGCAGTTTACGTTTTTTACAGACTCGTATTCATCTATCCAACGAAATTCACGCCCATTATAGCGGTAAAGGCCTGCGTATGTTCCTATCCAGAGAACACCATCATTGGTCTGAACAATATCATTAGCCTCTCCGCAGGGAAGTCCATTATTACTGCTGTAAATACTTTGAACATAATCGTTATAATCGACAGCTTCAGCCGATGAATGTTCCTCAGCCCTGGCTGAGATCGGCATAGACATAGAAAGCACCAGGAAAGCAATCATTGCTGTTCCAGCTGCCCTGCTACCATTCATGATTTTCTCTGTACTACCACTCTGGAGACGCTTGATCAGAACAATCAGATACACAGCCGCAATAGTAAGCACTTTATCTGCAAACTCAATCGCAAGCTGTCCCAAAATCCAACATAAGAAAATAGGCCATTCTTTATCTATAAGATAGTCAATGACCCCATCCCCCCATTTATTGCTTGTATATCCATGGGTAAATATCATATTCAGCGGCACGGACACCACAAGGGCTGTAAGCATGGTCAAAGATGCAGTTTTCATGAATCCATAAAACTGATCGAACCATCTCCTTTTAGCCGCAATTCCCACGATAATTCCAAGAGCAATACTTGTAAAAGAATATGCTGCGGCGTAGTGGTTTACAACGCTATAAGCGAGATTACCTGTAAGTCCCACCATAGCGCCGCAAACCGGCCCAGCTACATAAGCACATAATACGGTTCCGAACGAATCTGCCCACAACGGCAGTTCAAATCTGACGGAAACAAACTTTCCACCAATGTTCAGGCACACGCAAATAGCGATGAACAGAACAATCTGCCAGCTTTTCCATGTTTTCATCTGTCGCAGTCACCTCCCCCTCATGAAGGACAACAAATACAGAATCCTCTGTTTATATTTGATTGTAGCTCATTCAATTTAAAACGGTATAATTTTTCAAAAATCTTATAAATTTTTAATAAATTAATTCACCGTCAAATAAAATCTGCATTAAAAAATTCTATCAATCTATTCTTAAGATAAGACCAAGAATATTCTTAGCAGCCTTATTGAGCTCTTCTCTTGTGATAGCACCCTTTTCAAGTGCAGCCAGAATTCTGTCTGGATAGCCGCAACCCATCTTCATATCGTTGCCTGCTGCAGTTTCCTTGTAGTGCTCACCAAGAGTCCACCAGTCTGTGGTAACCATACCATCAAAGCCCCACTCTCCACGAAGAATACCCTCGAGAAGGTCTTTGTTCTCTGATGCACGTCTGCCATTGATGATATTGTAGGAAGTCATGATGCTCCAGGGCTGAGCTTCCTTTACAGCAATCTCGAATCCCTTAAGATAAATCTCACGGATTGCTCTCTCTGATGCTCTGGAATCACTATCCTTACGATTGGTCTCTTTGTTATTCAATGCAAAATGCTTTGCAGTAGCAGCCACATTGTTGCTCTGAATACCACGAATCATTCCAGCAGCCATTTTACCTGTAAGGAACGGATCCTCTGAGTAATACTCAAAGTTTCTGCCACAAAGCGGTGATCTGTGGATATTCATAGCAGGAGTAAGCCATGCTCCGATATTATTCTCCTTAACTTCCTCGCCGCCTGCAATTCCGACCTTTTCAGTAACTTCCGGATCCCATGTGCATGCAAGAAGTGTTGCACATGGGAAAGCTGTTGTCTTAACAGCAGCCTCAGGCTGAATACGGAGGCCTGCAGGGCCATCAGCTGTCATTACATTAGGAATTCCGAACTCTACGTTATTTCCATAGCCAAAGGTATTTGCTACGCCTCTGTTAGGCTGTCCTCCAAGAAGCCATGCAATATCCTCATCAGGCATTGCATTAACGAAATCATCAAGTGTCATCTTGCCATTGAAAACATCAATAAGCTTAGGTGAATCAGAAGGCTTAAAGCAGCATCTATGACCTTCTGCACGTACTCTGGGAGTAGGAAGGAAGGTCTCATCCTTAGGCATATCCTTAAGTGCGTTCTCGTTGTATTTGGATGAATCGCCCTGAGGAAGCTCCTCATAGGAACCATCTGCAAGAAGTCTCTTCTTAAGAAGCGCAGGTGCCATCTTTTCTGTTAACTGGCATACAACTACGTCTTTATCAAGCTCATATTCTGTATCAGCCTTCTTTGCTGATCTTACATCTGTACCAACATAGAATTTATATTTACCCTTCTCAAGAACATAGGCTGACTTCTGAACCTTACCAAGGTCATCATAGGATGCCATATCGCCCACTGAGAACTCAATCATAACCTTCTGTGACTGTCCCGGCTGAAGCAATCCTGTCTTCTTGAAGCCAACAAGTGCGCGCTCAGGCTTTCCAAGCTTACCCTGAGGTGCGCTAAAGTACACCTGAACTACCTCTTTACCAGCACAGCTGCCTATGTTTGTAACATTTACGCGAACTGTAAATTTACCATTTTCCTCATTAACCTTAATATGATTGAGGTTAAAATCTGTATAGGAAAGGCCATAACCAAAAGGATAAACGACCTTTTTATCTGCGTCCTTGATAGTCTCAAAGTATCTGTAGCCTACATAAACATCCTCTTCGTATTCCACATAGTCATCAGAATCGTGGAAATGAGCTGTTCCCGGATAATCGCCGAGGTTACCGGCAAAAGTATCTGCAAGCTTACCAGAAGGATTGCCCAGACCGCAAAGAAGCTCCGCAGCTGCAAGGCCGCCTTCCATACCCCCCTGCCATGCAATCAGGGCAGAATCGATCATGTCATTATTCTTAATCCAGGAAACATCAAACATACCACCAATGTTAAGAACAACAACAGTATGAGCAAAGGACTCACTTATAGTATTAACCAGAGCCTCTTCTGCCTTTGAAAGATAGAAATCTCCTCTCTCAAAAAGGCTGTCTGTAACATCAACAAGGTTCTGTTCTACGTCCTTGTGCTTTCTGCCATCATCATTGTCAGCCTTTCTATCCCAGCCTTCGCCTGAATATCTGCTGAATGAAATAACAGCTGTATCTGTAAATGCTTTTGCCTTTGTTAAGAGTTCTGCGGGAACTTCAGGCTCTGCGATAAGTCCAGGCTGCTTGCCTTCCTTGTAAAGTGCCTTAACATAATCCTCATAGAAGGAAACTGAATCCTCAAAAAGACTAACCTGTCCTTCGAGAGATTTAAGTCCCTCTGCAAGATTAGTTACATAAGGAACAGTAACATCGCCTGAGCCACCGCCGCCCTTTACATAATCTATTGTTGCCTTACCAAAAAGTGCAATTCTTTTACCACGACTAAGGGGAAGTGTATTATTCTCATTCTTTATAAGAACCATTCCTTCCTTAGCAGCGTTTCTTGAAATCTCAATATGTTCCTTAGATGCAGTAACCCTTGTTCCATCCTCCTTAAGGGGAAGATTTGGATGATAATTTACACGTGTCCATTTATTCATTTTCTGTCATCCTCCATACATGTAATATGTAAAAAAAAAAGGTCCGATGCCTACTATTATAGCAGATATCGGGCCTTTTCAGCCTTTATTTTTCGTGATATTCCTGGAGAGATTTGATGTTACCACAGCCGCCCTTGCGGACTTCTTTTATACCCTGTGCTGCGGCCATAGCTGCTGCGACAGTTGTAATATAAGGGATTCTCGCCTTGATTGCTGCGCGGCGAAGGTACGCATCATCATATTTTGCGCCCTTTTCTATGGGAGTATTGATCATAAGCTGAACATCGCCATTCTTTATAAGATCCTCAACGTTAGGTCTTCCGCCCTCATAGTTCTTAAGAATCTTTGTAGCTTCTATTCCAGCCTCAACTATAGTTTCATAGGTCTTGCCAGTTGCATATATCTTGAAGCCCTCATCAGCAAAGCCCTTCGCAATCTCGCATGCCATAGGCTTATCCTCTGTGTTAAGAGAAATAAGTACTGCTCCCTCTAACGGAAGTGTAGCATTTGCAGCCTCTTCAGCCTTGAAGAAAGCTTCGCCAGGTGTCTTTGCAAGTCCAAGAACTTCTCCTGTTGAACGCATTTCAGGGCCAAGTACCGGATCAACCTCCGGGAACATGTTGAATGGGAATACCGCTTCTTTAACGCCGTAATACTCAGGTTCTGTGTTTTTCTTAGAATCAATAAGCTCCTGTACAGGAGAAGGTCTGCCTGTAAGCTGTGATGTAATGATGTCTGTTGCCACAGGAACCATCTTTATGCCACAAACCTTGGAAACAAGCGGTACTGTACGTGATGCACGAGGATTTGCCTCAAGTACGTAAACAGTGTCATCCTCTATGGCATACTGCATGTTCATAAGACCAACTACGTTCATCTCAACAGCTATCTTGCGAGTGTACTCCTCGATAGTCTTTAAGTGCTCCTCTGAGATGTGTTTTGAAGGTATTATGCAGGCAGAATCACCTGAGTGAATACCTGCAAGCTCTATATGCTCCATAACCGCAGGAACAAAGGCTCTCTCGCCATCACTTATTGCATCAGCCTCGCACTCCATCGCATTATGAAGGAATCTGTCTATAAGGATTGGACGGTCAGGAGTTACGCCAACTGCGGCCTTCATGTAGCCTTCCATGCTCTCTTCATCTCTTACGATTTCCATTCCTCTTCCGCCAAGGACAAAGGAAGGACGAACCATTACAGGATATCCGATTCTGGCAGCGATCTCCTTTGCTGTCTCAACATCAGAAGCCATACCTGATTCAGCCATGGGTATTCCAAGCTTTTCCATCATCATTCTGAACTGGTCTCTATCCTCAGCAAGGTCGATTACTTCAGGTGTTGTTCCAAGGATATTTACGCCCTCCTCCTTAAGCTTTGCAGCAAGGTTAAGGGGAGTCTGACCACCAAACTGAGCGATAACTCCGACAGGCTTTTCCTTTTTGTAAATCTGAAGTACATCCTCAAGTGTCAGTGGCTCGAAGTACAGAGTATCAGATGTATCATAGTCAGTTGAAACTGTCTCAGGGTTGCAGTTTACAATGATTGTCTCAAAGCCAAGCTTTT
Organism: Butyrivibrio sp.; assembly: GCA_015056655.1. Taxonomy (GTDB): domain Bacteria; phylum Bacillota; class Clostridia; order Lachnospirales; family Lachnospiraceae; genus Butyrivibrio. The sequence goes on from SVFV01000002.1 coordinate 18,426, forward strand.
TAAGTGCAAGTGCAGCATGTACACAGCAGTAGTCAAACTCAATACCCTGTCCGATACGGTTAGGGCCACCGCCAAGGATCATGATTTTCTTTGCAGCGACATCGGAATCTGCCTTGGGATTTTCAAGGTTTGCGTCAGCCTTATAGGTTGAATAGTAGTAAGCAGCTCCTTCTGTTCCGTATACATGGACTCCGTCCCATTTTTCTGTAAGTCCAAGCTCCTCACGCTTATTTCTGATATCATCCTCAGATACATCAAGAAGTCCTGAGAGGTATCTGTCAGCAAAGCCGTCTTCCTTTGCTTTTAAGAGAACTTCCTTTGAAGGAACGCTTCCCTTAAAGCTATTAACTATTGATGTTTCCTCTTCTACAAGCTCTTTTATCTCATTCAGGAAATAATGCTTAACCTTAGTGATATCGAAAATCTCATCGACTGTTACTCCCTTCTTGAAGGCTTCATATATAAGGAAGTATCTCTCAGAAGAAGCATCTTTAAGAAGATGAAGGAGCTCTTCCTTGTCCATTTCTTCATATTTAGCTACATTTCCAAGGCCATATCTGCCCTTTTCAAGGGATCTGATAGCCTTCTGGAAAGCTTCTTTGAAGTTTTTACCGATGGACATTACTTCGCCTACAGCTCTCATCTGTGTGCCAAGCTTATCTTCTACGCCGTGGAATTTCTCAAATGCCCAGCGTGCAAACTTAACAACTACATAGTCACCATTTGGCTCGTATTTATCAAGGGTTCCGAACTTGGAATCAGGAAGCTCGGCAAGTGTAAGTCCAGTAGCAAGCTTAGCTGAAACAAGTGCTATCGGGAATCCTGTTGCCTTGGAAGCAAGAGCTGAAGATCTTGATGTACGAGGGTTAATCTCGATAACAACAATTCTTCCTGTCTTGGGATCATGAGCAAACTGCACGTTTGTACCACCAATTACTCCGATGTGCTCTACAATCTTGTAGGCCTGGCGCTGAAGCTCCTTTTGAAGGTCCTCATCTATTGTGAGCATTGGCGCAGTACAGAAGGAATCTCCTGTATGAACACCTACAGGGTCAACATTTTCTATGAAGCAGACTGTGATCATGTTGTTGTCCTTGTCTCTGACAACCTCAAGCTCGAGCTCCTCCCATCCCAGGATTGATTCCTCAACAAGTACCTGGTGAATGATAGATGCCGCAAGGCCTCTTGCACAGACAGTCTGGAGTTCCTCTTTGTTATATACAAGACCGCCGCCAGCGCCTCCCATTGTATAGGCAGGTCGAAGAACTACCGGATATCCAAGCTCATCTGCTTCTGCAAGAGCTTCCTCGATGCTGTAGCAGGCTTTGGATCTGGCCATCTCTATGCCAAGCATATCCATGGTTTTCTTGAACTCTGTTCTGTCCTCGCCTCGTTCAATGGCATCAACCTGAACGCCGATGACTTTCACGTTGTATTTGTCCAGGACTCCAGCTTTATAAAGCTCAGAACACAAATTAAGACCAGACTGTCCTCCTAAATTAGGCAAAAGGGCATCCGGTCTTTCTTTCTCAATTACAGCCGCAACGCGGTCAACATTTAAAGGCTCAATATAAGTCCTGTCAGCCATCTCCGGGTCAGTCATAATAGTAGCCGGATTGGAATTAACCAGAACTATTTCATATCCAAGACTTCTCAGAGCCTTACACGCCTGAGTACCTGAATAGTCGAATTCGCAGGCCTGTCCAATAACAATAGGACCTGAACCAATGATTAGTACCTTGTGAATATCTGTTCTCTGTGCCATGTTCTTCCCCAACTTTCTCAACTTTTTTCTCATAAAATTTTATTATCCAATCAAAAGAAAAACAAGGGGCAAATATCATCTATTACATATAAATTTCCATAATGAAATGCCGATATATATAACAGCTATGGAAAGCGTTTTAATGCGAAGGGACTGCATTAAGGCGCTTATATTTTGTCCCTGAAAGGAGGAAGCATGTGACATAGAAGCAGTAACCACTCGGTCCTTTGGGGAGTGGTGTGCATCTGATTGACAGAGGATGCACAGAAAGGATTTTTATGGAAGAAATTAGTAACATAAGCGGATATCGCAGCGTATATATGGCCTTTGGCGTCTTTAAGGCCGGCGCTACCGCACTCCAGACAAAAACTGAAGAAAGTAACACTCCGGAATTCCTTTCAGCATTAAACCTTGCTGTAAATAAGAATGCCGAAGAGGACACATTACAAAATGCATCTGAAGATGCTGAGAAAAAGGTAAAAGAAATAAACCCGTATGAAAATGGAGCTTTCCTTTCATACACACGAATAATAACAGCAAAAATGCCTGATTTTTCCACTACTGCCAAGGCAGGCGACACTTCTATGCCCTTTGACATAAATGATGGAAGTCAGGAGCTAAAGATAACCATCTCTGTTTCCGGAGATTCCCGTATTTATACGGCTTCAGGAAAAGACAAAGATGGTAACGCATTCTCTAAGGAGATCGATCCCTATAATGTGGACCCGACAGATACAGATTACGCCGGATTCGCAGTACTGTGCCAGTATATCAGGGATACTGAGGGAATGGCAGATAATGCCATGAAAGCTGTCAGAGATGCTGCTCCTTCCGATATTACAGAGGAAGGAAACTATTTAATGAAGGTCAGCTACACAGCCGAGAGCACCGGTAATCTTGCCGGGGCGAAGAAGCTCTTCGAGCAGATGCAGTCCTACAGCAGCCTTTTTGACGAACTTCAGAAAATGATCGACAGAATGGTTCAGCAAATGGTAAAAGAGCTTATGGGAACCGAGGAATCCTTAGTCGAAGAAAAGGAAACCGAAGAAAAAGCTGAAATTGCTGAAGAAACAGTGGCCGAGGTTGAAGAGCCGGCTGCCCCAGATGCAGCTACACTTGAAAATAGTCTCGGTCTTGAGAATGCTGTAGCAGTATAAGGATGTGGCAATAGCCACATAACGTAGTAAACGCCAGATACGTTCACGTATCTGGCGTTTCGCTTATTTTGAAATTCTCATAAAATAATGTTCTTCATCTTCACCCACGCAGTAAGCGCCGTTGTTTTCCATAACCTTCTGTGAGGCAATGTTATCCTTGTTTACACGGAGGAATATCTCATCCTCAGGTACAATTGCTCTTGCTACCTCCAGCGTAAGCTTCAAGCCTTCTGTTCCATATCCTTTTCCACGAAAGCCCTTTTTAATACTGTAACCGATATGTCCTGCGCCATTTTTTAGGGCATCTGTTAAATGGTGTCTGATCCTGTATTCACCAATCAGGCAGTCTCCATCCCACAGATAATAATATGATTCAGGTACGAACCAGTCAGGCATGTCAACAGGATTCTCGTATGAGATCTGAGTTGGAAGTACTTTTTCCATATACTCGTCCAAAGATATCCCATGATATGGGTTTGTGAGGCCGTTCTCGTCAACGGGTAAAGTCATAGTGTACACCCACTGAGATTCAGCGTCCTCTAAGTTGATTTTACGTAGTTCCATAGGTCTCCCCCTCTCTATGCAATAACGTCAATTAGTTCCTATTCAATTAAAGTACAGTTACTCTGTTCTTTCCTGCCTCCTTTGAGGAATACATCGCTTTATCCATTCGATTAAAGATATCATCGAAGGAATCCTCATCATTTAACTGACTGATTCCAACGGAACAGGTAATATGTCCTGCCTCGCCAAAATCTGCTTCTTCTATCTCTCGCCTTAGATCATCAGCAAAATCGAAGGCCTCATCATCAGACATTCCACTTAAGACGGTTACAAACTCTTCTCCGCCCCAGCGTCCAACAAAGGCATTCTTTTTCTCTACTGGCTTTTTTATTACATCTGCCAGTGTCTTCAAGGTGGCATCGCCCACTGCGTGACCATAGGTATCATTTATCTTCTTGAAATTATCAAGGTCGATCATCATGAAGGATACAGGATCTCCGCTTTCCTTGTAATCATTGATAGCGTTGTGTATCTCGTTCTTAATGCCCCCATGATTGAGCAGCCCTGTAAGTGGATCCATGAGTACAAGCCCCTCATACTTCTTCAGAGTAGCCATTCGTTCCATGACATCCTCATTTATATCCTGAACCATGAAAACAAATCTGAATTCCTTATCACTGATTGTCTGTGCTCTGCTAAAGATAAGCTTTACCCAGATATAGGTACCTTCAAGATTCTTCATCATACAGTCAAAAGAGCTTGTATGTCCGGCTTTCAGATTTTTTTTCAAATATTTAGGATCTGTGAACTCTAGAAACTTTTCCTGGTCCTCAGGCCATATCATATTAACAGTCATCAGTCTCCACTCGGAGTACTTGATGCTGGATTTTACTGTATCTTCAGATATTTCTGTAACACTAATACTGCTTGTGGTATCCCTTACAAGATCCACAAACATTGAGAAAAGATATGTGTTCTGAATAGTATTTACCTTCTTGGTGGTCATGAATTCCTCAATATACTCATCATCATCAAGAACATCCATTGCAAACACATATTTATCCGTATCTTTAATTGGATATACATTCATCTGGATTACATGAGGGGTTTCACTTCCCTCAAGATAAACCTTAGTTCTTCTACTATATTTGCCCTTAAATTCGCCATAATAAGCTGTAAAAGCCTTATAGTCATCGGTAATCTCCATATTGGAGTCCTCAAAGTGGAACCAAAGTTTCTGAATGAGATCCTGATATTCTCCGGTCTCATCTAATAGATCAACAAAAATATTACGACGAGCTATGGTTCTATACTTGTTAAGAGTAGTATCAACCATAACAATTGCGTCAACATTTTCATTCAAAAGATTAAGAAGATCTTCTGAAGTATAGTCTCCTAGTGCCTTATTAGTCATATCAATCCCCCTCGTATACTGATACCAAACGTAAACGATTAAGACTATTATACTCATTGTCCTATATGAATAAAAGGGGAATTTTTAACATCAATAGCACAATATTAATATGTTAAAAAAGGAAATATTGTGCTGTAAAAATATAAAAAAAGCGGCAGCTGTCATCTGACAACTGCCGTTCTCACAACTTTTTATTCCATTTAAGCTATCTCCCGCTTAATAAGTGCTGTAACTTCAAGGATAGAAATAAGCTCATCACCCTTTTTAGCTACACCCCTTACAAGTGACTCACCTTCCTTAAGGAATGGTGAAGGATCCTCAATATCTGTCTCGTCGATGATCATTACCTCTCTAACTCCATCAACGATAACACCCATAAGACTACCATTTCCAAGATCAAGAATGATAACTCTTGTATCCTTGGTAAATGTATCCATGTTGGAATTTAATCTTTTGTTAAGGCTCATTACAGAGATAATCTCACCTCTAAGATTGATAATTCCACTAAAGCAATTAGGAGCACTTGGTACTCTTGTTATTATAGGCATCTGAATAATAGTGTTAACGCATGTAACATCTATTCCATAAATCTCTTTTCCTACATTAAATACTATATATCTCTTTTCTTCTGCAGTTTTGTTTTCATAAACAGCTAACTCGTTCATCATTAACCTCCTTATGCCACAAATGCCGGAACATCAAGAATCAGAGCAATATTATCTTCAAGGATAGATGCGCCTGCGAAAAATGCGTTATCCTGGAGTACTCCAAGAGACTTGCTTGTGATATCTCTCTGGCCATAAAGCTTGTCTACAACAAAGCCAAAGCAGGCATCATTGTGCATACAAACAACAACAGTGATATTATCCTCATCTTCCTTGCATGACTCTATCTTGAAAAGCTTATCAAGATAAATAAGAGGAATAATTCTGCCTCTGAGATGGATTACAGCTTCCTGATCTACACTGCTGATATCACTAACAGCTACGTTCTCAATGGTTAAAACTGATGACAACGGAATTGCATAAGTTTCATCGTTGATACCAGCAATAAGAGCCTGCTGAGTGTTATCATCTGTATTAGTATCTGTTGTGATTAATTCAAACGATTCCATTTCTTACCTCACATTTCTGTACTTCTTTTTCATTTACAATAATTACGCTATAATAAATATATATGAACACTTTTTCGAGGACACAATATGATTGAAACCACCATAGAGTCTATGTTTTTCGTCCCTTATACCACTGATCCAAAAGCGAATACTTCATGCCTATGCAAAAAGCCTTTGAAAATTCGCAATTCTTCACAACGGCGCTTATGATTAATGACCATCATCATGATTTAGATTGCTATGGTCTTATAACCGAAAAAGGCTATGCTGACCTCTTAAACATGACACGAGGCGAAATTATATCACAATCAACTGTTATTAGTCAAATAGTTGATGCAGTAGGCAGAAATCCTATTGATGAATCAATAGTTGATAGCTTTAGATCAAAAATATCCAAAAAATACTCCAAAGAATTTGACACTGTCTACGCTGTCCTGATCTCAAGATTTTTTGATAAGGAAAATAGGTATCATCAATACTTTTTCGTTTTTGCAAAGCTTGATTGATACCTAATTTGCCTAATTATTTAAAGAATGCGATTTCCTTGTTGAGCTTTTCAGCAATATCCTTACTTGTTGAACTTAAATAGCTGATTATTACCGCAACTGTTAATGGTATAATAGCTATCAAAAGCATAATTGCTATAAGTTTCGATCTAACACTGGTTTTCTTCACTTTTCGCATATTTACTAACCTCCTTGTATAACACATGCTTTTATTTTATAAACCTGGTGGTTACCCCCCAAGTCAACACCGTGTTTTTGAGAAATTTCCAAAATGTTAAATCTTTCATGAAACAAAAAGCTGTCAAACCAGCAATCATCTGGCTTAACAGCTTTTCAAAAAATGACTTTTTATGATTATTTTTGATTATGAATCAATCACTTTTATAAAATTATAAAAATGACTTAAAGAAATTACATTCTTCATCATTGCATTTATGAGCTGCTTCAAGCTTCATATTGCAGTGGAATACATGTCCAAGAGGTGCTCCGGATGTCATGTAATATCTGAAGATATGCGGAACATTGTTCTCCATAAGCTTTGCTACCAAGGGAAGCTGCTTATCCTTAAGGAAATCTCCATCGGCTGTCATTACAAAAGCCGGAGGATAATTCTCATTTACAAAGTTTACGATGCAGATATCATCAATCTCCTCTTTTGTAGCTCCGCCGGGAAGGAATTCTTTCATAAGCTGGAATTCCTGAATCTGTTCGTCATACTCAACCTTTGATACTCCGCAGTTGAGAGCTATAGCCTTAAGAGCAAAGCCTTCAGGCGCTGTAAACTCAAACTTCTTAGCATAATCGCTATTTGTAAGGAAGCATGAATACAATCCAAGAAGATGTGCTCCTGCTGAATCACCTACAGCAAAGATTTTATCTGTATCGAAGCCGTACTCTTCTGCATTCTTCATTACAAATCCGGCAACAAGGTTTGCATCCTCAATAGGTGAAGGGAATTTAAACTCAGGCGCAAGTCTGTATGTGAAGTTAACTACAGCGAAGCCTCTCTGTGCAAGGCTCATGCAGTAGTACTGGTAACGCTCTTTGTCGCCGTATACCCAGCCACCACCATGAACACTTATTATTACCGGAAGCTTACCCTCTGCAGATTTTGGACGATATACATCCAAAACCTGCCAGGTAGCATCGCTTCCATATACAATATCATCAAAACGCTTGATATCCTCAGGAGTTGTAAGTCCTGCATCGCGAATATCATCGCCCTCTTTAAACATTTTTCTGATCATATTTGTAAGTTCAGACATTTTATATACCCCCTGCGAAATTACTTAATTCTCTTAGCCTCGAGATCTCTCTGGATATCCTCGATATACTTGTCAATGTTCATCATTATGCAAAGTACGAGGCAGATAGCTCCGATGATTGCTCCGTTATAACCAAATCCGAAACGAATGCTGTTAAGAGCAGCCTGTGACTGAACCTCAGCCATTCCGTCATAACCACCAAATGCGATGATCCATGTTCCAAGAGCAGAACCAACACCGATACCAACCTTCATACCAAATGATGTGCAGCTGTTTACAAGACCTTCTGAACGGATTCCCGTTTTCCATTCGCCGTAGTCTACTACGTCAGCTGTCATAGCGAAGATACCACTCATGATAGGTCCCATACCGATACCCTTGATTACAAGGCCTGCCATAACAAGCGGAATGCTTGCGCCTGCAGCACCAACTACGATTGAACCAAGGATCATAAGAACACATCCGCCGATCATCATCTTCCATTTTCCAAACTTCTGAATGAAATAAGGAAGAACGAGGTTAACTATCATGGCAGGAATTGTTGTTGCCATTGATGTAAGTGTGATAACACCGATGTTTCCAAGGATGTTGTCGCAGAAATAGAATGTCATTGTTCCAGTACTTACAACTCCTACATAAAGGAAAAGGAAAAGAAGACTCTGAATAAAGAAGTATTTATTCTTTACAAGTGCTCCGAATGCATCCTTAAGAGGAACTGTATCTACCTGAACCTCACCTGTTGCTTCATTTTCACCGATGTGCTCTTTACATCCAATAAATGAAACGATGCAAAGTGCGCAAGCGATAACTGCGTAAATAACTGAAAGCTTGAACCAACCTGCTACAGCAAGAAGGTTAGATGTTACAGCATTGATGATAAGTGTTGTGATCTGTGTCATAACGAATCTCATTGCTGCTGTGCTTCCTCTGTCCTGAACATCAAGTGTCATACGTGACAGAAGTGCGTTGTAAGGTAGGTTGTTAGCTGTGTAAACGATGCAGCTCTGGAAGATGTATGTAAGATAAGCCCAAAGAAGCTTTCCACCATCACTCATGCCTGCAGGAACGTTGAACAGAAGAACAAGTGACAATCCCATGAAAGGAGCTGTCCAAAGAAGCCACGGACGAGCCTTACCCCATTTTGTCTTTGTCTTGTCAACGATGGTTCCCATAAGGATATCTGTAACTCCATCGAATACTCTTGCAAGCAGCATCATTGTTCCGATTGCTGCAGCTGCAATACCAACTGTATCTGTATAATATGCGGTAAGGAATGTTGAGCACATAGCTACAACTACATTCGCACCACAATCACCCATACCATAAGAAACTTTTTCCCAGAATGATAACTTTTTTGATCTTCCTTCCATAAAAAAGACACCTCCTAAATTTATCCTTATTGTCTTGTTTTTCTTGGGACGATAAGGATTATATAAAAAAAGAGGTGTCCGTTTCTTTTCAATTTCAATCTTAAAAATTACCATTTTTTGACATTACGCTACCCTGTTTGCTTTTCTATATTGCAAAGGAGTAATGCCATATTCTTTTTTAAAGCTCATAATAAAGCGCCTGCTGTCAGAAAATCCACATTCCAAAGCAATGTCTAAAACTGACATATCTGTGCTTATCAAAAGAATCCTGGCCTGATGAACCCTATATTTTGACACAAATTCAACAAATGTCATATTAAGCGCATTATGAAAGCACCTGGAGAAATATCCACTGGAAAAATAGAACTTATTTGCTATTACTTCCTGTGACAGCTGCTCATTGAAATGATTTTCAATATATGAAATCGCGCCTTTGATTCGCTCGATATTCTTTGCCCTGTTGATAGGAAGCTCATCCTTTCTCCAGGATAATCTGTACTTCATAAGGCAGTGGAGAAGCTCATAAACAAGCCCCTTTACAAAGAGATAATCGTAGTCCTTCATACGGGGATTTCCATCTATATCCGTACCGTATTGGGACAGCTTTTCCATGATTTTTCCAATTTCTTCATTACCCTTGTCACTATCGGGAATAAAGTACATCTCTTCATATCCGGGAATGGTTTCCTTAAGAAAAGATCTGGAAATAATAAGAACTGTCGCAGCAACATCACCAATTCCTACATCAGTGTAATCAGCAAGAATGTTGTGAATGCTATCAGAATTAACGACTACTGCCTTTCCGCAGGTATCCGCAATCTGATGACCATCAACGATATGCTTTGTCTTATTTCCTTCCTGAATATAGGTTATTTCCAGTTCTGAATGCCAATGGTGCTGAAGCTTTCCCTCAACATCTTCATTATTCTCACTGTGATAGATGTTAAGTATCTGGAACGGAACCTCCGCACTATACTCAAATTGCTCGTAATTTACTATCTTTTCACTCATATTGCTCTACTTCTAAAACTACTACCTAAACCTACTCTCTATCCATCCATAAATTGGACGTTATTAAATCATACACTAAATCTTCCAAAAAATCAGCAATAAGAATTTCAAACTCCACAATTAGTGAGTAGAAGCCGCTTTGCATTAAGCGCTATATTGTTTTTATCAGAAAAATGTGCATTAAAGCACAATTACCGGAGGAAAATATGAAAAGAACAGGAATCATTTATAGTGCTATTGTGCTAGCTCTGATTGCTGGATGTGGAAAAGGCTCTGCTGATGTAGCACCCACCACTGCAGAAAGCGTCAGCACAGAAAGAACTACGGGGGAAGAAACTAATGTAGAGGAAGGTTCTTCAGAAGAAACTACTGAAGCTGAAGTCAATGAAGAGGCTTCTGAAGAAGATAACAGTGAAGATTCTGCAGAAAGTGGAGAACCTGCAAGGGATTACAGCGATGTGTCTTTAAAGGATCTTGCTGCAGATTACTTCACCTTTGGTGTTGGAATTAACGGAAGTACACTTGAAAACCAGACACTTAACATCTCTGAATATATGGAGCTTTCAAAGCAGCATTTCAACAGTTGTACTATGACAAACCTTATGAAGAGCGGATATATTCTTGATCAGATGGGGTCAATCAAAAACCTTGAGGAAGGTAATGAAGAACCGGCTCTCAATTTCATGTCCATCGATCCCACACTTAAATGGTGCAGTGAAAATGGCATGAAGATGCGTGGACATACACTTGTATGGCACACTCAGGCCCCTAACTGGTTCTTCAGAGAAGGTTACGTTGACGAAGGCGAATACGTTGATAAGGAAACCATGCTTCTTAGAATGGAGAGCTACATCAGACAGCTACTTACTCACGTTCAGGAAGAATATCCCGGAGTTATCTACTGCTGGGATGTTGTAAATGAAGCAGTTGACCCTGACAGCCCGGATCCAGACAGTGATTTCATGTGCAGAATGAAGCTTGGAAACGATCCCAATCCCTGGTTTGAGACAATCGGCAAGGATTACGTTGAAATGGCCTTCACTTATGCAAGAAAGTATGCTGACAGCGATGTAAAGCTTTTCTACAACGACTACAATACCTTCCAGGCACCTAAAACTGAGAGTATCTACACTCTCTGCTCATCACTCAAGGAAAAAGGACTTATCGATGGTATTGGCATGCAGGGCTACTGGGGAATCGATTATCCACCGATCAGCGATATTCAGGCTGCAATTGAGAAATTCTCTGAGCTTGGTCTTGAAATCCACATAACAGAGCTCTCTGTTGGTGTAGATAAAGAAAACGAAGTTATGTTTGAAAAGCAGGCAGATAAATATGAAGAAATCTTCAATCTTCTCTGCGATATGGACACTCAGGGCGGTGGTCCGGCAAACATCACAAACGTCACTGTGTTTGGTCTTGTAGACCACTATCGCGACGGCGATACAACAAACTCAAGACTTTTCGACAAGGATTATAGTCCCAAGCCTGCTTTTGAAAAAATCGTAAATGTATTTGAATCAAGACAGAATTAATCATTTAATCCCGCATTTCTCGTCTGAGAAATGCGGGATTTTTTTATTTTTTAGAGCGATATTTTTACTCTGCTATCTGTCCACAGAAAAGAACCTCTGTATTGTCTTCTCCACCGCAAATATAGAATTTGAAGGGCTGATCTGCTATGAATTCCTTGGGCTCTTCTGTTACTTCCATAGCTGATTCAAGCATCATAATTGCTGTCGCTGCTGCAGCTTCAAGACCATCCTCGTCTATCTTTACCCTTGTTTTCTGAATAATATCAGAGATCATCCAGGAAGTATCCGGGCACATAACTGAAAAGTCAGCGTCAACTGTAAATGCAAGCTCTGCTCCTCTGTCTACCAAAAAGTCTATGAACTGATTCTCATCAAAAGAGCTTTCTACATCAAACTTCGGAATCTTTACATAAACGTTCTCAGAGGAAGCCTTTTTAATTGCTTCATGAACATCTCCTACTTCCCCAAGGATAAATATTGCGTTCACTCCTCCGTTCAAGGGCAGAACCACGAGCTTTCCATTCTTATCTTCATAATACTGGAAGTACTCTGTCTGGCTCATGAAATCTTTCTCGACCTTTTCTCCTTTAGCTGTTGTGAAGGTTCCAGTTTCAGTCATATATTCCTCAAAGCTGTTTACCCATGAGCTCTTTAAATAAAGAGTATTTACCAGGACTGCATTAGCGTTGGACAAATCCGCCTCAAGTGATGGTATAAGTCCATTTGTTCCCTTATTTATCCATTCATCTACCTTTTCAGTAATATCTTTTGAGCTGACATCATTTGCTTCTGCGCTGTAGTTGTCCTTTACATACTTCTTATATTTCTTGCCAAACTTTCCATTTTTGTCCTTGTTGTTCCAAATGGAATTAAGCATGGTAAGTTTGCCTTCCGGAGCCGACGCATCCTCTCCAAAGTATTCCCTGTCTGCCTTAAACCTCTTCACATCAGAATCTAAGTCTTTGTTGAAATCATCAACCATCTTTACTACTGACTCGTACCAGGCATTTACTTCTTCCATATCATTAAAGCCCATTGCATGAATCAGCTCTTCTTTGGTCTCCGTGTCCGCTCCTGCTACAGCAAGTGCCAGCGCTGCTCTAAAGGAAGTGGGTGAAACCATGTAGCTTTTGTCTGAATATCCTGCATTTTCCACAAATTCCATAAGGCTCTTGTCAAATTCACCTGTTGCAACAGTATTTACAGGCACCAGATCTCCACTTGTCTGAATACTTGAATTTTGACTATGAGCGCTTACTGCTCCACATCCTGTAAGCATTGAAACTGTTAACGCTGCACATATTGCCATATTTACTATCTTTTTCATATTTTCTATTCTCCCTTTTTAGACTTTGTTTTTTGTCCTTCTACCCTATATACAGTTGAGAAATGGAAAATGTTGCAGGAAAATCAAAATTTTTTATTTTTTTATGAATCTTTTAGGTGTGTGTTCGAAAATATACATATTTAAGGGATATTATTATAGAAAATAATTTAAAGGAAATATGCCTATGAAAAAAGCCCTGAAATACAAAATTACCGATGCAGAAATACAGTACATTGAGGAGCATACCATTACTTTTCTTTATAATGATGCCATTTACTGGCTTTATTCAGAGCGCATGAGCATGTATATCCCTTATTTACAGAAGAAAAAGAAAAATAATGTATCTTTAGAGGATCTTCTTGAGTATTGCAAAAATCAAATGATCCAAGTCTATCCCATGGCTCTTAGAAATCGCAAAATAACCACAAGAATCGCTGCTTACCGACAGCTTTTTGACTTTAAGAAGCGCGGAATTCTGCTAAAAAGCTCTCTTGTCGCAAAGATGATAATCGAATACTCAAAGTATTGTCTGGTAAATTATCCGGCAAATCTGTGACATCTGACAGAAAATGAACTATTCCATGTCAAATATTAAGTAGGTTTACTTCCTTTAGATGCTAAAATTATTAGGTAAGATTGTGGTATCGCAAGCGGAGCTGATGTTTACAAGGCACTTGCTCTTGGTGCTGACGCAGCCGCTGTTGCAGATCAATGCTTAAATAGTTGCCTTTGGCCCCCCTAGGCAGGTGACTCTTTATGTAGACAATCCGCGGCGAAGCCGCGGATTTTTCTAATTTTTTATCGACAATTTTCTATTATATTTTCAAATCGCCTTTTGAGATAAGCGCAAGGCTTCTTGTTGCGCGGGATATTGCCGTATACAGGCAGTGTTTTCCCAGTTCGCTGTCAGGATAGGATTCTGAATTAGCATCTGCCAGGATTACATTGTCAAATTCCAAGCCCTTAGCCAGTGCAAGCTCTAAGAAAAATGCTCCAAATTTAGGTAGTGAATCCTGCTCTGCTATTATTTGTGGTGCATCATCGCCAAGTGCTTCTGCGATTTTCTCAACATTAAACTGATTTCTACAGATAATGGCTGTAAGGCCGTCCTTTTTCTCAAATTCAGAAATCTGCTTTTTAAGTTCATCATAGTATTCAGCATCAGATTCGCATTTTTTAACGATAACTTCCTCTCCTGGACGTTTTACAGATGAAACCATCATCTGCTTGTCAGCAGGAAGAAGTGATGCAAATTTATCAGTGATTTCCGGCGAACTTCTATAGCTGGTCATAAGAGGAAGTATAACAAATTCCTTTTCATCAGCCTTTGCCATCTCCTCAATCTCAGCGAAGGTAATAGTTCCCTCTCGGATAGCCTGAAACTCATCTCCGAGAAGCATGAATCTGGCGTTGGGGAAATATTTCTTAAATACCATCATCTGAGCCATGGTATAGTCCTGAACCTCATCCACCATTACATAGCGCATATTTCTATCGCACTCACCTGTGAGCTCCATCTTGGTGTAAAGCCATTCAGCGGCGGTAATATGCTTGGTTCCCAGTATTCTCTGTGCCACATGTGTGATGTTTACAAAGCCGCAGTGCTTTATAGTGCGAAGCGCTCCGCCATAGTCATTTTCTATACGGTTATTCTCCGCATTTTCTGACTTTGCAACGCTGTTTGAATCGTTAAAATCATCATGATCCAAATTTTTTAGAGCAAATTTCGCTCTGTGCTCCAGCTCATCTGATGATGTCTGTATCAGACGAACTCCCATAGGGAAATGACTGAACTTCTTGATAACAGAAAATACCTCATTCTTAGACATTACTATCTTCTCTTTTTGCGTAATATCCATGAAGTCTTCCGGTTCAGGTGTTAATGTTGGCAATGTATCATGTATTTTCCTAAGACTGTCAGCCTCAGTGTAATCATATTCGTTGTCTACAAATGGAACATCCACCATTTCCATGAATTCCTGCCAGGTCAGAGTCAGAGGATTAGTCTCACCAAGGTCAGGAAGGACATTGTCGATATAATCGCGGAAAACAGGGTTAAGTGTCATAAGGCAAACCTGATCGGGGCGCAGTGTTTCTCTCTTTTGGTAGAACAGATAAGCAATTCTCTGCAGTAAAACTGAGGTTTTTCCACTACCTGCAATACCATTTACAAGGAGAACCGGAACATCGGGATAACGAATTACAGTGTTCTGCTCCTTCTGTATGGTTGCAGTGATGGCCTGCATTTTGTCAGAGTGAGTCTGTGAAAGAGACTGCAAAAGCATGGGATCTTCTATTGCAATCTGGGTATCAAAATATGAAATCAGCTTGTCCTTTTGTATGTCGAACTGACGGCGAAGCTGCAGATCTACCGGAATCTCGCGGTCATCCACTGTGTAGTGGGTAGGACCTGTCTCCTGATTGTAATAAACCTCAGCTATTGGAGATCTCCAGTCAACAACCATCTGATCGTAACCATTTTCAGAGATGGCTGCTCTGCCGATATAGTAGCTCTCCGGAGGCTCGCTGGGATCAAACTGAAGCTGGATTTTTGCAAAATAAGGAGACTCCAGCAGCTTTTTAACTGTCTGAAGACGCACTCCAAGAGTATTGCTTTCTACGTTATAGGTGTCGATGTATCGATTCCAGACCTCGATTTCTGTGAGGGTTTCCATTGTGGTCTCAACATCAGCGAAATCGAAACGGATATTGTCGCGGATATCGTTCTTATCATCAACAGCCTTTTCATCAAGCGCTGTAATATCAGCCTCAAGAGAATCCTTCATCTCAAGAAGCTTTTTATATGTTTTAGCTAAATGTGCCTGTTCCTGTTCAAAAATATCTTTTTCCATATAATCACCATAAATATAATCAAATAAACCGGATTCA
Source organism: Butyrivibrio sp. (assembly GCA_015056655.1). Classification (GTDB taxonomy): domain Bacteria; phylum Bacillota; class Clostridia; order Lachnospirales; family Lachnospiraceae; genus Butyrivibrio. The sequence continues at coordinate 34,283 of SVFV01000002.1, forward strand.
TGATAGTCAAAATATGAAACCTATATGCCTTTGTATCTTTTCAGTATAACATATTATTGCAAAAAACAACTCCCACAAGCATCACACAATGCTCGTGGGAGTATATTAGTTTTTCATGTCAATGTGGCACAAAGCCTTTCCTTATCTGAAATAGCCTTTCAAAGTCTCATATATTGTTTCTGCTACAAGCTTTGATCCTGCAAAAGATGCATGTCTTCTGTCCTCATAGTAAAGATCAACAGATGGATTTTTCTTAATCTCTTCCCACCATCTCTCTCCTACCGGAGCGACAATGCAGTCATGCTTTTCAGCAAGCTTTCTGTATCTTTTAGACATCTCTTCCTGAAAAGACTCGTTGTCTTCTTCTGTCCATGTCATATAGTAGCATGGAACAGCATTTGTCTGCCTAATCCAGCCCATGATCTTATCCGCAGCTTCCTCCATCACTTCAAAGTCTCCCATTGGATGAGCTACGTGCTGCAATATTACAAAGTCATAGTCTCCAAAAAGAATATTGAATCTTGTCTGTTCATTCTCTGCATGGTAGTCGAAGCCCATTCCCCCTTTTGTTAGCATCGTTACCTGCATATCTATCCCGTTTTCTGCACAAATATCCTTAAAAATCTTGGGCATATCATTAAAATATGTGTGACTGTTCCCAATAAAAAGCGTTCTCATACCAGTTTTCTCCTCCCGGTTCATCAAATTGCCAAATTACCCTGTGCTGCTCAAGGTGGCTTACTTTGCTATAAAGTATCCTATAACAGGTCCCAGGAAAATAGCAATGTAAATAAGCGTGATCCAGGGCTGATATTCGACATAAAACTGCTTGAAAGTTAATCTAAGTGGATGAGGAATCAAAACCCAGCCAACTAAATCAATCAAAATACTGATAACTGCCCATATTACCCCTGCAACAAGTGCTACTGCCAGCGTTGCCTCACTTAAGCCAGTCATATAAAGCCATCCAAAGATTGGAAAGATTATGATGTTATATAAAGGGTGCCAGGGTTTTGTTTTTTCGTAGCCTTCACCTAGTCCATCGCTTTCTTTCATAGATTTCATGTGTAAAACTTTGATATTGAAGATGGTATGACCTATACCAATCCAGGTTACAATGACATAACCTATAAGCAGATACAATAACAACAATCCCAATTTCATAAAAAATCCTCCCAACAATTTACCTTTTCTATAAATATATTTATATAGTATCCCCCCTATTTGCTTTATATACATCAGTGTCTCTCATCTTTGTTTTCATAACGTTCGCAAAATCTCGCTGAAAACGCCGGTGGTTCATTTCCCATTGTAAGATGGGTTATATCTCCTATTCGCAGAGTTCTGAATATAGCTATCCCCTTCTCACGTTCTTCAGTTACAAGCTCCGTCAAAGATGTTGGTGCCATAGCAAGAAACTGCATTGTCACAAATGGTGACACTCCCCAAAGATGTGATAACAGTACAGATGTAATTCCAAAATGACAGAAAAATGCCAGAACCTTTTCATTGTTCTCATGAACCTTGAATACAATACCATTTTTCTCATAGCCATATTCCAAAAGGAGCTTATCAAAGCTTTTCGTAACATGGTCATATACTTCTACCATATTTGTGTGCTTTACAAGCTCTGATTCTCTCCAGGCTTTGGCATCAAAAATTTCGGGATGCTCCATGTAGTAAGATGGCATAACATCCCATACAATGCGCTTTTCATATTCGCCGGTAGCATCATTTAAACGAAGTTCATTAGGATATGCTTTTCTAGTGTTATCATCAGCAGTATTGGGGTCAAATAGTGCTGGGAATTCCTGAAGCCAATCACATACCGTAGCTTCTTTTCCAAGCTTTTTGAGCGAGTATTCCGCTGTAGCCCTGGCTCTTCCAAGAGGCGATACAAAAGTATCGTCTATATTGAAAGAATCTATGCGCTCTGCCAATAACTCTGCTTCTATATTTCCTTTTGCTGTTAAGCCATCAACTGTGTAATCAGGATCTCCATGCCTGAAGAATAATAGTCGCATTTTTATTTGTCCTTTTCTCTGTCCATTACATATTTTATATGGAGCCTTATCGCCCACTAAAAACTTTACTTCCAATCTCCCAGAAATGCAGCAGCTCCAAAGTCATAAACCCCGATTATCTGACCGAAACGCTCTGCTTTTTCTGGTATGATTTCGCCATTCTCAACCTTTATAGCGCCATCAAAAAGGGCCGAAAGCCCTTTTTATTATTTCAATTCATTCCTCGTTATCAAACAGCCCTTCCTGCATGAGCTCGTTCCATCTGGCGTTGTAGGATTCGGCAGTCTTTTTTTCTATGATGCGCTCACGGTCACTGAGGATACTCAGCATCTCATCTACTATTTCTCCTTGCGGAGGATGAGAATAATGCGAAAGGTATCCGATCATGCGCGTAGCAGTAAAATCTGTGTTGAGATTCTGGGTAATAAGGTCGCAAAAGCGCTCTTCATAGCCCTCATTCATTAACATTTCATAGAGCATTTTGCTCATTTTTGATTTTGGTTTCATTTATGCACTTCCTCGCCTAAATTTGAACTCTCCAGCAAGTATTATCTGCTTTTAAAACGCAGTAAGTCTCTGTTCCTTTGGCACATAATATGGACTATTCTCATCGATATTGTAGGTTTCATAGAATTTATCAAACTGTCCAAGTATGTGGTTGATTCTTTCTGTACTGATCAGGTGGTCATCCGCCATTGCGTTGTCAATATCCTGCTCTGTAATGTAATAGGCATTTTTCATGGCGTAGGTTCTAAAGAAGAGGTCATAATCTGGGTTTTCCCTCTTTTCAAGTATTTTAAGGCAACACTGCATAGCCATAATGTCTGCATAAGCCTCGTTTTTAATCAGCTCGCCATCTATCTTACGACCATATTCTACTTCCATACCATTGAAAAAGTCAGCAATCTTCTGCTGTTTTTCAAGATATGCAGCCTCTTCATCTTCCTGCATCCAGGTTTCCCACCAGCCGCGCCAATCATAGTTGATGCCCTGTGGATCGTAGGAATGACCATATTCATGAGCTATTATCATTCCGTAATATGCAAGCATCTCCTCATAAGAAGCGTCCTTTGAGCAATAGGGGCTTGAAAGCAACCCACTTGTAGCATAAAGGGCATTTAATTTGTAAATGAAACGTGCATTTACTTCAAATGGATTTGCGTAAAAAATCTGTCTTTTATCATCTTCTAATCCAACCTGGCTTCTGGCAAATCGCCCATAGCTTACAAGAAGTGAAATGTAGTCATCTACAATATCCCCAGTAAGCTCCACATCAGAAAGGTCATTCTGGGCCTCATTTTTTCCAAGGCTGACTCTCATGGTAAGTATCTTATGATTTGCCAGCTCTTTTCCATGTGTACCAAGCCATTCGGCCTCGCTTATGATTTCCCTGTAACCATCCTTGATATCTTCAACCATCTCCATAGCCCGCTGTTCATCGAAGTTATCAAGATATTTTTCGTTGTAGGCTTCATTTATAACATCCGGTGCATACTTTGTAATGCTTGAATATGCCACATCTTTGTACTCTGTTCCATATGCGGATTTTATATAGTTACTGCCACAAACAGGAAGAAGCTTGGAAATAGCCCCAATCAGCATATGGTCTCTTAATACCTGGACATTATCCTCCTGATACAGAGCATTTATCAGCTCGCTAAAGTTTTCCTTGGCAATAAAGTCTTTATTCCTTCCAAGTGATTTAGTGGCACTAAGTAGCTCTATCACAGGCATTGATACATTTTCTTCATTCAGCGTTTTTGAATCAAAATAGACTGTGTTATATGAAACTGTTTTATTCCAATAACCATCAATCATCTGACCGACAATAGCCGCATTATCAAGCATCTGAGCTGTTCTGTCATCAGAATATCCAAGCTTTTCCATGAGAGCACTAAAATCTTCTCTGGCCTTCTCATCTCCAGCATCGCCTGTAATCAGTCCCTTTTGGAATTCTATGCTGCTCATCATACTTTCAGGAGAAAATATTGTAGCGTTATATCCGTTATCATCCGCAGTAATTACAAAGTTAAAAGCTCCGCTATACAGCAAATACTCTTCGTTTTGAAAAAGGTTGTATATATCATCGAGAGTGGCAACATTTTCAATTGGCGCAAGATGCTCTTTGATGGAATCCATTCTCTGATCATAATCCTGCGTATCCAATATATTGCGATAAATAGAAACGGCCTTAAAGAGACCCTCTTCTTCACTAATTCCATTCAAATCAGTGTTATCCAGAATATCCCAAAGCCTTTCGTCTGACTGCTTCTGCTCATCCCACCAAAAGGCTGCACTTCCGTTATTTTCCTGCTCTTTTTGCTTTTTCCACTCGCCATTTACGTACTCGTCAAAATCCGTAATATATGTATTGTTATCTACAATTTCATCAGTGCTACTATTCTCAACCGTAGCTACTGTTTCTTTCTCTGTTTCTGTCTCTATTTTTGTCTCTGTTTTTGCGTCTCCGCACCCTACGACTCCCCCAATCATAGATGTGCTCAGTAGAAATGCCATTCCTCTGGCAAAATTCTTATTTAGTTTTCTTTTCATCCCCAAATCCTTATTTTCCCTCTATTTTTTCATACTTCCGCAATTATTCATTGCATCAAATAAAGTTAGTGAGAGCAGTTGATGTCATTACATCAACTGCTCTTTTTTACCTTTTGTCTTCTCCAGTCTATGGCGCCGCATCTTGTGCAGCCATAAAGCCTGTAATATTTCGTGAACTTACTGTCACGCTTTCTGTAAATCGTTGCTCCGCATCCACCGCAGGTAAAGACGTATTTTACCGCCATGCTTTTAGGCTTGTAATTTTCTACGCCCTTCTCAATACCACTGGTGGTGCGCTTAATATTGTAGCCATAAGTTATATTCATGAGCTGAGCATAGGCTTTCCACCTGCCACTATGCCTCATACAGCCTTCGCAGGTGTGCAAAAGCTCATGAATTATGGTCTCTTTGCATGCCTTTTCTGATATTCTATCGTCTGTTAAAAGACACTGGGCTATCTGGATAGAGTAAGTCCCATCCCTCTCCTGCCTGCACTGTCCCCATCTGGTTTTAGCGCGGGTGTTGATAGACCAGGACTTTATTTTTCCTATCTTTATATCCAGATTAGCTAATTCCTGCAGACATTCCTGCTTTAAACGTTCAAAATCTTTCATCTGTTACTAATTGCTCAACCCTGCATTCCTGCTGACTGTCTGATCATATCCTCAACTACGATATCGTAGATTTCGCCAACTGTATTGCAATATTCAAGGATTCTCCAGGGCTCGTTTGTATGGAAGTGAATCTTTACAAGCTCCTCATCTCCTGCAGCAATAAGTGAATTTCCTTCAAAGTGTGTTGTTATATAATCAGCGATCTCATCCTCATCGAGATCCTTGTCTCTTCTGTCTATAAGAAGCTGTGTGTCATAGCGATATGCAAACTGGTCGTCCTCTGCATCAATGCTGTTAATAGGTTCCATTTGGTATTCCTCCTTTGTATTTCATTGCATACAATGATATCACAAATTATATCTGTAAATCACTATTTATTTTAAGCACGTCTGGTTCCACATGACAGGTGAGAAAAAAGATTTCAACTCCCGCTCTTTTAGCATCTTCAAAAGCCTCTCCAAATTCTGGATGTGTATCTACATTTGGTCTGACTTCCGTAACCCCGTCCATCTGGATCACAAAAGCAAGAGCTGTGCGATACCCCTTTTCTTTTGCCTTTATAAGCTCTCTTATGTGCTTTACTCCGCGCTCTGTGGGTGCATCAGGAAAATATCCTACTCCATCAACTTCAAGCGTACATCCCTTAACCTCCATGAGAAACTTCTCAGTTTCTCCTGACGGGAGCTCTCTTTCCATATAAAAATCTATCCTTGAATCCCCGTATTTGTATTCAGGGATAACCTTGTCAAAAGCCTGAGTAGAAAGCCATTCCTTCACCACCTTATTGGGGGCCTGACTGTCGATATTAAAAAGAACTCCTGTGTTTTTCCTGACTGCCACAAGGTCATACTTCGTCTTACGGTCAGGATTGCCAGGCGCTGTCAAATAAACCTCGCTCCCTGGAAGCAGGAGTTCCTTGCATCTTCCGGTGTTTTTTACATGAACTATTTCCTTTTTCCCATTAAGGTCTACTTCTGCAATGAAGCGGTTTGGACGCTTAATAAACGATGCTCTTGTTATATTTTCGTATTTCAATGGTTTTTATCTCCTTTTTCCAGACATAGCCCCTGTTGTTGCTATTTCATCCGTCAGCCAACTCCAAAGCTATAGACATTTACAAGGATAATACCAGCAATGATTCCCACCGCAAGCCCTGTGAAATGGCCTATGGAATCTATCTTTTTTGATGCAGTCATAACAAGCAAAAGAAACATCGTAGGAAGTACTGATCTGATGCCCGAAAATCCCCATACTGAATAGGCTATAACCATGTATATACCAAAAAGTCCGCACAATACGCCTGACGCTCCTATACACAACGTAAATGGCGAGGATTTCTTATGTATCCTTGCTGATAAAGTCCCTCCAACAAGCAAAATACCTGCATAACAGGCACCAAAAAGCTGTGGTTTTAAGGCATATTCAAGAATCTGGCCTATGTTGTACAGAGAGTACATATTGCACGCCAGATGAAGGAATTCCTTCTGAGTAAAGGCACTGGTTATAATCCTGTAAAACTGCTTCTCCTGAAGGCTTGTCATGTAGGATGAGCCAAGCTTACCGACATCAAGGATCCTAAGATTTATCAATATGAAAATTAGGACATTTACTCCGATGATACTGTAAGTCACCGGATATTGTACAAAGTTAAAGCCCATAGACCTCCTTACTGCCCTTTATTTGTCAAAGTGCAGCTTCTCCATTCCATAATCCCCAAGGTGTCTCATATCGTTGAAAAGCTCAAGTCTTGGAACTGCTTTATTTCCCATCTGCGCCTCAAAATCTATGATTGAAACTGAGCATACGCCATAGGGCAAGGTTGTAAGAACAAAAGGAAATGGCAGATTAAGTACATGAGAAAACATTACTGCACCTGAACCGCCATGAGCGAACAGCGCAATCGTGTCATTATTATCTCTTTGGTACTCATAAATACCATTTTTTCTTACAAGTCCAAGACTTTCTAAAAATCCGTCAAAGCCCTCAGATACTCGTTTGTAGCATTCAAAGCACCTGTTATCTTTAAAGTAATGGTGCTCATCCCAGGCACTGCTTCCAATGTATTCAGGGTTCTCTATTAAAAGTTTATAACCAAGGCTCCATGGATGGCCATCAAACTCCAGATTTTCGCCATCTTTCACATTGCCCCAGTCAATTTCATGCATAAAATCAAGAGGAATGACATCAAGTCCATGATCTTTGGCTGTATAGGAAGCTGTTTCCACTGCTCTTCCCATAGGGGAAGCATATATTGCCTTAAAATCCTCGTCTTTAAGTCTTATTGCTGTGTTCGCTGCCTGTTCTCTTCCAACTTCTGTCAGGCAGTCATGTTGATAATCCGGTTCTCCATGTCTCACAAATACTAGTCTCATACCGTTTTCATCTCCCATAAAATAATGTAGCCGGGACACTGGGAATTACCCATGTGTCCCGGCTTTCTATTTTACATTATTTTGCGGTGTTTTTGGAATCATCTTCTGTTCCAACAGTAACATTTACGCCGTTACCTGTAACATTGATGTTCTTATTAACCTTAGCATCATAAGTACCAGCTCTCATGATTTCTGTGAAATCAACGCCTGTAGCTTCTGACATGGTATCAAACACCTGTTTCATAACGATGGGCATGTTTCCGGAAATCTGGCTTGCACCATTGGATCCGTCGCCGGTTCCATAAATGTTGATCTTGTCGATCTGTGAAAGAGGCTTAGCAATTTCAGCAGCCATCTGAGGCATGATCTTGATCATCATCTCAGCCATAGCAGCACCGTTGTACTTCTTATAAGCTTCCGCCTTCTTTTCCATTGCTTCAGCTTCTGCAAGACCTTTAGCCTTGATTGCTTCAGCTTCCGCACGACCTTTGGCTTCAATACCTGCAGCCTCTGCATCATACTTGGCTTTGATACCAGCAGCTTCCTGCTCTGCTGCATACTTTGCAGCTTCTGCCTGAGCTCTCTTAGCATCAGCTTCACGCTCCTGCTCGTACTTTACAGCTTCAGCTTTCTTCTGTCTCTGGACAAGTTCTGCCTCAGCCTTTTTCTCAGCCTGATACTTATCAGCATCTGCTTTCTTTTCGATCTCAGCAGCAAGTTCCTGCTGTTTTACAGCAACTTCCTTCTGCTTAAGTTCAGCCTCACGTTCTGCCTTTGCAATCTGAGCATTAACAGTGTTTGTCTGAATTGTCTTTTCCTGCTCCTGACGCTGGATTTCATAAGCTGCATCAGCCTTAGCCTTTGCTGCGTCTGTTTCCTGCTTCAGTTCTGCCTGCTTCATAGCCAGGTCACGCTGTTTCTGAGCAATTTCGAGGTCTGCTGCAATTCTAGCATCATTAGCTTCCTTGTCAGCCTTTGCCTTCTCAACTGCAACTTCTTTTTCAGCCTGAGCCTTTGCTACTGCTGCGTCCTTCTTAATCTTAGAGGTGTTATCCATACCAAGATCAGCAATAAGACCATTCTCATCAGTTACGTTCTGGATGTTGCAGGACAAAATCTCGATACCGAGTTTGCTCATGTCCTTTGAAGCCTTCTCCATAACCTGATCTGAGAAGCTGTCGCGGTCGGTATTGATTGCCTTAAGAGCAAGTGTACCGATGATCTCACGCATGTTACCCTGTAATGAATCCTGCAGGTCAAGTGTGATCTGCTCGGGGTTCTTGTTCAGGAAGTTCTTGGCAGCGAGCTGTATAGCTTCGGGTGTTGTGCCGATTCTTACCTTTGCAACTGCGTCAACATTTACGTTGATGAAGTCGTTAGTAGGTACTGACTGCTCCGTCTTGATGTCTACTGTCATCTGACCAAGATACAATTTGTCGACTCTTTCAAAGAAAGGTATTTTAACGCCTGCGCGTCCGATTAGGATACGAGGAACCTTTCTCATACCCGAGATAATGTATGCTCTGTCCGGAGGAGCCTTTACATATCCTGCGGCTATAATAAGAATAGCCAGAATAATGATTGCGGCGATTGCGATTGTCATTGTTAGTTGTGTTGTCATAAAACCCTTTCCTTTCTCGGGGCTGATGCCCCATCACCCTCCCATCTATAGATGATGATTTGTTTTTGTTTATGTGATTATTTTACCGTGTACCATCGTGAAAATATATGACATTTTTTGCACTTTTTCTTAATTCATTTCCCATTTTCTGAAAATTAGTTTCCCGTATATAATACACATCATATTTTGTGACAAAAATAAACCCGCATCCACGGTAGGAAACGGGTTTAAGCAAACGGTTAATTCGATTTTTTGTTGAGCTTTGAATGTAGGAAAATCAAAAGCTCCTCCTTGGTGGTCGTTTTTAAGATGTATCCATCGGGCTTTAGGCTCATAACCCTTGCTACGCCCTCCTTTGTGCTGACACCTGTTAGGAAAACAACAGGGATATGCATTGTTGCCTCATCCTGTCTTAGCATTTGCAGAACCTGAGGTCCATCAACCACGGGCATCTCATAATCAAGCAGGATCATGTCCACAGGATTATCAGGTGAAACCTTCAAAAGGAAGCTGATTGCCTGCATTCCGGCTGTAACGATATCCACTCTGTAGGATTCCTTCATCCATTCCCTGACAACCTTCGCATAAGCAGGATCATCATCAACAATGAGGATTCGCTTTTTTCTGGCGGATTCATCATCCTGATCTATGACTTTACGAAGCCTCTCATCAAGCTTTTCCATGTCCACAGGTCTGTAAAGCCAGTCATACAGGTCGATAGACGGAACTTCCTTCTCTATATCAGCCTGAAAATCCTTTTCTCCCATAACAAGCATCTTTTTCTTCTTGCCGGAAATCTTGCTAACAAGCTCAGCGAGTGTTTTCAGGGCTTTTTTATCATTCAGAATATCAGAGGACAGATTCATGATAAACAGATCAGTAGAGTCTATCAAAAACTCCAGCTGATCAAATCTACCCAAAAGAGTCTTCACGTCATATCTTAGTTCAACCAGTTTTTTCTCCATTCCTCTTGCGATTATACTTTGCTGAAAAAGCAATAATACGATCTTTTTGCGAGTAGTTACTGGCATATAGTCCTCCTGTCCACAAAATACACCAATTCATCAATTCTTTAGTATGGAAACCATTCCATCATAATCGAAACTATCAAAATACTCTTTCAACTTATCGAATTTCTCTTTCTCGTTCTCTGGAACCGCATAATCTTCAATCTCCTTAAAGGTTGCTTCAATCATGTCGATATCCATGGCTTCTGCCCCCTCAAGAAGCGCTTCATAAAGCGTCTCCATAAGTGTAGGATCCGCTATTGGTCTGTCATCAGCAGGGGCATTTAGGCCATCACTTTCAAAGTATTTAGAGAGCCTTACCTTATATTCTCCATAATCCCTCAAAAGTTCCTCGTTATTATTTTTAATATACTCGATGTCATCGGCTTTTCCAGCCATTTCGAGCTTTTCAGCCTTTTCTGCAAGCTCCATTGCTCCAACAAGCTTCGCAGAGCTCTTAAGTGCATGTACTTTTATGGTGTAATTCTTAAAATCACCCTTGCTATAGGACTCTACTATCTCTGAGTACTTAGTTTCTATTGAATCATAGAAAATCTGTAATACAGTCAGAAGTGCATCTTCTGAGCCGCTGTTTCTAAGGGCAATTGCTGCATCTATCCCTTCTATGTTCTCGTACCATTTATCACCCTTGGCTGTTTCAGGCTGTTCCTTCTCCTCATCTACAGCTTCCTTGTCCAGGGCAGAAACATCTACATTTTCCATCTGGATTACAGGATCGGCGCCATCTTGTTCAGCACCTGCTTCTCCGACTGATGGCATTGGCTTTAAGCTGCCCTCTGCCTCATCTGCATCTTCATATACTCTGTCTCTTGGAAGCATATTTCCGAGATGATAATCCTTATCTCCTTTATCTATAAACAGAAAACCAAAGGATCCTGGACCGCAGTTTACAGAAATAGCAGCTGATGCCTTCTGGAAAACGATTTTTTTAAAGTCCACAACCTTCCTTGCTTCATCTGCAATCCAGTCAAGATCCTCCTCAGACATATCCACATAGGTTATAAAAAGAAGGTCCTTATCCGGATTGGCTCCTCTTGTGAGAGTTCTGCGAATATAGCGCTGGTAACACTCTTTTTGCTCACCCATGTAGATTTTTTCCATACCAAAAACATCATCCTGAATATGGAGCGAAGGCCTTAAATTCATAGTCGTCATCAGGCGATGTATCCTCTGACTGATAAAGCCGCCTCTCATCATAAATTCAGTTGCTCCAAGGATGAATCCGCAATGAATCCTCTTTTTCGCATCCTCAAGTTCTTCAATTATGCGATCTACAGGAAGGTTTTGCTGTGCCAATTGATATGCAATCATGACCAGAATACCTGTAGAACTCGACAGTACTGTTGAATCCACCACTGTTACATTATCAAACTGATTTGCAGCCTTACAAGCACGCTCATATTCCTCACTCATGCTGGGAGTTATTGATATATGGATGATATGGTGCGCTTTTCTAAGCTTTTTAGCAAAAAATGTTTCAAATTCTTCAATACGTGGAGGCTCAGATTTAAGAGTCCCTTCCATATGCTTCATATATTCAACAAGCTCATCCGCATCAGCCTCTACATTGTCCCAGAAGGCTCCTCCCGGTGTATGAACGAAGAAGGAAATGATGTCGAGCTGCATTTCACGAATAAGTGATGCAGGAAGGTCGCACATACTGCTTGTAGTAACAAGTACCGGAACCTTACGCCTAAAGCCTTTAGCAGTGTTCATAACCTCATGATAGATATCGCTTCCTGCATTGTGGTTGATTTTTTCCTCCGGCAAAACTCTAAGCAGAGTCTCTTCAAGCTGTCTTCCAGATACAGGTTTTAAAAGATATCCATCAAAACCACTCTTAGAATAAAGCTCCTTGTTATCGGCTCCAGCATTGGCCGTTAATACAATAACAGGTGTATCGTTATTGATTTCTTCACTCTGTTTCCTGATCCTCATAAGACACTCAATGCCATCCATTCCAGGCATGAGGTGATCCATAAGAATAACATCATAATGCGTGCGGGAGGTCATCTCCAATGCAGCTATAGCACTACTTGCAGTTTCAATTTTCACCTCTGTACCTTGCAGAAGTTTCTTCTCAACTTCAAGGTTCATATCATTGTCATCAACAATAAGAACCCTTGCACTAGGTGCTGTGAAGCTGCTCTCATAGTGATGGGAACCAGCCGTATTCCCAAAGTTAGCAATATTAATTTCTCCAACAGGTGCTTTGTTGGATATTGATTGCCAAAGGGATACTGTAAATGTAGACCCTTGAGCATAAACACTGTTTACACTTATTGAGCCTTTCATGAGCTCAACCAGCATCTTTACAATCGAAAGGCCAAGTCCTGTACCCTCAATATATCTGTTTCTCTTCTCATCTACTCTTTGGAAGGCATCAAACAAATGTGGAAGGGCTTCCTGTTTAATACCAATACCGGTATCAGTAACAGAAAATACAATCAGCGCCCTGTCATCCTTTACTATTTCTTTGTCGATATGGAGCGAAATAGAGCCTTCCTTCGTATATTTAACCGCATTATTCAAAAGGTTGATGAGTATCTGCTTTATGCGGACTTCATCACCATATAGCTCAGAAGGGATGGACGGATCAATATGCACTTGCATTTTTAAGCCTTTTTCCTCAGCTCTTAACCAGATCATGTTAACAATGTCAGAAGCAAGTGCTGATACACTGTAATTTACAGGCACAATATCCATTTTGCCAGCTTCTATCTTGCTAAGGTCGAGGATATCATTGACCAGTGCCAGAAGCATTTTGCCGGCACCCTGGATATTAGCTGCATCCTTTTTTATTTCTTCAGACGCATCTTCCTGTCTGAGGATGATCTCATTAAGTCCCAATATAGAGTTTATGGGAGTTCTGATCTCATGGCTCATGCTAGAGAAAAACTGATTTTGACTGAGATTAAGCTCCTCTGCCCTCTGAGCCTGCTCCTGAGCACGTGCGCTCTCTGCTTCGAATATTGCTTTCTGGTATCTAAGCATGGCAAAAGTAGAATAGCCTACAAGTGTTATTGAAACCAATGAGTCTATAAAAAACATTCCTGTATCATGCTTTTTTATAAGCTCTGGATGAATATACCAGATCACATATTCCGCTATATTCAGCAGCGAGAGTAATACCATCATTACTACTCGTATCTTTCCCGAAAGCGACATTCCAATGAACATGTAGCTAAATACTACCCAAAAGACACCGCCACCTTGAGGTCCACCACCAAAGAAAAAGGTGATAGGTAAAATAACAAATATCAGAACTATTACCTGAATCAGGGAACCCAGGAAAACTTTCCCGAATTTAACACAAATTGTTGACACCAGTGGTATGGCTATGCAAAGCGCAGTAAGTGCTACAATCTCAACTATGTTCTCTCTACAGATAATATCGAAGAAAAGCGCGACAAGTGCTGTCATTTCTCCAAGAACTGCCAGCATTATCATTGTTCTTTCTTCATAGCTGATAAGCGGGTCATTCAGTTTTTTTGAAATCATTTTCATTAATTTCATGATCCGCTCCTCTCTACATAGGTTATTCTGTTGTCTGGTAAAATGCGTTTCATTACGCGCTCAAATTCCATGACATCAATGGGCTTGGCAATAAAGCCATCAAAGCCCTCTTTGATAAACATTTCTCTGGCACCACTTACAGCATTAGCAGTAAGGGCAACGATAAGAATTACACCGCCCATATCCTTTGCTGCCTGCTTTATGCGCTGCATAGCCTCAACACCATCCATTTCCGGCATCATGTGATCCATGAAAATGACATCATAATGGTTGTTTCTGAACTTATCTATAGCTTCCTGCCCACTTGCTGCAGTTTCGGTTGTCATACCATACTCTTTAAACATTCCTGAAGCTACAACAAGGTTCATAGGCTCATCATCGACAATAAGAGCCTTTACTCCCTCAAACATGGGCTTACGCCTGCGATCGCTCATTGAATCATCACTAAGGTCTGATTCGCCGTTCAAAACCTTTGTTACAGGGAATCCATAAAGGGGCTTTGGCATAATGATTACTCTGCTTCCAGCGGTTTTCTTAAAGCCTGCCGGGGCAGAAACTGCCACGATAATTCCATCCTCAGCATACTTATCAAATACTTCCGGATTTTGGGCATACTCATCAGCTCCCATAAATATATGAGAAACCTCCAGTTTTTCCATAAGGTTTTTGACTTCTTCTATACTTACAGCGGAATAAAGATTCAGCTTTAAGCCTGATGCAATGTTAACTGCCATTCTGCGATAGAAATCCCTGACCTGGGCATCCTTGTATTTTCCAGGCATAACATGGAATACAACATTTTTAATTATATCCCTGTCTATGCTCAGGCAGTTTCCTCTATTCATCACTTCCTGCGGAATACTTATGCGGACACAGGTACCTTTTCCCTTTTCACTGGTTATGGTCACAAAGCCCTTCATCTCGTGCACGAAGCCATATACGATATTCAGGCCCAGTCCAATACCACCGCTGCTTCTGTTTCTCTTTTTATTGGCCTGGTAAAATCTCTTAGATGCATTTGCAACGTCCTGTCTGCTCATGCCAATTCCAGTATCTGTTACTTCCAGACAAAGATTTACTCCATAATCTCTGTGATTAGCGGTGATTCTGATATAAACTCCACCTGCTTTTGTGAACTTTATGGCGTTATCGATAAGATGTCTTAGAATTTTATGCAGCTTTCTGATGTCGCCCTTCATAGCTGCCGGAACCTTCGGATCCAGGTCAACGATAAACTCGAGATTTTTGGTCTCCTCCTGTATGTGAAGATTAGCTATTACATCATTTACCAGAGAAGTTATCAGATACTTCTCATTTTCCACGAGTACATGACCCTGCTTTATCTCTGTATAATCCTGGATATCCTCTATCTGCCTGGACAAGCGAAGTCCCGCATCCTTTATGGCCTGAATATCTTCTGTGTCTTCATTTTTCAAAATGAGCGAGGAAATACCATTAACGACATTGACAGGAGTCCTTAATTCATGGGAAATATTAACCAAAAAGTCATCCATATCTATTAGTGATGACTTCATTATCTCGTCGCTTTCCGCAATATGATCCTCATACCTCTTCCTGTCCAAAATGCTCCATCTGCTCACATAATGGCAGGAAAAAACTATTACGTTATGCAAAATAAGCCTTGATAGATTAAGAGTATTCAGCTCAACGCTGCCATAGTATCCTGCTAGCGAAAGCTGAATGATAAGTAGCGACACATACTCCACCAAGGTGGCATTAAGCACCGGAATACTGCCAAGAAGCGATAATGTCGAGGTTAGAAGCAGATTTGCTATAGCAATGTCAAAAAAGCTGGTTACATGAACTCCATGAAACAGAGCCGCAGCAAAGCAAAGAACTATCATAAACAGCTCTCTGACCTGAATATCACCATACTGGGAAACATGAACTACCCAAAGAATTACAATACCCAGCAAAAGAAGCGGTGGAAACCAGAATTCCCACCTCTGGGTTATACTCTCAACGCCAAGGCCAATGCCCACTATCGTGAGTATAATATTTATTTTTGTATGCGCATTTATGCGTTCATTCATGTCTTATCTCCCCCAAAAGAGATAGCTGGCGAAACCAATTTTTATAGAAAAAACAGTATAAAATTTCACTTTTTATTATACTTTTTGGCTTCTTCATTATCCATGAATAGCCACTTTTTTCATACTTTTCATAATATTTTAATAACTAAAGCTGATGTATTTTATCTATCCTCCTGGATGGCATTTTACTTTGTCTTTTGCCATGATAAAATTATAAGGAACCATCTTTTTTCAATATTCCGTTTCCGGCGACTAAGTATTTTGCAGAAAAGAGGTAATTCTATGTCCAATACCACATCTAAGAAATTACGCAATCAGGTCATGTACCAGATTTTTGTGCGAAACTTCACAAAAGAAGGGACCTTTAAAGCCATTATTCCCAGTCTGGACAGGATCAAATCACTTGGTGTTGATATTATCTGGTTCGCACCGATTCACCCTATTGGAAAACTAAATAGAAAGGGGTCTCTTGGATCGCCCTATGCAAATATGGACTACAGAAGCATAAATCCTGAGTATGGCACCATGGCTGACTTTAAAAAGACAGTAAAGGCCATACATGAGGCAGGAATGAAATGCATGATTGATGTGGTATACAATCACACCTCTCCTGATTCCGTTCTTGCAAAGGAACATCCTGAATGGTTTTATCACAAGCCTGACGGTTCCTTTGGTAATCGTGTTGGAGACTGGACGGACGTTATAGACCTTGACTATAACAACAAAGAACTCTGGGACTATCAGATTGATTCCCTTAAAATGTGGGCCGAAATTGTTGATGGCTTTAGATGCGACGTTGCTCCTCTTGTTCCGATTGAATTTTGGCAAAAAGCAAGAGAAGAAGTTGAAAAAGTGCATCCTGGCTGCATTTGGCTAAGTGAATCCGTAGATCCTGGCTTTATTATGACTATGCGAGAGCTTGGTCTGACAGCACAGTCAGATTCGGAGATGTACCAGGCCTTTGACATATTATACGATTATGACATCTATGGCGATCTGACCAATTATGTGTCAGGCACTGGAACGCTAAGCTACTACTCAGATGCTATCAACAGACAGGAATATATTTATCCTGACAACTATGTCAAATTGAGATTCCTTGAAAATCACGACCAGCCAAGAGCCAGATTCCTTTTCCCCAAGGAAAGAGCTCTTAGAAATGCCACAGCCTTCCTATATTTCCAAAAAGGAATGACCCTCATCTATGCTGGTCAGGAGTATGGTGTTTCTCATCTTCCCAGCCTTTTTGACAAGGATACTGTTGAATGGAAATCAAAAGATAACATTGATTTGACGCCGCTTATGCAAAAGCTCTACGAAATCAAGCAGAGTGACCTTTTTGCAGACAGCACCTACCGCACCAAGACTTACGAAGACAATGTAATAAAGGCTATCCACAGTCGCGGAGATGATAAGCTAATCGGCGTATTTTCTCTTGATGGTGAACCAGGAATTATTCCTATTCACGCAGAAGATGGCTGCTATGAAAACCTGATAGATGGTAATAAAATTGAGGTAATGCATGGATATATCAGTATTTCAGGGGAGCCTATCATAATTAAATGCTGAAACATTGAAACCTATTAACATACACAAAAATCCGCCTGCTATAGCGTTTAAGCTATAGCAGGCGGTTAATTTTTTTAAATTTTTAAATATCCTCTATATCACAATTAACTGTTACACCTTCGACATTATAATCCTTGTGCCAGTTGTCCATTATTCGCTTTAAAACTACATTATGCGCATCTTCTGTGTTAGATTCGGGTAGTAACAGCCAGTACTGATTTGATCCGTTTTTTGTATAGGTATCACTGCATCTTAGCGAACACTTCAATGCTTTTCCAAAGCTATCCATGGCATCTTCTAAGAGTTCATCCCTTCCATCTGTATCTATCGTGAAAATGCCATACTGGACCGTATTGTTATAATTTTTGACTGCTCGCTTTAAGAATCTATATACATCTCTAAAGCTCTGAGCACTTACTTCGAAAGCTCCATTTGGCTCATTTCTTTCATCAAGAATTGCTCTTCCGGAGACTAATCCCTCACATTTAACAGACTCTTCTTCCACAGAATCATTCTTGTATATAGATAATCCATGTTTTCCATGTTGTTTAACTGATTGTAAGGCCTTATCTGCCTTTTTAAACAGCTCTGGGAACTCTCTTCCCTCGTAAGGAATATTAACCGCTCCAATTGATACACCAAGCGGAATATTGCCATCTTTGCCTATTACATCCTTAACAGCGGTATCGAACATATCAGTAATCTGTTCTGCCTTTTGCTCAATAACATTCTTACTGTTAACATTGCTACAGAAAATGATGAACTCATCTCCACCAATTCTGCCCGCTATATCCTTTGATCTGACTACTTTATGCAAAACTCCGGCAAATTTCTTTAGAACCTGGTCTCCAACATCATGACCAAGATAGTCATTAACCAGTTTAAAGGAATCAAGGTCCATAAGCATCAGCGTTCCAAAGCTGTTCTTACAGATATCTGTGATCTCTTTTTCTACATAAACCTTGTTGAGTAATCCGGTCAAAAGGTCGGTACTTGCTTCTTCCTGAAGGTCCTCAATCCTTGAAATTCCAGAAAGAATAATTTCCAGTCGTCTTAAAAGTATCTCTTTCTGAAAAGGCTTGTGGATAAAGTCAGCTGCTCCGCCTCTGAAACTGTCAATCTCTGCTTCCTGTCTGTAATCAGAGGTCATAAACACAACTGGGATTTTGTCTCCATACTTTTGCTTAAGCTTATCCTGAAACTCAAGCCCTGACATCCCCGGCATCATCAAATCTGAAAGCACCAGATCAGGTGCTTCTTTTTCAAAGCATCCAAGCGCCTCTTCTCCTGACTGAGCACAAACAACCTCGTATGTAGGTTCCAGCATGGTTTTGGCTAAATACTGGAAAATATTTTCGTCATCTACAACCATGATTTTTTTCATAGGCTAATCTCCTGCAACCGTAAACGGCCCTAAAATCTCGCATCTACGTGCACCCTACTCAAAAGTCTGTACGTATCTCTGTAAACCTTTTTTCTCCCTTCAGTCAAAAGATATTTCATATCCTCAACAACCTCCGGAACCTCTAGTATCTCCGCCATATATGGCGCATAACGGGTTCCTGCCCCCTCTTTTACCTCCTTTATATAATCCTCTAGTTCAATTCCGTCATTATAGCTTCTGCCAATCTTGTCAGTCGCTGTATCCATGCAGTCAGCACAACATACTATCGATGTTGAGGTTCTGCATGGGCTATTTATTATGTCAAAGCTCATTGGATATCCCTTACTACCGTCATACCACCTATGATGTCCAACTGCAACATTAACATAATCTTTTGTACTTTCATGTCTTGAAAGAAGCTCTCCGCCCATCGCTGCATGTGTAGATATAATCTCCTGCTCCATATCAAGAAGATTTCTGCCGTACACATAAATCGTATCTATTATCACAAGCTTCCCAAAATCATGACACAAGCCTGCGTTATAAACAAACTCCAGGAAGGTTTCCTTATTTTGGACCACTTCCTCTTTGGTAGTGCAGCCCTGACATCCCACAAATAGCTCAGGATGCCTTGCAATTATATGTCTGGTCAGACAGGTGGCTATTTTTGCCACCATAACTGAATGAATATAGGTCGGTGGATGTATCGCTGCCATGAGATTTAGTCCCATTTGCATAAAGGTGATTCCACCCTGGAGCTCTATAAACCCGGTAATAATATCTGAAAAGGCTGCCATATTCGAAGAAAATCCGCCATATTTAGGCATATGGAAGGCATAAGAGATCATTGAACGATACATACTGTGAATGTTATCCCTGACCTCTTCTGTTATTGGTCCGCCCTTAGCTGTCTCAACATAGCTGACTACTTCTGAAATACATTCAGGTATTTCCAGATACGATACGCTATCAGGCTTTTCCTTTAGCGCAGCACCAAGCTTTGCATTCTTCTCAACTAGATTCTGACTGTCTTTATCCAGCTTATCGAATTTATCCTTATCAAGGTAGCTTATAAGTTCATCATAGGCCTTCCATCCTTTTTCTCTGAACTCCTCAGCTATTTCAGGACAAACCGTGATATGCCTGGTCTGATTGACCATGTGGTAAGCGCATTTTAACTGCTTGTCCAACTGTTCGATATAGTATTTATCATCATCCTGTTCCCTGGCATCCTCAAGCATACGCTCCGCAAGTCTGAAAACTATCGGAATATCCAAAACCTTTGTTGAATCCTGGCTTACGAGACTTCTGTAGAAAATATTGAAATTATTCCTTGTTTCCTCTGATAAAAGGCCTTTTGTCGCCAGTACAGGGTCTATGTACTTACTGATAAACTCCTTATTCTGCTTGGAAAGCTCTCCTATTTTCTTGAAATTATGGCTTAAAAGTCCAAGATAATCGTCCGGTGTCTCAAGTTGGCTAAGACCAGGTGATGACAGCTTTCTAATTCTCTCTGTTCTCCCAGCGTAGGCCAGAATCTGCTTTACATTCTCATTATCCTCGTCCAGATTGTACAAAGTACTATATTTTTCATTGATATAAACAAGATAATCACTTGCGGTCAGCGGCCTATGGCATATTTCATTGATCCATTCCTTGGGAGAAAGCCTGTTAGCATGCTTAAATACATGCTCCTTCATCCATTCATTGATCTTAGCAAAATTACCCTTTGCCACTTCCTCATAAATATCCATATCCTCTTTGATACGGGTAAGTATCATGGCGCCGTAAAAACATCCAAGGGTGTACATGGGAAGCATTCCAAAGTCCCTTGACCAGTTCATATCCTGAAGTAAACCTTCTACATCCGTTTTAGGCTCAATTCCGAGATATTTCTTATATTTTGCGTTTAGTTCAGAGCGAATATCACCTGCGGTAACTTTACCATCAATGATATCCTTCTCCATTTCATACCGAATAAGCCCATGCAGGACACCTGTCACCTCATCTGACTTAAGGCGGCTAAGTGTAGGCTCAACCATATTTATAACTTCATACAGCTCGGTTTCTGACACATCTCTCATTACCCTGGGATAGATTTCGCACACCTTAGGGTAAATAACGTGGATAAATTCCTTGGATTTTCCAATAATATTTCCATAAAAGAAAGCTACCGCTTCCCTCATTCCTATGGATTTAAACTCAAAAATCTGTCCCTTAATATCCTCCTCTGGTTGCAGCTGCTCAAAAAGCGCAAGTCCGCAGGCATGGATGATAAAGTACATCTCAAATATGAAATCAGTAAAGCAATCTCTGGCCGTCAGTCTGATATCCTCGGGAGAAACTACGCTCATTATCGGATATTTTGCCTCTGTCAAAGTACCACGGGAAAAGTCAAAACCCATGGTTTCCATGAGGAATTCAGCCATCTCATGCTGGTGTGTATGAACAACCTGTCTTCCAAGAAAGCCTGTACGGAACTCCTGATCCTTCTCTTTTATCTTACCTAGAAGCTCGAGCACTCCATCTGTGGCTGTTTTAAAAAGATCATCCAGTTCCTCTTTCGTAATGCCCTTTTCAAACTCACCAAGCATCAACTCATAGGTACTAAGCTGCTTTTCATCATCAAGTCTCTCGTATAAAGTATATTTTTCTTTTCTCTTGCTAATTAGCTCATCTAATATACGCACATAATCGGAAGCATCATTTTTAGCGCGACTGTCCATCCATGTCAGATAAACCTCGCGTTTTAGCTTGTCGATCTTGTTATTCATTTGTAGAGTGATATTTTTGTTATGCTGATATGATCGATAAAGATTAAGAATAAGCACTCGCTCTAACGGATCTGCTTTGTCGATTTTTTTGTAGCAATATTCTATAGCTTTTGCATATTTCTTTGATTTTTTGACTTTATATGCGTGATTGGAAATCGTATATAAAGTATCCATCTCCCTTGTCTGGCCAGCCTCAGGGCAGATAGTCATATTATCAAACTCAACAATGTTTTGAGCATGAATATAGCGGTATTCCTTTTTTACTTCGGCTAAAATATAAGCCATGTTTTTGGAAAAATCACTACTCATAAAAACACCCTTTTATTGCAACTAACCATAATGGTATAGAATACTGATTATAGTATATCCTTTTCTAAATAAATAGACCAGCGCATATTTGGAAACTATCCAAAATTACGCTGGTCTAAAGTGCACGAGGCTAAGGGTTTGCCTCATTTAACAAAGAAAAAATTATTCATGGCTAAATAATTATTAGTGCTGAATTTCAACATCTCCGCCAAAGAGGAACTTAGGAATGATAGTTGAGTGAACATCTACGAGCTCAGCATCGAAATTGTGCTTGCATTCGCAGGTTCTGTCAAAGATCATTGTTGCCTCATCACCAGGCTTTGAAGCTTCCCATGTAGGAAGTTCATCATGGTTAGGATCGCCAGTTCTTGCAAAGTTCATAACAGCCTTGAATATCTGCTCCTGGAGCTTATCTGAAACGCCAGGAACGTTTGCTACAGGCACAAGGTCGATATTGTGGAAGAAGAATGCAATATCAGAGCAGTGCCAAGCGGGCTTGTTATGCTGAATCGGGAACTCAAGAGCAAATACATAAGAGTAAACAGGAGCTTCTGTTCTCTTACTTGCTTCTTCAATGAGAACTCTTGTAGGCTTACGGAAGATTGAATCAAAGGAAACAAGATCAACAATCTTCTTGTCAGGATAAGCCTTTCTGAACTTCTCAATAAGCTCATCTGCCTTATCTTCGCCAAAGGTATCTGCAATCTTTGCTCTCATCTCTTCCTCTGTCATCTTTGTCTTATCAAATGTAAGAGGCATGAATGCAAACTCACCAAATACGCTACCAACCATAAGCGGAATCTTCTTGGAATTCTCTGTGAATCCTACGAACTGAGGCTCACCCTTGTACCAGTCGTTGATCATGGGTGCCATACCTGTGTAAAGTCCCTGCTTCTTGATGTCCTCAGCAACCTTTTCATATGCTTCAACAAGTGTTGCATAAGGAAGTGTCTCAAGCTTTTCTACATCATTCTCTGTAAGGCCGAGTTCTTTAAGCATAGCTGTAACGATCGGTCTGCCATCGCCCTTTCCTGTATCCATGAAATCTTTGCCGAGTACTCCACTCATTACGATACCCTTGTGGAAAAGGCCGTCAGCCTCAGGTGTCTGCATAAGGGATGTTACTTTCATTCCACCGCCGGACTGACCAAAGATTGTTACGTTGTCGGGATCACCACCAAATGCTGCGATGTTTTCCTTAACCCACTTAAGAGCTGCAACCATATCTGCATTACCGCAGTTACCGGAGTTCTTATACTTTTCGCCAAAAGGTGAAAGATCAAGGTATCCAAGAAGGTTAAGACGGTGGTTGATTGTTACAACAACTACATCACCTTCCTTAGCCATAGCTGCGCCATCATAACAGAGCTGCTCGATAGAAGATCCTGCGAAGAATCCGCCGCCGTGAAGCCATACCATAACGGGCTTTTTAACGTCCTTGCAGAGCTTTGTTGACCAGATGTTAAGGTTCTGGCAGTGCTCGTCCATGGGCCAGTATGCGTGAGGAACCATAAGTTCTCCTCTGGGAGTATCCTGGTGCATTAAAGGACATACCATGCCATAAGATGTTGCATCCTTAATGCCTTCCCAGGGCTCAACCTCTGTAGGCTGGCAGAAACGCTCTGCCTCAGCGTAATGTACACCCTTGAAAATGTAAGCACCATCATAGAAGTAACCCTGTAATTTTCCTGCTTTTGTGCTTACGATTGTTGATTCGTCCTGCTTAAAAAGTTTCATTTTGCTTCTCCATTTCTGTAATCAATTTGAGTAATAGTTTCTAGTAATTAATTTGAGTAGGGGGATTTTGTTTCCCCCTACCCAATATTTTGTTAAAAATACCTTCTCTGATTTTAATTAACGAGCGTTATATCTGTCGAGTGCTGCCTGCTTAAGCTCGATGCAACGATCGATGTTGTATGTCTTAAGCTGCTCTCTGAATGCATCATACTCGTCAAGTGACTTCTCACCTGTGATGAACTTAACTGTATTTTCCTGAGCAAGAGTCTGAATGTCTGTGTAAAGTGTTACAAATTCAGAGTTCTCTGCATCTGTCATTGTCATGCAAGCGGGAAGCATAAGATCGAATTTATCCTTATCAAATTCGTCATAAGCCTTAAGTGCATCCTGTCCCTCGTAGATAGGATCGAACATACCCCAGTTGTAAAGACCAAAGTCTGCTGTACCAAGTGTGTAAGTATAAACTGCCTCAGCAAGTGTGTTAACCTTACCGTCGTCGATCATCTGCTGCATAGCAGGTGTAAGGTGATATGTGCCGCTCTCATCTACTGTATAAGACTCACCTTCGATACCAAGTGTATTAAGAAGCATAGCCTCATTTGAATACCAGAAGTCAAGATATCTGCATGCAAGTTCAAGATCCTTGCAAGATGTTGAAATACCAACCTCTTCCTTAACAAGTGCTGATGTATTGAATCCAATTTCAGGTGTGTCACCCTCTTTAAGTACAGGTGAAGATGTTGCTACAAGGTTGTAATCCTCTTCTGTTGTATATCCCTGTGTCTTGAATACATCTGATGTAAGACCCCAAAGCTGGCATCCTGCACCTGCTTTTCCTGTTCCAACATAATCAGCAGGGCTCATCATATCAGCTGCATTTGTCATAAAGTTAGGATCGATAAGTCCCTTTGTGTACCAATCATGGAAAAGTGTAAGCCATTCCTTGTAACCATCCTCAAGAGGACCATACTTAACTGTATTTCCATCCATGTAGAACTCACCAAGGCAACCATAAGCTGAAAGGAAGTGGCTAAAGTAATCGTAACCGTTTGTACCGATCATAAGAGGAGCTTCGCACTCAGGATAGTTCTCCTTGAATGCTGTAAGAACTGTCTCCCACTGATCAATTGTTCTGGGAACCTCAAGACCAAGCTCCTGAAGCCAGTCGCCACGAAGAGCCATACCTGCCCATACTCTCTCACCTCTGATGTCTCCGAAGTAAGATGCGATTGTACGTGTACCTACAATCTTTCCTTCATCAGTTACAGTGTCCTTCTCAAGCTGAGGATTACTCTTACGAAGTGCTGTATATGTAGGCATATATTTTTCTGCTACATCTGTGAGATCTACAAGAACACCGTCCTGTACACCCTTCTCTGTTCCGCCGGGATAATATGTTCCGCAATCACGGATGATATCCGGATACTCACCAGATGCAAGCATAAGACCGAACTGCTCCTGAGCTGATGCAGCATCAACTACCTGCCAGTTTACATGTACATTTGTGAGCTCTTCCATCTTCTGGATGGCCTTAAGCTCGTTAGGATTCTCTACATAATCGTTACTCCAAACAATCCAGATGCTAAGCTCTTTCTTTTCAGATAAAGGCCATGTCCATTCACCTGCTTCTGCAGTTGTTTCAGCTGAACCTGCTCCTGCATCTGTTGCTGTGCTACCACCGTTGGAACTCTTTCCGCAACCTGCGATTGTTCCAACAAGCATTGCTGCTGTAAGCAATACTGCTACTACCTTCTTTTTCATTGAAATTCCTCCTATGAATTAAATATGTAACCCCTCAGGGTTATTTACTAGAAAATTAAAGTGTGTTCTCACAAGGAAGTTCTGCTCTCGCTTTGCTCGACAGAACGACTTTCGAACCAGACTCGAAAATACCTCGTCAGGTTCTCAATGTCAGCCTTTTACTGAACCAACCATAACACCCGTAACAAAATACTTCTGGCAGAAAGGATATACTGCAAGGATAGGAAGTGTGGATACAACGATTGATCCATACTTAACAAGTGTCTTGTACATCTGTGCATTGTCCATAAGATCACCGGCATTTGCCGTAACTGAGCTTGTTGAATTTTGAGCTGAGATAAGTATTTCTCTCATGAACATCTGAAGAGGATATTTATCTCTTGCTGTAGGCAGGTAAAGGAGCGCTGAGAACCACTCATTCCACTTACCAACTGCGATGAACAGGATGATAACTGCAAATGTTGCCTTACAAAGAGGCAGGATAATATTGAACATAATCGTAAGCTCGCCTGCACCGTCTATTCTTGCTGATTCCTCAAGTGAATCCGGAATTGCCTGGATGGCTGTTCTCATGATGATGATGTAGAAAACGCCCATAGCCTGAGGAATAAGAAGTGCTGCCCTTGTATTAAGAAGACCAAGCTTATTAACTACCATGTAGGTCGGAATCATACCACCATTAAACAGCATTGTGAAAGCAAGGAACATCATAAGTGCATTTCTGAAGCGGAAACGCTTTCTTGATGTAATATAACCTGCAATAACTGAAAGCACGCTGGTGATAATGCACTGAGCAACTACATAAAATAATGTGTTTCTATAGCCAACCCAGATGTTCTTGTATCTCATAATGATTCTGTAAGCATTAAGTGAAGGCTTTCCTAAAGGCCAAAGGATAAAGCTTTGTGCCTTGTCAACCAGTGCAGGTTCTGATATTGATGCAAAACATACATGAAGAATCGGAACCACACACAGGAAAGCTATAAATGCAAGCAATATATAGTTGAGTACGTCAAATATATAATCGCCTAATGACTTTTTTACTACCATTGTTATTTCCTCCAAAAATTAGAACAGACTTGATTCTGTATATTTCCTTGAAATTGCATTTGTGATTAACAGGAACGCAGTTCCGATAATCGAGTTAAATAAACCTACTGCGGTTGAGAAACCGTAATCATATTGCTGAAGACCGCATCTATATATGTAAGTACTGATTACATCGGCTGTCTCGTATGTTGCAGGTGTGTACAAAAGAAGTATCTTGTCTGCACCAACCTGAAGGATTGAACCCATTCTCAAGATAAGCATAATCATGATTGTAGGCATGATGGAAGGAATTGTGATATGTAAGCAGCTCTTCCATCTTGAAGCACCATCCAAAACTGCTGCTTCGTAAAGCTCCTGATCAACTCCGGCAAGAGCAGCTATATAAATGATGGAACCGTATCCCATGCCCTGCCAGATATTGGAGATGATGTGTATTGCCCAATAATTGGAAGGATTTGCAAGAAGGTTCTGAACATCAGTTCCTGTGATTCTTGCTACTACGTTTGAGATAAGACCGCCGCTCTGTGTGAAGTCTACGATCAAACCACAAACAACTACCATTGATATGAAGTAAGGCATGTATGAAACTGTCTGGATAACTTTTTTGTATCCTTTAAACTTTCTTACTTCATTAAGAAGAAGTGCAAAAATAATTGGTGCCGGGAAGCCGAATATTACATCCAGCACACCGATCATGGTCGTGTTTCTAAGTAGTCTTAAAAAATAAGGACCTGTAAAGAATCTGGTGAAGTTTTCAAATCCAACCCATGGACTTCCGCTGATTCCGAGTGCAGGTGTGTACTTCTGGAAAGCCATCATGATTCCGGCCATTGGTATATAATGGAAAATAATGTACCAGACAACAATCGGAATACACATAATGTAGATGACTTTGTTTCTGAGGAAATCAATCTTCAGATTATGAAGAAATCCTCTGAATCCGGCATGCTCCACATAACCGGTGGCTGGTATCTCTACCTTTTCTTTTTTTCTTTTTTCAATTTTTTGCTCCATAACTAACTCCATTTCGTAACTCCCTTTTTTATTTTGTCCTCCCCTGAACGTTACCCTTTTACATTCAGTTAATCCCCAGAGGATTTTCGAGTTGCTTGATGATGTTAGTATATCGTTGTACTTCGTTGAAAAAAAGAACCGGTTTCTGATATTGATGTGCTATTTCTGCTATAATGTCAGAAATTGTACATAAGTAAAAAATATGCACTATTCCTGACTTATCAGTGTTTTTGCGCCATCTTTACTGCATACTAAAAGCGCCTGCTGTAGCAGGCGCTTTTTACCCAAGTTTCATTTTTAATTTTCCAGTGAATTATTTCGTTGTAGTAAATCTTCTTTACTTCGATTTATAATACTCACCCGGAGTAATACCATGTCTTTCTCTAAAGCATCTGATGAGAGGTCTTGGTGTACTAAATCCAACTCTGTCCGCCGCATCTTTTACTGTAACGCCTTGTTCCATCAGTATTTCAGCGTTATCCAATCGCACGTTATTTATATATTCAAGCATACCTACATGGTATATCTGCTTGAATGTTCTGGAAAGGTATGAATTATTAACAGCAAGTTCATCCGCTATGCTATTTACGTTCATATCCTTGTTCGCATACTCTCTATCAACGTATTCCTTTGCCTTTTCAGCAAGAACTGCACTCTTACCACTTCGATCAGGCTCAAATTCGACTGCTTTTTCCTCTTCTGCTGTCTCAATAGCTGCAGAAACAAGGTCATTGATGAGATTATTTGCTTCCTCAGGTCTGTGCAGACGGTACATATTCTGTACCTGTTCCATCTGATCCCAGGAAGTAAGTGTCTCTTTCGCATCATCATCCAGAGAAAGTTCATTATAATAAGCTACGTTCTGAAGTGCACCTACATAAATACGGTATTCTCTTACAATCATGGATTCCTTATGGGCATCCGGTATACTTTTTTTGCCATGGTGCAAATTTGATACATTGGCAACAAGCGCAATGTCAAATTTCTCACGTATAAAGCTGCAGACTGTATTTACCTGTTTTGATAGTTCCGCAGGCGTAATGTCATTTTCTCCTGTAAGCTGAACGATATTGTAAAACCAATGTGCAAGTCCGCCGGTAGCCAGAAGGTGCTCTGGTCCGATAAGCTCTTCTGAAACATTATGGATAATAAACCAAACCTGATCTCTGTCTATCTGCTCAAAGGACTCACCAGTGGGATTATCAATATCATAAGAGATAACTATATATCTGGCGTCCTTCTCTTCTTCCTCATAAAATGGCTCTTTACCATAATTCAGAAGATTGACCAGTCTGGTCTCATTATTAGTTTTGAACTTATCCATCTCTTCTCTTGAGACTTTAAGATCACTTGCAGATTTTACAAGACCTTCTTCTATGCGTTTAAATTCATCACGAGTCTTTTTGTCTACTTCAGGATTATCAACGCTTCTTTCATCCATAAACTTAAGTAGATGTTCGATTGGCTCATACTGTCTACGCATAAACGCAGTAACTACAACAGCCGTAACGACCATAACTACAATAAAGTAGAAAATAACGCCAAGAATAAAAGGCTGTATAGCATTTTCAATGGTCCCAGGCTCCAGGATTGCTATAAGCTTTATTCCATAGGAGTTGGTTTCTGCTGAATAAACGGGTCTTCCGGAAATTTTCTTATGCCCTGTCTCAACTGCGAGGCACTCCGCTATAAATTCGTCGTCAAAACTCTCCTGCCCAAGCTGAATATATGAACCATCCCCTGTTACAATCAGGAAATTGGTATTGTTCGTCACAACTGACTGCAAGTAACTCTTCTGCAATTTAATAAGAAGAACCGCATCCTGATCCTCGAATGGATCTGCGAAGGACTGCGACATGGAATAATAAAGCTGCTTGTCATTCTCAGGTCCGGCAATCTTAAACTTACTATAGGTCTGTCCGGTAAAAAGAACCTGATTATAAGGCGCCTTCATATCAAGATTTGTTACAAAAGGTGTCTCTTCAGAAATTCTAAGGTATTCAGATTTTGTCAGAACTGCCATAGGCTCCTGTGAAGGGAAGAACAGAAAAACCTCTCCAAAGGAAGAGTGAACGGCCATATACTCATTGATGGTCCAATTAATTTCAGAAAGTCTCATACGATCTTCAATTGTCTCATCTCCCCTTGCAATAGCAGCTTTTACCTGATTGCTACCAAGTAAGGTCTGAGCCCCCATGACTACTTCTTTATAGACACCATTGAGGTTTGCTCCATTTTCCTCAAGAATCTGAGCCTGGAGATCCTCCTCCTTGTGATACATCTGTCTGACCATAAAAAAAGCGGAAAGAATCATAACAAGACCGGTCATCAGTACAATGACCAGCCCTGCAATAATCCATTTCCGTAAAATTGGACGATATTCTAAATACTTGCGTAATCTTTCAATCATCTCTATGATTTATTCTTTCTAAAGTATTCTTGGTGCCTTTGATTTCTAGTTAATTGCTTCGGAAATAATTGTGTATCTATTGAATTATACCATACATTCTTGAATAGCATTCTCACGAAATTTAGTTTAAGAGTTCACAATTTTTAAATCAGATAATTGAGTTTTCTCTAAGACTTTCTACCCTCTCATCATCATAACCAAGCACTTCTTTGAGGACTTCTTCGTTGTCCTGACCAAGAGTAGGTGCCGGGCGGTTGATCCTTGGCATCATATCCATAAGCTTTATAGGATTGCCATTGACCTTCATTGGTCCGATTACCGGATGATCAACGTCTATGAACATCTCTCGCTCTACAGCAATATGATGGTCCTCAGTGATCTGCTTAACATCATAGATAGGTCCTGCAGGAATTCCTGCTCCAAGTACTGTGTCTACGACTTCATTTACAGTTTTTGTAAGAGTCCACTTCTCTATCTCTGCCTTCTGCTCAAGATTATTCTGAACTCTGAGAGGAACTGTTAAAAATCTCTCATCAGTGATCATATCTGCACGGTCAATTAGGTTACAGAATTTCTCATAAAGCTTCTGGTTGCCGCATGCAATGACAACAAAGCCGTCTTTTGCATGATATGTATCATAAGGAGCTATTGATGCATAAGCATTTCCGTTCCTGACAGGAATCTGCTGAGAATCAAAGTATCTGATATAAGCATTCTCAAGGCTTGCAACCACTGAGTCTACAAGAGATACATCCACTCTCTGTCCAACGCCTGTCTTCTCTCTTGCATGAAGAGCAAGAAGAACTCCCATAATCATGTTCATTCCGCCAAGGATGTCTCCCATGGCGCTTCCTGAACGTGTAGGATCTCCTCCAGGAGCTCCTGTTACTGACATAAGTCCGCCCATGGCCTGAGAAATAATGTCATAACCAGGCCTCATACAGTATGAACCATAGCTACCAAAGCCAGAGCAGGCTGCATATATGATTCTGGGATTAATCTCCTTTAAAACATCATAGCCAAGCCCTAATTTATCCATTACACCGGGTCTGTAGTTTTCAAGAACTACATCTGACTTCTTAACAAGCTCCTTGAAGATTTCTTTACCTTCGTCGCTCTTTAGGTTTAATGTGATTCCGCGCTTATTTCGGTTAAGATTGGCGTAATACATACTCTCGCCATTTCTGTAAGGGCCATAGCCTCTTGCATCATCACCTTTTCCCGGAACTTCTATTTTTATTACATCTGCACCGAAATCTCCCAGAATTGATCCGCCATAAGGTCCTGCAACTACTCTGGTGAGATCCAGCACTCTGACTCCCTCTAATGCCTGAGGGGTGTTGCCTGTATTACTCATTTTCAACCTCCGCATAAGGATCTTCATAATCCATAAGCGTCATTCCGCTTTTCTTAAGATCCTCAAGCTCTTCTTCGGAAACATTTATCTTCATTCTCATAACTGCTGATCCCATGGATTTTCCAAGGGAATCAAGTCTAAGGCTCATTGTTGCTCCGCCGCCAAGTGCATGGTGCATTACAAGATTGATTCCTGAAAGGGTCTTTACCTCATATCTGGTAATATCGCCCTTCACCATATCTCCGAAATAACTCTTTAATCTCTCCGGTGTAACCTCTCTGATGATTATGTCATAATATTCCGGTTTTCTGGCAAATACACAGACATTGCTGGTATCACCTTTATCTCCACTTCTTCCATGTGCTATATCTATTAAATGTATCTTTGGCATAACGCCCTCCTTAAAACCCCTTTTTCATCCTGCTATAGTCTTTTTGTAATCAAGTGGCTTTTAAATTGTTAAAATGTGACTTCTGACATCCAGTGCATCCCTCGGTATAACTGTGGGATAAAGTGCCATTACTTCCTGAACATGAGCTCTTCCTCCAAAGAAGGATGCGCCCTGTGGTCCATTAAGCTGAAGAGGACTGATTTCAGGAATGATTTTTGCGCATTCATTCTTATCTTCAGAGAATACAGCGATTCTCATTACGCATTCGTTAAGTCTTGCTATTGTCTCAGGACTCTTATCAGCAACTCCAAGGTGAAGTGAATCAAGACCAATAAAGCTGATATGTACATCATCTGCCTTCATGCCTTTTTCCTTCATCTTATTCATGATGATGTCAGCGCACATCTTTGCCTTCTCATAGGCATTAGGCCATGCAAATGAAAGCATTGATACTGTTTTCCAGCCCTTATGATATCCAACGCAAAGCTTAATTGTGTCAGGTCTCTCTTTACCCTTAATTCCATCAACACGAACTCTGTTCTCTCCGTTCTGAGTAATAGTTGCATGGCTGATATCAACATTTACATCAGGTGTAAGGTAATTTGCAGGGTCTAATACTTCATAAAGGAACTGCTCCTTTACGCTCTGCTCAGAGATAAGTCCACCGCAGTTAGGTGCTTTGGTGATCTCAAAGGTGTTCTCTGTAAGCTCAGCAATAGGGAATCCAAGATGTTCCATATCCGGTACACTTCTCCAGTCATACATGAAGTTACCGCCTGCTCCCTGTCCGCCACACTCAAGAAGGTGTCCTGCCATGATACCTCTTGCAAGGTTATCCCAGTCGTTTGTCTCCCATCCGAATTCATGGGCAAATGGTGCAAGGAAAAGTGCTGAATCTGCTGCTCTTCCAGTTATTACTGTGTCTGCGCCCTCTGCAATTGCTTCCTTTATCTTTTCATGACCAACGTAAGCATTGCAGTTATAAATCTTATCCTTAATATCATCAAAGGTTACGCCGCTCTCATCGTTACTTCCGGCTGTATCCATTGAAGGGAAATCCCATCCATCTTTTATAAGTTCAGGAATCTTATCCTTTATATCATCACCTATAACATAGCCGATCTTGTAGCCCTTAAGGTTCTCTCCTTCAGCCCATGACTTGATGGCATTAACACATCCATCAACGTTCATTCCTCCGGCATTTGTCACAATCTTTATATTCTTATCCTTAGCTTCTTTTCCAGCTTCCTTAAGAAGTCTTGTTACGAAATCAGGTGCATATCCCTTAGTGGGATCCTTAATCTTCTGTCTCGCCATAATGGAAAGAGTAAGCTCTGCCAGATAATCGCATGCAAGGTACTGTATATCTGCATTTCTTATCATATGAATAGCTGCATCCGGTGAATCGCCCCAGAAACCCTGTCCGCCTCCAATTGCTATCTTTTTCATTTCATTATCACCTCGTAAATTATTTCATCACGTCGGTACAACGTTGTATCTGATAAAAGCTATTGTATTCCAAGTTTTTTGATTTGTAAATACTATATCGTTGTACTAAAGATTTTTGTGCATATAGCGAATAAATAGCGTGCGTTTTTGTAAGAATTTCACCAAAATAGATTTATGTGATTATTTTATATTTTTGAGGATGATATCTATGGTATTATAGGTACAACGTTTGTCCTACTAATAATTCGCCAGATAAGCGGGCTTTATGAGAGCAAATGTCATTCGAAAAAAGAGGGATGTGAGAAAAAAGTTATGGTTACAATTAAAGACATTGCAAAATATACAGGATTATCTCCAAGTACTGTTTCTATCGTGCTTAGAGGTCTTTCAGAGAAAAGGAATATATCTGATGCTACAAAGGAAAAGGTATTAGAGGCAGCAAAGTCTCTCGGATATACTCCCAATATGCAGTCGAAGCTTCTTAGGAGTAATCTCCCTAACCTTCCTGTCATCACACTTTTTTGGGATTCATCCACAAGGCAGTACATACTTACCAGATTCCTTAAGGGGCTGCAGGACTCCATAATCAATAACGATTATAAATATGATCTGCAGGTTAAGCCCTATTCCATCGATCATCTTGAAGAATCCATGACCGCCAGAACTCTCATGGGCAGTAATGGAATCATTATTTGTAATGCATCTGAAAAGGATATGGAATATCTTGAAAATGCAGATTTGTCAGTGCCTGTTGTTCTATATAACAGAAGCTCTTCCAAATATCCTACAGTTAATATGAATGATGAAGAAATTGGCAGTTTGGCAGCTAATGTCTTTGTAAGACATGGAAAAAAGCGACCTGTTATCATCTCTTCCAAAGCGAATTTTTCAGGTATGAATGTGCGTGAAGATGCTTTTTGTAAGGCCTTTGGTCCTCAGATAGGTGCAGAGGTTCAAAAAGTGCAGGTTGAAGATACTCCTTTAGGGGGCTATAATGGAGCACTGGAAATCATAGGCAGAAAACCTCTGCCTGACTGTATTTTATGTAGCTCAGACAATATCGCCTTTGGAGTATTAAAAGCTTTTCATGATAAAGGAATTAAGATACCAAAGCAGACAGAGCTAATCAGCATTGGTAACGGAAGTCGTGACCATGAGGAATTCTCTGTCCCTTCACTATCAGTCGTTAGTCTCCCCATGGAAGCAATGGCAGACGCATGTCTTGCCAGAATTACAAGGGCCATCACAGAAATGAACCTGAATCCTGATTCAAGAGAATTCACGGCTGAGTATATAGCCAGGGAGAGCTGCCCTTATTAAGTGAAGGAGTATACATAACGTGAAACAGATTGACTTTAAAAATGGGAAGATTCTGAACATCATCCTTGCAACTGCCATTCCCATGCTGGTTGCTCAGATACTGAATCTCTTATATAACATTGTAGACAGAATTTATATTGCCAGAATCCCAGAGGTTGGAACGGCTGCACTTGGAGCCGTTGGTCTCTGTTTTCCCGTAGTTATATTAGTTACAGCTTTTACCAACATGTATGGAAGCGGTGGTGCACCGCTTTTTTCAATGGCAAGAGGCAGAGGAGATAAAAAAGAAGCTGCAGCAATTCAGAATACCTCTTTCTTTTTGCTGATAGTTACATCCGTTCCGCTTATTCTTATAGGTGAATTCTTTGGAGAACCAATCCTGAGGCTCTTTGGAGCATCAAGTGAAGCTCTTACTTTTGCCCTTCCCTATTTAAGAATTTATATGATTGGTACTGCTTTTTCCATGATCTCAACAGGAATGAATCCCTTTATAAATGCACAGGGCTTTTCAATTGTTGGCATGACCACTGTAATTGTGGGTGCTGCTGCAAACATCATCCTTGATCCGATCTTTATCTTTGTACTGGGAATGGGAATTGAAGGCGCAGCTATAGCAACTGTAATATCTCAGGCGCTGTCAGCGGCCTATGTTCTGAAGTTTTTATTTGGAAAAAAGGTAAGTATCCCGGTAAATCTGCTGAAATGGAGCGAGATAAAGGAGTGCGGTCAGCGAGCTGCCAATATTATGGGACTTGGAACCGCAGCATTTATCATGCAGTTCACCAACGCCCTGGTTCAGATATGCTGTAACAACGTACTCGCAGATGTAGGCGGAGATATCTATATCTCTATAATGACAATCGTAAACAGCGCAAGACAGATGATAGAGACTCCTCTTTTGGCAATTACAGAGGGCTCCTCT
The DNA here is from genome assembly GCA_015056655.1 of Butyrivibrio sp. GTDB lineage: Bacteria > Bacillota > Clostridia > Lachnospirales > Lachnospiraceae > Butyrivibrio. The sequence goes on from SVFV01000002.1 coordinate 69,512, forward strand.
CCTGTTATCAGCTACAACTACGGTGCCAAGAGATATGATAAATCCAAGAAGGCAATCCTTCTTATGTTCCTGTTGGATTTTGGATATTCAGTTATAATCTGGCTTTTCATCAGAATATTCCCAGAGAAAATCATCGGAATATTCAGCTCCGACAAGACAATTCTGATGGATGCTGTACCTGCATTTAACCTGTATTTCTCAACCTTTATTTTTATGACCTTCCAGCACACAGGACAGATTGTGTTCAAATCCCTTGGAAGAAAAGGACACGCAATCTTCTTCTCATTGTTCAGGAAAGCTTTTATCGTGGTAACACTGACCTATGCACTGCCCTACCTGTTCCATATGGGAACTAATGGCGTATTCGCAGCAGAGCCTGTAAGTAATGTGGTCGGTGGTATGGCTTGCTTTATAACCATGCTCTTTACGGTTAAGAAGATGCTAAAAGAGCCGGAATATAGTGAATAATTCGAACGGTACTAATAGAACAAGATAATTAAAGGCAGCTGATTTACTCAGCTGCCTTTTCGTATAGCGATTCAAGAAGTTCTGGTGTAACTGAACCTACCTGATTATAAATAACCTCTCCATTGCGGTTTAAGACTATTGTCTGGGGCAAAGCAAATGAACCACCCACAATTCCAAAGATTGTCTCATTATCATCATCTATAGCTATTGGAATATCCCATCCCTTATCTGCTAAATACGCTTCAACGTCTTCTGTTGTAAGGTTTGCATGAACAGCAAGCATGGCTATATCGCCTTCATGCTCATGATACAGCTCATCAAAGTACGGGAGTTCCTTTACACACGGTCCGCAGTAGGTTGCCCACAGATTTATGAAAACAACCTTACCTTTTGTTTCCTTAAGCTTAAAAGTACTTCCATCAAGGCATTTTGCTTCAAAATCCTGAAGGCTGTTTCCCACTTCATATCCGGTAAATGCTGTGCTATCACCTGCTTTTAACGAAGGATCAAGGAAGTTCGCCCATATAAGCACTGCTGCAAGTGCGATAACTGCTATACTCCAGCATATTTTCTTACTGGTTTTGTCTACCTTCATAGAAATTGCACCCTGCTTGCAAACAGCTACACACTGGGCACAGTGTATGCACTCGTGATCTCCCACCTGCTTAATATCCATTTTGCAGCTCTTTACGCATGCGCCACAGTGATTACAGCGGCTTTCATCAACCTTTACTCCCATAACTGCAAGCTTGTCGAAAATACCGTAGATTGCTCCAAGTGGGCATAAAAACCTGCAAAAAGACCTGTAACAGAAAATACAGGCAAGTATAACAATTACCATTATGATTATTTTCTGAGTGAAAATTGAGCCCAGCATGGACTTCCAGGATGGATTCTGTGGCAAAAGGGCTATTGCACCCTCTAAAGTTCCTGCAGGACAGATATATTTACAAAATCCGGGTACAGGAATATCCTTAAAAATCCCATAATAGACAGGAATAACGATAACAAAAACCACGATTATAAGATATTTCAGATAACTAAGAGCCCTTGTGAAGCGGCTCTTTTTAAGTTTGACAGTGGGAATCATATGTAAAAACTCCTGTATAAGCCCAAAGGGGCATAACCATCCACAGATAGTTCTCCCAAGAAGAGCTCCATACAACATAATAATTCCAAAAATATAGAAGCCTACGTTCTTATTTAATGATCCCAAGGCGTTTTGTAATGCTCCCAGAGGGCAGGCAAAAGTAGCTCCTGGGCAGGAATAACAATTAAGGCCGGGAACGCAGACTGCTTTTGTGTTCCCGGCAAAAATTCTGCCTTCAGCAAAGCCTCGTAAATGCGCATTGTATAAAAGCGCACTATAAAGCTGAATTATTCTGCGCTTTGAGGGTTTATGCGTATCCCAAAAAGCTTTCTTTTTGTTTATCACACTATTATCCAAGGCCTATACACTCCGTACATAACTTGGATGCCTTAATAAGCACATCGCTCATGCTTCCATTAAAGATACCGATAATAATGAAAATGATAGCCAGTATAAAGATGACAAGTCTTATTTTGTTTGTCTTCTCCAATAAGTTCATTATCATTCCTTCTCAAGTGTGATGGTCATATCACTATAGTGATCCTCAGTTACATAAAGCGTTGAATCTTCTTTATATCCTTCTGCAGACTTTAAAATATGAATCTCATACTCTCCTTCCGGATCATCAAAGGAGACTTCTCCATTATCGTCTGTCACAACCATTTTGCAAAAATCTCCAGTGCAGAACTGAACTGTAACACCTTCTATGGGATTATCATCCTCATCCACTACATGAATTGTATATGCATCCTGAACACTGTCTATATCTGAGTCGCATGCGACCACACCAAATGCAAGACAAAGCATTACGACTACAGCTAATTTACGATAAATCTTCTTCACTATTTACTCCTATTACTGCATTCCCATTCCAAGGCCTATCATTCGTACGATAAATGCTGCTATCCAGGCAACCAGACACTGCCATCCGACAACTCCTATTGCCCATTTGTTTCCAAGCTCTCTTCTGACTGCTGCAATTGCTGCAACACAAGGTGTGTAAAGAAGAGAAAATACCAGCAATGATGCGGCTGAAAGAGGTGTCATAACACCCGCTATGTTTTCTCCAAACAACACTTCCATGGTGGAAACAACGCTTTCCTTAGCCATAAATCCAGTAATCAGGGAAGTGCAGATTCTCCAGTCTCCAAGTCCAATTGGCTTCAAAATAGGTGCCAATATTCCAGCCACATAAGCGAGAATACTAGTCTGTGAATCGCTCACAAAGTTGAGATATGGATCAAAGCTCTGTAAAAGCCAAATAACAATCGTAGCTATAAGAATTACAGAGAACGCTCTCTGTAAGAAGTCTTTTACCTTTTCCCAAAGAAGCTGTAATACGTTCTTTGCACCGGGCATACGGTAGTTAGGAAGCTCCATGACAAAAGGAACAGCTTCGCCCTTAAACATAGTGCCTCTGTAGAAAAGTGCCACTATAATTCCCGCAAATATTCCAAGGAGATACAGTCCTGTCATTATAAGTCCGCCTCTGCCAGGGAAAAATGCACTTACAAGGAAGGCATATATCGGCAATTTAGCTGTACAACTCATAAAAGGTGTCAGAAGTATGGTCATTCTTCTGTCTCTCTCACTAGGAAGAGTTCTGGTTGCCATAACCGCAGGAACTGTGCATCCAAAGCCAATAAGCATTGGTACTATACTTCTGCCGGACAGACCAATCTTTCTAAGAAGCTTGTCCATAACAAAGGCAACGCGTGCGATATATCCGCTGTCCTCCAAAAGTGACAGGAAGAAGAACAATGTAACGATTATTGGCAAAAAGCTTAAAACACTGCCTACGCCAGCAAAAATTCCATCAATAACAAGTCCATGCAATGCTTCGTTAACATGTGCCGCAGTAAGAATATTATCAAAATTAGCAGCTATGCTATCAATAATAGTCTCCAAAAGCCCCTGGAAGAACGCTCCAATAACATTAAAGGTGAGCCAGAAAACAAGGCCCATGATCAGAATAAACAGCGGGATAGCTGTGAATTTTCCAGTCAAAACACTGTCTATCTTCTCGCTTCTAATTCTCTCTCTGCTCTCTTCGGGCTTAGTTACAGACTGATCACATACCTTTTTAATATAGGCATAACGCATATCCGCTATAGCTGCGCTTCGGTCTAGTCCTCTCTCCTTCTCCATCTGAAGAACAATATGCTCAAGAGTCTCTACCTCATTCTGATCAAGCCCCAGCTTTGAAATAATCTTCTGATCACCCTCAATTACCTTGCTTGCAGCAAATCTGACAGGAATTTTCTTAGCTACGCAGTGGTCTTCTATCAGATGAATTGTAGCGTGGATGCTTCTATGAACAGCGCCTCCACTCTCTGTCTCATCACAAAAATCCTGATTAACAGGCTTTTCCTGATATCTGGCAATGTGAATAGCATGACTTACAAGTTCCTCAATACCCTCGTTTTTAGCTGCAGAAATAGGAACCACCGGCACTCCAAGGAGTTCCTCCATGCGGTTTACATCAACAACTCCGTTGTTAGCAGTAAGCTCATCCATCATGTTGAGCGCTACAACCACCGGAATATCCATCTCGAGAAGCTGCATGGTAAGGTATAGATTTCTCTCGATGTTAGTTGCATCAACGATATTTATGATAGCCTTTGGCTTTTCATGCAAAACAAAATTTCTGGAAACAATCTCCTCGCTTGAATAAGGAGACATGGAGTATATTCCCGGAAGATCTGTGATAAGAGTCTCAGGATGGCCTATAATTTCTCCATCCTTCCTATCAACAGTTACGCCGGGGAAATTGCCAACATGCTGCTTAGAGCCTGTAAGACGATTAAACAGTGTGGTCTTTCCGCTATTCTGGTTACCAACAAGCGCAAAAGTAAGAGTTTCGCCCTCCGGAAGTGGATTCCCGCTCCCCTTTGGATGAAATTTTCCACCCTCACCAAGACCTGGATGATCCGCCTTTTTGTTAACACTGCTGTGCTTTGGCTGATTCTCCTCCATTACAGGAGTAATCTCAATTTTCTCAGCATCTGCAAGTCGTAATGTGAGCTTATATCCATGGATCATAAGCTCCATCGGGTCTCCCATGGGAGCATATTTCATAACTGTGAGCTTTGCTCCGGGGATTACACCCATATCTAAAAAATGCTGTCTTAAAGCGCCATCTCCACCCACACTCTCAATTACAGCGCTTTTGCCAATTTCTAAGTCTCTTAATGTCATCTAACCTTTGTATCTCCTACCTGATATAGCTTTATTTTGCCATTTAAGCCATTTTGATTCCCCAATCAGACTGTTAGCTTACCCTTCTTGAAATGCTTCCTGCAAAGGGCTATATAGCTTTCATTTCCACCCATCAGAACCTGTTCACCGCTTCTTACGATCTTGCCATCGCAGATTCTGGCATTACAGGTTGCCTTTCGTCCGCACCAGCAGACGGTTTTAACTTCCTCAATCTTATCTGCAATCTCCATAAGTCTTGCTGAACCAGGGAAAAATCTCTCCTGGAAGTCAGTTCTAAGACCATAGCAGATAACTGGTACCTTATCGAAATCCACAATATCAGAGAGCATATCAACCTGTTCTGCAGTCAGGAACTGTGCTTCATCAACGATAATTGCGTCATATTTCTCAATCATCTTGTGTTTTCTTGTGTATTCATCAAAAAAGTCCTCAACAAGCATACACTCTGCTTCAAGACCTATTCTTGAGCGAATGATGGTTGCTCCATCCCTATTCTCAAGTCCGGGCTTTAGAATAATAGAGTTTTTTCCTCTCTCATGATAGTTATAGTTCACCATAAGTGCATTTGCTGTCTTTGATGAACCCATTGCCCCGTATCTAAAGTATAGCTGTGCCATAAAAATCTCCTCCTGATTCTTTGCGCCTATTTTTGCGCATAATCATTATACCCTAACATGTCATTCTGTGCGCACAAAATTACACGACAATGGCCGGACAGCTGAAAACTCAACCATCCGGCCAATATCCTTTTCCCTATTTTCTATTGCTAACCCATAGAAATCCCTTTATTTATAAAGCTGTGCAAAGATTACCCTATCACTCTGCAGGCTGTATAAATCAATATCTGCACTCAAGTACACATGTAAGAATACGTCTTGCACAGGCCTGAAGTTCAGCTCTTGTAACACCATCATTAAGAATGCTGTCTACGTCTTTCTGTGAGCCAGGCATTGTAAGATCATTACCACACTTTACGCAGTTTGCAGCTGTAGAATCGCCATACTTCATCTTGGAAGGATCTGCGAATGTGTTACCTGTTGTACCCCAATCAGTCATAACTACACCCTTGAAGCCCCACTCATTTCTGCAGATAGCTGTAAGAAGATCATAGTTATTAGCTGCATGAATACCGTTGATGAGGTTATAGCTTGTCATGATTGACAGAGGCTGTGACTCTCTAACTGCAACCTCGAAGCCCTTAAGATAGATTTCTCTAAGAGCACGCTCGCCAACATGAGCGTTGGTATGCATTCTGTTGTCTTCCTGGTTGTTACAAGCAAAGTGCTTGATTGTTGTTCCGCATCCCTTGTGCTTCTGTACTCCCTTTGTATCAGCTGCAGCACATCTTCCTGCAAGAAGCGGATCCTCTGAGTAATACTCGAAGTTTCTTCCGCAAAGAGGATTCTTCTGGATGTTCATGCCAGGTGCAAGCCAGAGATTTACTCCAAACTCTTCCATCTCTGCTCCAACAAGGTCACCAGCTTCCTCTACAACATCCATATTCCAGGTCTGAGCAAGCATTGTAGCAATCGGAATAGCTGTGCAGTACTGATAGTACTTAGTAACTTCACCGACAATATTGGTCTTGGGCTGTTCCATCTCAAAGCCTACGAAATCAAAGCCCTTACTACTAAGCTCAGGAATAATCTTATTTTCCTCATCTACAGCGAAATAAGGTGTAAGACGAAGGCCTGCAGGTCCATCAGCGAGAACGAGGTTGTGAACGCCTCTGTCCTTTACCATAAGAGTACTTGTATCACCAGCTGCTCCGGGAACTACCGCAGAAGCATTACCGATTACTGTCTCCTGACCAAAGCCGCCTCTTGCTGTACCTACGCAGAGGTCTGCCATCTCTTCATTTGTAAGCTGTCCAAGAAAGTCATCAAGAGTTGCCTTTCCAGCCTTAACATCTTCAAGAGAAAGCTTCTCTGTGCTGTCGTTGTTAAGCTCTACAGGCTCCTTCTCATATTCAGCTGTAACTGTCTTAATTGCATCTGCTGCAAGAGTAAGAACCTTTGCAGAAGCCTTCTCAGCTTCTTCACCATCATAAGTAAGTGCCTTAGCGCCCTTAGCTGAGATTTCCTCAAACTGCTCATCCTTCTTCATTCTGTTGGAGAGCTTGTATGTAACAACTTCATCTGCAACCTCAACTGCTGCAACAACATGTGTATCGCAAGCATTTGCGCCTACTCTGATGAAGTATTTACCTGCCTCAAGAATGTAAGATGCAGAAGCATCATCATAGGATGCAAAATCTGAAACCTTTACTGTAATTGTAAGCTCATCTGCTTCGCCGGGAGCAAGCATCTTTGTCTTTGCAAAGCCTTTAAGCTCCTTAAGAGGCTTCTCAAGCTTTCCATCAGGTGCTGAAACATAAAGCTGAACAACTTCTTTTCCGCTGAACTTAGAACCAGTATTCTTTACAGAAACCTTAGCTGTAAGCTCTTCTCCCTTTAAGCTTACATCTTTTGTTTCAATAGCGAAGTCTGTATAAGACTTACCATATCCAAAAGGATATGCAGGCTTAACGCCAAATGTATCAAAATAGCGATATCCAACGAAGATACCCTCTTTATAATACTCATCATCAAGATCACCGTTCATGAAGCTGAATGTATCGTATGACGGATAATCAGAGTAGTTCTCTGCCCATGTCATTGCAAGACGACCTGTAGGAGTAGTCTTTCCAAGAAGAGCATCAGCAAAAACTGTTCCGATTACGTTACCTGCCTGGCTCATAAGTAGCACAGCGCCGATACCTTCTGTACCACGAAGGAACTTGGTATCAACTACGCCACCAACATTAAGAGCAACAACAAACTTGTCATAATGAGCTGCAAGTCTCTTAATTGTGTCTTTCTCGTTATCTGTAAGCTCATAATCGCCAGGAGCTGCCTTTCTGTCTGCACCTTCTCCTGAATCTCTTGCTACTACATAAACAGCAGCATCAGCGTCAACCATATCAGAATCATCAAGTGCCTGAATGTCAGGATCATGATAAGGATTGCTGAATGCCTCAACAAAAGCCATCATAGGATCGCCTGTCTCTGCAATCTTATCCTGAACACTCTTCTTGTAGCTCTCTTTGGCATCCTCAACGCACTTATCGTACTTATCAAGCCATGCGCCTGTAACGATATCAAGGCCAGCATCCTTAAGTCCCTGCTCAACGCCAACAACACTTCTGCTGTTAACGTCACCAGATCCCTTACCGCCTTTGATCATGTGACGAGCACCATTACCAAAAAGTGCAAGCTTTTTAATATTTTCTAAAGGCATTGTTCCGTCGTTTTCAAGTAAAACCATACCTTCAGCAGCAAATTTACGAACTTTCTCCATGTGTGCCTTTTCTCTGGCAGACATTTCAGCCTCTTTAGAAGCTCTCCAAATACCCATAAAATAAACCTCCTTATATACTGCAAAAGCTTTCCCTTATTCAGGGAAAGCTCCGCTTTGTTTAATTGACAGTATTCATTTTATTACAGTATTTTGGATGATAATATAAAAAATCACTGATTTTTGTTTATTTTCACTTGCTATTTTTTAAAGATTTTGTCTGGCCGAAGTCAGGTTGTATTACTCAACAGTCTCCTGAATAGCCTTTATAAGCTCAGGATAAGGAAGCTCCAGGGTTCTCCTATCGATAATTCCGAAGTTCTCTCCATCTGTATCGAAGCATCCATTGTCCCACCATACGCAGGGAACACCGATTTCCTTAGCTTTTCCAAGGTAATATTTTACCCATTCAGCTCTCTCAGCCTCATTGTCCTTATTAAGTGCACCAAATTCGCCAATTATTACAGGAATGTTGTTCTGGATGAACAATCTGTTGATATCTCTCATGATTCTGATGATATCTGCTGTGTCATTATCCCAAGTGCTTCTGCCCTGTGTATTTAAGGCAAATTCATAGGGTGAATAAGCATGTACTGATACAGCAACGCAGTCGTCATTTTCAGGCAGCTGTATTGCCTTTAAAACGTCCGTATAGGACGCTGCAGCATATCCAGGGAAAGTTATAAGCCTGGTTGCGTTATTGCCGCCCTTGGCCCTTATAACGTCATATGCGGCCATATTAACATCATTAACTACTTCTCTGCCCTCGTCATCACCACCAGTCCATTCAACGTCTGTGCCGACCTTTCTGGGCTCATTCTGAAGCTCAAAAACAAGATGCTCATCATAATCTGCAAATCTGTCTGAAACCTGGCTCCAGATAGCTGTAATCTTCTCTATAGCCTGTTCCTGATTGTCATAGTAAGGATAGTTCCAGTCCTCATGATGAACGTTGATGATAACATAAGCGCCTTTGTTGTAAGCGTAGTCCACAATTTCGTTCACTCTGTCCATCCATGCAGGATCAATATTGTTCTCCTCATCAAGCTTATATCTCCATGTGATCGGGATTCTTATTGTGTTAAATCCAAGATCCATGATGGCATCTATAAGCTCCTGAGTTGTTTCAGGGTTGCCCCAGCAGGTTTCCTGCTTTTTCGGATCATCTGTTATTTTAATTCCATCAACGTGTGCATCCAGAGTATTTCCGAGGTTCCAGCCCACCTTCATCTCATTTACAATCTTCCATGCAGGAGTGTTTCTAGTCTCATCTTCCATGTCTTCATCCTCCTTTGTTTCTTCTTCAGAGGCAGTCTCAACCGATGCCTCCTCTGTAGATTCAGTCTCTTCTTCGACTGTCTCAGCAGCAACAGCTTCTTCCTCTACATCAGTGCTTTCTTTTGTTACCGCATCTTCAGTAGCAGGAGTCTCCGTGGTTTCTTCCGTTACAACTTCTTCAGCTGCAGGGGGCCGCACAGGATTCTCCAAGGGCTCTGTCGGCGCAGTACAGCCGCTTAAAACAAGCATTGTTGTCATCGTCATTACAACTACAAATTTCATCAGGTTTTTTTTGATCATTTTGTCATCCTTTATGGCCATACGCCGGGTCTTGGTTTTTTTACGCCGATAATTCCTGAAGCCTCAAGGTTTCTCATAAGAAGAAGTCTTGCTTCTCCAACCTTTTCAGGCTTTATCATGTAGAAACAATATGTTTCTATAAGTGAAAACAGGTTACCTGTTCTTCCTTCAATCTTGAAGTTGTTAATACCCATGGGAACATATTTATTCCAAATTAAGTCAGGAGAAACAAAAGTAGAGTACTCCTGAATTGTATAAATACAGTTTTTATCACCATATTCGCATGTCCAAGGCACTATAGGCTTTCTTTTCTCTTTTGGAAGCTTTCTGTTCTCGAGAGTTGTACGCTGATTTATAGCAATATTCTTATAGTGATCGCCGCGTCTCTTGCAATCCGGCACACAGCAGGCATTGATGAGAACCTCAAGCTTTTCCTTATGTTCAACTTTTTCTAATATATCCCAATGATTGTTGAGATTGTAATCAAGGACAACATATTTGTAATCCTTGTTCATTTCTTCGTTAAGTGCTTCAACATCACGGATTTCCTTACAGGTTGTGCTGTTGAAAGCGTATGAGGGGTACTTTTCCCTAAGGTATTTCTCCAGAATTTCAGAGAAAACAAGAACCTCGTTCATTCCGTTATCTGCTACTTCCATGAGGAAATTGCAATAAGGATCATCTAAGTCTTTTTCAGTTAAAAGCGGATTAGTAAAGGTATAACGAATCGGAATGCCCTTTGAATTTATGGTTTTTACAACGTTTTTTACAAAAGCAGCATCACACTGGTCATTACCAAGGAATCTGCCGCCGTTCCAAAGTGCAAGCGGAAATGCGCCAAAAAATGAAGCTATTTCTATGCCCTCTCTGAAGTATTCAGGGTGCTGCTCCATCAGGCTTATCCAAAACATATTTAAGGGGAAATTATATCTAAGTCCCGGTAAATGAAACTTAACCTTACTCATAGTAAAACCTCTTAATTCTTTTAATTATCTGGCTGTCTATCTAATGAGCTAAAAGAGGCGACCTGGAAAAGCGCCGCCTCCTTTTATCTCATCTTATGCTAATTCTTTTCAGAATTATTTGTTTGCTTCGTCGATGTAAGCCTTCCATGTATCAGCGATAGCTTCAACCTGCTCAGATACAACACAACCAGGTGTGATGTTCCAGATGAAGTCTGAACCAATGCTCATGTTAGGAATCATGCCGTGGTATGCAATTGTGCCGTGCTCAGGCTGAGTCATCATTGTGATTGTCTCATCAACTGCTCTTGTATCGAAGATACCGTTACGAGCTGTAGAGATGTTACCATTGAAGTCCTCATAGCCTTCAGGCTGGTTTGTCCAAAGGTTCCAAGCAAATGCAAGCTTCCAAGCCTTGTCAGCGTCATAGCAAGCAGGAATTGCAACCGGGTTGTTTGTCCAAACGTTGATGTAATCCTTACCCTTAGGTCCCTTAGGGAACATTACGAAACCAACTTCGTCTTCCATATCCTCAAGGAAGTTACCAGGGCAGCCTGCGTACTCATCTTCAGGCATGAATGCAGCCTGACCGTTGATGAACTGCTCTTTGTAGTAATCCCACTCAGCGCCTTCAGGGTTAGCAACTTCAGCATCATACTTTGTGAACATATCTACTGTCCAATCAAGAGCCTCAAGAGTCTCAGGATTCTCAAGGTCGTATGTGTACTTACCGTCAGCACCCTTACCTACGATGTCACCACCGTTAGAGAAGATTGCTACTGTTGTCATGTTACCTTCGTTAAGTGTCATACCGTAAATATCGATAACACCGTCGTTGTCTACATCACGCTGAACCTTTTCCATGAGATCTGCGAAAGCATCCCATGTCCATGTTCCGTCTGCCTGCATGTCATAGATTGACTCAGGATCGATACCAGCTTCTGTAAGAAGTCTCTTGTTGAAGTATACACCAGTTCTGGGCTCTGAATAGCCAGCGTACATAGCGTAGATCTTGCCGTCCTTTGAATACTGCTCATGAAGCTTGTTTCTCTGGAACTTGTCAGCTGAGAAATCAAGGCAATCAAGAGTTGAGAGGTCATACATAAGACCACTTGAAATAGCAGATGTGATAGCCGGATCATCACGAAGGATGAAGATGTAGTTCTCGTCGCCGCCTACTGTAGCGTAGTCTACGAAATCAGCGGGTGTTGAGCCCCAATCAGAGATAGCCTGCTGCTTGATTGTGAAGTTGTATGTCTCCTGAGCCCAATCTCTGTACTCCTGCTGAGCCTCTTCATAATCGTTAGCGGGTTCTGTCGGGTCGCCTGACCACCAGTCACGAATGATGATTTCCATACCGCCGAGATCGATTGGATTACCATCAGCATCTGTCTGAACTTCCCAGATATCGCTGCTCTCAGAAGCTTCTTCTGTAGCTTCTTCCTCTGTAGCTGCTTCTTCTGTACTAGCCTCTTCGGTAGTCTCTTCTGCAGCTGCCTCTTCTGTTGAAGCTGCCTCTTCTGTAGCTTCTGTTGAGGTTGCAGTTGTTGTGTCACCTGTGCTTGAGTTGGTGCTGCATCCTACAGCACTCATTGTCATTGCTGCAAGAGTAACTGCAGCTGTGACTTTTGTTGTTAATGCCCTTTTCATTTTTTTCCTCCTTTAAAGAAAGTTTATATAGAAGCCATCTGTCCCAGCGCATTCCCGGGTGCAGCCAGAACAGATGGGCATTCCCTGATAAGAAAAATTATATTGACTCCGTCTCTCACACGCGGAGTTAATTACATCTTGATACCAGTATTTGCAATACTCTCAACGAATGCACGCTGTGCGAACAGGTAAAGAATAATAAGTGGCATGATGATCATGAGTGTACCTGTTGCAAGGATACAGTTGGAATATGCAACTGAAACGGTTGTCTTAACACCATTTATACGCTGAATGTATGCACCAAGACTATCGATAATGCGTGAAAGGCTGGTACTTACAAGCTTTGTGTTTCCAAGGAACATTCTGGAGTAGAATCCATCTGTCCACTGCCATACAAAGGCAAACAGGAAACATGATGTGATAGGTGGCTTAGCCTGTGGAAGCATGATTCTTACGAATGTCTTAAGCATTCCACAACCATCTACATAAGCAGCCTCTTCAAGATCTACGGGAAGACCTCTGAAGAACTGTCTTATCATAAAGATGTAAAGACCATTCTTAAGTCCCATACAGCCCGCACTCATGAGGTAGTAAGGAACAACTGAACCTCTGAGGTTAAGTGAGCCGCCAAGCAAAAGCTTGAAGATTCCGAAAATATCGAAGAATCTGAAGGACAAGTGCAGTGAACTTGCAATTGTCTGCGGAGGAATGAGGATTACAAGAATAACGAATGCAAACCACATCTTTTTAAGAGGGAATTCGAATCTTGCGAAACCGTATCCTACAAGTGTGCAGACTGCAATCTGCAGTGTTGCAATAGTAAGTGATATTATTATTGAATTAACCAGTGACTGACTGTAGTTCATAAGGTTAGCAGCCAACTGATAATTTGCTGTTGTAAAGTGCTCAGGAATAGCTATAACAATAGGGTTATACAAATCCTGCTCTGTCATGAAGCTTACAGATATTTTGTTAAGAATAGGCTGCAGGATCATGAAGCACATTCCGAAAAGCAGGATAAAACGTACAATACTTACGCCAACATCCATTATTCTCTTTTTTAAGAGATATCCATCTGAAAGTCTGTTTCTCTCCCAGAAGGTTCTTTCGTTGTGGTTTGTTGTAGTTTTTTCTGCGTGTTTCTTTTTCTTCTCCACAGCGCTCATCTTCTGTGTCAATGCTATATCAGTCATAGTAGTAAACTCCCTTCGATATTACAAGAGATGTAATTCCTACAAATGCAAGAACAACAATAAAGTATATCCATGACATTGCAGAAGCGCTGCCATACTGCATCTGTTCGATCATTACCTTCTGGATCTTCTCAATAACGCCATTATCAGATCTCATACAGAAATCAACTACTGTGTAGAGCCAGTTTACAAGGAACAATGAGCTGATCATAGGGAATGTGATCTTCCAAAGGCTTTCCCACTTTGTACATCCCTCGATATCAGCAGCCTCATACATACTGGATGAGATACTCTGAAGTCCTGAGAGGAAGATGATGATCTGAATACCTGAGGAAATAGCTACATCATAGATGTTGTCGATTACCTCGAATACCTTCTCATAAGCTCTTACACCAACTCCGGCTGTTCTAAGAACACTCTCCATAGCTGCTGTAATGCTGACACCCTCTGTTGTCTGCTCAATTGTCTGAGCAAGAGCTGCCATAAGCTGGTTGTTAGACTCAAGTCCAACAATAACACCTGATGACAAAATAACAGGAAGGAAGAATATTGCTCTTACAAGCGCTCTACCCTTGAACTTCTGGTTAAGAACAAGAGCTACGAAGAAACTAAATACGATGATGGCAAGTGAATAAACTACCATTCTTGATAACTCTTCAACCAGTAGTCTGTTGTACTCAGGATCTACTCTGAAAGCATATATATAGTTTTCAAGACCAGTCCATATTTCGTTAAAGTTACCTGCTCCGAGCTCTACATTGCAGAAGCTCATGTGCAGTGACTGCCAGAGAGGTCTTAACATGAATACTAAGAATCCAATGACAAAAGGTGATATGAAGGCATATCCGGCCTTAGCTTTTCTCTTCTGCAGTCCTACTACCTTTTTCTTTTGTTTTAGCTTTTCCATAAAACCATTTCCTCTCATCTGACAACCAGATAATCTCTGGCAGGAACAGTCTTTCCGTCCGGTGTCTGTGCATCGCTGTAACCGTAATTTACATAGACATTTGTTCCATCCGCATACTCTGTGCGGGATAAATCTTCTGTGATATTCTCGTGACCTGTCATTTCCTGGTTAAAGGTATGTCCAAGTTCCTCGTTATATCTTGTGTAGATGGCGAGCATCTTATCTTTCCATGAATCGTAGTTTGCTCCGTAGTAGTCTGTGTAAAGTGTCTTCTGCGTAGCAAATGAATCTTCCTTCATGAATGTGAAGTACAAACCTGCGCCATATTCAGCACTGTAAAGGAGTTCATTTTCCTGATTGCCACCTACGTTGATTGAATCACCTGTGTAATCAACTCTTCCATGTACAGCCAGCTGATAGAACGGTATGCACTGGTCAAGTATTGTGTACTCGCTACCTCTAAGATCCATCTTAGTTACCATGCTTGCATAAGGTACTGCATAATCATTACCCATGTTGATCATGATAGGTGTTCCGCTCTCGTTCATTGCCTTAAACTTCTCTTCCTGAAGTGCTAATACGCTCTGGCGGCTCTGAAGCTTCTTTCTATAGAAATCTGAAGAAAGGTCTTCTCCAAGATCCTGGAAAGCAACACCGCTTCCATACTTATTAGCAGCCTTATTGAGGTTATCTACCATCTTCATAGATAAATCTGTATGAAGCAGATAATATAAGTGATCTGAGTTCTCTCTCTGAGCATAGGTTATATGGCTATACTCATAAAGCTTTGCCTGCTCTTTACTGATGAGCTTTGCTGCATCTGTATATGAGAAGAATCCATCAAGGATATTACTGTCGTACGCATACTGTGTAGCACCGTTAAGATATACCTTTGCGCCGTTCTCTTCTCCTGTTTTTACAAGGTTCTTTAAGTCTTTCTTACTTCCAAGTGCTCCGATAGTCTTAACAGATTTCAAAATTCTCTGATCAACACCGCCGTTACACCAGCCTGTCAGCTTAACTGACATATTTCCAACACCGTTGGCTGCCAGATCCTTGATTATCTCACCAGCTTCCTTATAGCTTGTAAGCTTTAAAGGTCTCTTTACAGGAACACCAAGAATCTGCTTTACCTTATCGATGGCACCAACCATCTCGATAGCAACAGGAGCCTGTGTATCTTCGTTCATTTTCAGAGCGTCACCGTAAGTCTCCTGGAGATATGAGCCATATTTCTTAGCCATATCAACATAGCTGCCTGAATTTATGAAGCTGTATCTGCGTGTAAGTGTTTCATCGGGAAGTGAAGGTACATATTCATATACATCACTGTTTGCGATATCACCTACATCATACTGCTCTCTCTGGCAGATACTGTAAACTGCATTTACATAGTTGTAACTGTTGTTCTTTCCACTTATGTCAGCCTGAATTGATGCATAAGGGCTTCCCTCTTCAAGTATGCAGATGAAGGAATCATTTCCCTCTGCTACACCAAATACACCGTAATAAGCTCTGGTGTTATGTACTACTGCATCTCGGCTAAGGCACATATCCCAGCCATAAACATTTGTGTAATAGCTGCTCTGTGAAACCTTTCCGTTGTTGAAGTTGATGGTTGCTCCACCACCTTCGGGAACGAACATATAACCTTCATCATCTTTACCACCTGCTCCAAAGTAAGGAAGAGGAGTAAGTGTGTAAATCGGGTTATTCTCGTTGTACTCAAGATCCTTCATAGGAATCTCAACAACGAAATCATCTCCATCAAGCTTGTAAACAACACTAACGTTGAATACCGGCTTATCTGAGCTCTTTGTTGAAAGATCAAGCTCTTTATCCTTTAAGAAATCATCATAGGTATATCCAACATCTGCGAATGACTTCTCCATTTTCTTTCTTACGTTCTCTTTTGTCTTATCACGAAGAACATAGATTACGTTGTCTGCAAGTGAAGGATAGTTTGCAAGGAGTTCCTCTTCGTTATCCTTCTTACCAAGCTTATTGATGTCGTACTTTTTATAGTACTGCTGGATAAAGTTAACTGACTCTTTATCCATCTTGCCAAGCCATTCATCAAACTCAGTCTCTGTGATTACCGGAGGAATTACATATTCCTTAATTACATCACCAAGTGAATAATCTACTCTGATTGAATCACCATCTTTTGTGATGTTGTAAATTCCATTGCCTGTACTGTATGAATGAGTATTGTATGTTGTCTCAAGACCAGTAGCCACTGAATATGACATAATGAGCGGTGACTGCATGTTAGCCTTCTCTTCAGGAAGAGCAACTGTATCATTAGCAGCATCCTGAGGATTTGAGTACCATACCTTACCAGTATCCTTAACTGTGATAGAAAACTGAGTTGTTACAGGATCCATCTCAAGCTTTAATTTGTCATTCTCAAGAACAACCGGCTCATCTGTACTGCCTTCAAAAGAATATGGCGCAACAGCTTCACCTGATTCTGTAGCATTCTTATGATTGATTATAAAAATTACGGCCACGAGAATAACGATACATAATATTACAGGAACCGCAAGGCTTTTTGCAATTTGTAGTATTTTTGAGTTCTTTTTTTCGTTCATGTCTGCTCCCATCCGTAATTCCTATAGTCGGAACAAAAATTCCTTACCCAGAGATATGAAATAGGAAACTCCCTGGGAAATCATGCTGAAGAAGATCATTAAAATGAAGATCATTACCAGCATGGCAAAAAGTGTTGCCACAGTGAATAACAGGTTTTTACCTGCAGAATATTCATGAATCTGTCCCATGGCTACCACTATCAGAATCGCTGCATATATCAGCGATATAGCACTTACCATTGAGTAAAACTCAGCTTCTTCTACCGTTACGAAATTACTGAAAATCATAAGCGGAAGCTGGAATAACGGATATGGTGTAAGTGCGTAACAGGTGGCCATATATACCTGACCGAGCCTTCCTTTTCCATCAAACAATGTTGTAAGGCCCCAGTTACCAACTACCCACAGGCACAGCGGGAAAACCACACTCGCCAGATACAGGAAGATATTCAGATCCTCCCAGTACACTGTTATGAATATGAAGCTTGTATATCTGAGCTTCAGTATTCTCATCAGAAGTGTTGCGATGAGTATTGTATTAGCCGCTGCATAGGTTCCTCTTTTTTCATGTGTGAGATCCCAGAATCCATCAAGTGGATGTGAGATGCAGTATAGAGCGAACTTCAGCGAGTCAAGATAATGGTCATATTTCTCTTTTGTAATTGCTGTCATTATTCTTCCCCGTCCTAATTAGTTCCTGAAAATATCTGCTGTATCAATTTCATGTCGGATTCTCTTTACCTTTCCGATTCCAAATGGAACAAGGAAAAGCGCAAGAATTACAATTACGATAATAACTATGTGATCTTCTACCCATACTTTTCTGTACTGCTTATAAGCTTTTGAGTAGTTTTCACCGTCATATTTCAGTTCGAAGTATTCCATTGCCTCTTTATATCTCTTCTGACGAAGAAGTGATCTTCCGATTCCAATATAAGCAAGGTCATAGTTACCATTCTGCTTAAGAACATTTTCCCAGGATTCTCCTGACTCGTTGTACTGACCCTGGTCAAACTGTTCGATTGCATCATATACAAGCTGTCCGAACTCTGTTGGTACTAAAACGGTTATTGAATTATCAAGGGCATCTACAATGTAGAGGTCGTGACCCATGCGGTCAATTGCTGTGGGTCTGCGGAAATATCCGTTCATATTACCATTTCCGCCGAAGCCGAATACCATATTACCCTGATCATCATATCCAAAGCATCTGCCTCGGTTTCTATCAAGGCAAACATAGATATCATTTTCCATGACAGTTACGTCAGTGAATATTGAAGGTCCTTCATATCCACCGCCGGAGCCCCAGTAAAGATCACCGAGTACTCCCCACTCGCCATTGTTGACGAGAATGTCATTACCCATGAGGTTGAGCTTTCTTACAGCACAATCTGTATCAGAAGCCTTTTCCTCGTTGAGTGCCATTGTTGCATATATGAATCCTTCATAATCCATGAAGATATTCTCATACTCTGTAGGAACAAAGGATTCCATCTTTGCTCTCTGTTCCTGAGAAGCAAATTTCTTCCAAATATAATCGGTCCAGTCAAACTTTACCTTGGTAGCTCCAACGAATCCTGAGAAAGTACCATCAGCCTCGTATTTGATAAGACCTTTATTGATTCCGGTAGCTATGCAGTAAACACGGCCTGCAGTATCAATAGCGAGCTTTTTGGGCTGGAATACAAGATTGGGATCCAGTGTGTTGTCGTCAGGCTTTATGAAGGATCTTACATACTGAAGGTCCTTATCAAGCTTTAAAACTCTCGCATTGCCCTGATCTGCTATATAGAAGTCTCCTTCTTCAGAAACAGCTACATCTGTAGGGTTTGCAAAGGTTTTGACATCACAGTCACCTTCGAAGGAATCAATGATCCTTACGAGTTCCAGCTTTTCTGATGAATCTCTCTTAAGCTCAAGGATTCTGTTGTTTCCGCTGTCGCAAAGATAAATCAGATTGCCGTATGTGAATATTCCTTCAGGGCTATTCAGGTTTGTCTCAAGTCCGAGGTCAGCGCCTGTAAATACCTTACAAACTGTGTAGAAGTCCGGACTTTCCTGAACATCACCCCAATAATCGTAGTTATAGGTGTATCCATATTCACCTGCTAATGCCGTCAGAGGAGTTGCGGTTATTACGAACAATCCTGCTAATACTGCAGCTGCTCCTCTTACGATTTTTTTCATAGTCTGCATAACTTACACCTTTCAAATGGTTTCTTTATCGTCAATCCTTCAAACCAGAGCTTGCCATTGTCTCGAGGATCTGACTCTGAGAGAATATAAAGATGATAATCGGTACGATCATTACTACAACCAGTACGGCTGCGCCCTGACCTGTTCTTGCGATACCACCACTCTGAATCTGCTGAAGTGCAAATACCAGTGTCTTTTTCTCTTCTGAATAAATAAAGGTTGATGCTCTATTATTCCAAAGTGCCTGTACTGAGAAGATGATCAATGTCATCCATGCAGGTTTAACATTTGGCATTACAATTCCTGAGAATACCTTCCACTCATTAGCACCATCGATTTTAGCTGCTTCGATAAGTGATGTCGGAAGTCCTTCCATGAACTGCTTCATAAGGAAAAGTCCCATAGGAGAAGCAAATGCCGGAATTATGATTGCCCAGTAGGTATCGATCCATCCGAGCTTGTTCAGGATAATGTAGTTAGGAATAGCTGTTACATATCCTGTGAACATCATCGCTACGGTTACAAGTTTGAAGAATGCCGCATTTCCAGGGAATTCATACTTAGCAAGTACGAATGCTGCCATGGATGCAATGATCAGATGTCCGAATGTTCCTACAAAAGTGATAAATACTGTATTGAACAGGTATCTTGAGAAAGTTACCCATGATTTACCCATTGTTACGAACAGATCCGAGAAGTTATCCATTGTCGGATGCTGAGGGAAAATCGTCGGCGGGAACTTAAACAACTCATCCAAAGGCTTTAAGGCGCTGCTCACCGCATAAATAAGCGGGAATGCCATTACCAGTGCTACTAATACCAGGAATAAGTACAGGAAAAAATCACCTACTATTGAACGGTTTGGCTTCCTCTTCTTGATCAGCTTTTTACGGTAAACCTGTTCTTTCTGTTCTTTTTCAATTTTCTTCTTGCTATTTAATTTACTCATGTCAGGTTCCCACTCTCCTTAAGAGGCTCTGAATTGCTTTATTACATAAAATCATCATCAGGAACAGGATAGTTGCTATTGCACATGCATATCCCATTTCAAATCTCAGTGAACCGTAGTCGATAAGGTGAGCTACGATTGTTCTTGCTGCGTAATCCGTACTAGGGAATCCGCAGAGCTGCATTGTTACGTCAGCTACGTTGAATGCCTGTGTTATTGACATAACCGCACCGAACATCAGCATAGGCTTCATGTTGGGCAGTGTGATGAACCAAAGCTCCTGCCAGCGGTTTTTAACACCATCCATGTATCCGGCTTCAAACTGTGATTTATCTACACCCTGAAGACCAGCTACGAAGGAAAGGAATCCTGAACCAAGTGACATCCAGAGGATAACTACCATACAGATTGGTAACATATACTGAGGATTTACAAGCCAGAGGATAGGGGTGTCAATGACACCTATATTCATCAAAAATGCATTTGCATAACCATAAGCATCACCTCTGAACAATACAGAGAAGATTACGAAGCAGTTACCTGCGATTGAAGGTGCGTAGAAGACCATAACCGCTATGCTTCGTACCCATCTTGGCAACTCATTTATCAGCCATGCAAAAAGGAATGACATTATGTAACCAAGTGGTCCGGTTATTACTGCTATCAATAACGTGTTTTTCAAACCTATCAGGAAGATATCATCCTGCAGAACCAGGCTTATGTAGTTCTGCAATCCGATGAATCTTGGCGCTTCCAAAACATTGTAGTAAGTGAAACTAAAATATATGGATGCCAGAACCGGACAGATATAAAACAATGTGAACAAAATCGCGTAAGGTGCAAGGAATGCATAGCACATTTTTCGATTTTTAGCCTTTTTATATGCCACCTGCGCATTGTGTTTGCGCAGGGCTATATACTTTTGAAGATACTCTTTCATTCTTTCTCTCCTAGATTTCTCGGATTATTGTGCCTTGTGCGTTGTTATTCAAGAGGCATTCCAAACTCTTTCCTCTTCTTCACGATCTCTTCGTCAATCATGATTGAGTAATCGATAATCGTCTCTCGTGAATCAACCTTTTCGTTGATAACCTTACGAATCGCGTTGGAAATGTGACGTCCTGTGAAGTATCCACCAGGAACTTCTCTGATTCCAACTGTCTGATCCCACTGTTCATCAAGTACTTCTATATCATCTGCGCTCCAGGACAGATTCTTGAATGCATCTCTGTTTGCTGTTGCATATCTTGCAGAAGATCCCAAAAGTGCCTCGATCTCTCGACCAAATCTTACCTGTGTATCAGCATCTGCCCACCACTTCATGAATTCCCATGAGTTGTTTCGAAGCTCATCATTCTCAGTCTTGATCATCATGGTAGCACTACCTGTGATGAAGTCTGATCTGTCGATGTTTCCATCTGGCATTTCAGTTCCGGGAATCAGTGTGAAGTCCCAAAGGCCTCTGATTTCGGGTGCTGATACCATAAGTGTGTTGTAGGTTGAGTATGCAGCGACACCAATCGGCATCTCACCTGATCTGAATCTGCTGACAAAGTCATAAATTACAGGAAGACCATAATCATTGAAATATCTTACGTAATCATCAAATGCTTTAACACCAGCTTCAGTATTTACTGTAGTCTTTGTACCGTTTTCGTTGTACATGTCACCGCCATACTGATAAAGAAGTGCGAAGTACATTGAAAGATCAGGTACGTTTGACATGATAGCTGTTGAAGATGCTGCAGCACCGCTACTTCCGGCTGCTGTAGGAAGTCCTACTGAAAGGTTGTTACCCTGGATTGTAGGAAGCATCTCGATAAGCTCCTGCCATGTCTGCGGAGGCTCAAGTCCAAGTTCTTCAAGTACGTCCTTTCTATAGAACATAACGTTGAAGGTCTGTGTCTCCGGAATGCCATAAAGATGGCCGTCGAGTCCGTACTGTTCGTATGAGCTCTTTGAATAATGAGAAAGAACTTCTTCCCAACCATCAAACTGAGTAATATCTTCAGCCGCTCCACGAAGTGCGTAGTTTACAGGCTGATCTGCACCAACTGAAAGAACTACGTTCGGTCCTCTTCCAGCAAGTACTGCATTCAGAAGTGCATCTGGTGCAACGATTTCTACGTTAACCTTGATTCCACTCTCAGGTGTGAAAGTATCATCAACCATTGACTTCAAGATTGTTCCCTGATCTCGTCCTGTAAGGATCCATACCTTAACGACCTGATCAGAAGAATTCTCATCATATACATCGCCGACTGAGTTGTAGTCTACAAAGAAGGAAGCAACGAATGACTTAATCTCGTGCCCTGCCTTTGTTAAGAAGTTTGCGTGATCCTTCTTAGGCTTTGCATTTGTACCTGAAACTGTCAGGTAATCGATATCCAGCTTGGTATCACTCATGTTAAGTGATGCTGTACCAAGTGCTGTAATATTATCTTTGAATGATACAAACTCTGTTGTAATCTTCTGTGGTTTCTCACAGAATCTTTCGAGCTGCTGAGCTACAGTCTGAGCAGATGCAATC
Organism: Butyrivibrio sp.; assembly: GCA_015056655.1. Taxonomy (GTDB): domain Bacteria; phylum Bacillota; class Clostridia; order Lachnospirales; family Lachnospiraceae; genus Butyrivibrio. Next base: position 92,184 of record SVFV01000002.1, read on the forward strand.
TGGTCTGCCTTCTGTCCACTGTATGCTGTCATATCATCAACTATCTTATAGAGACGCTTTGCTTCGAGATCCATAGCCTGCATAATTTCAGGATATGTCTTCTCTATATGATAATCTCTGTAGATATCAGGGTTAGCACCTGTATAAACCAGGATTCTTCTGTAAATCTGATTCAATCTGTAGGTTGAATCCTCAAGTGCTTCAAGGATTTCACCAGCACCACCAAGTGTTGCCTCTAATCTGATTGTGTGGCTTCCCTTTGTAAGATAGATGTTATAAGGGTTACCATTTTCATCTGCAAGATCTAAGCAATTCCAGTCGTTTTCGAAGGGGAATGAAACCTCGTTCAATTCCTTGAAAGGAACTTCGCCATCGATCAGTACCTTTCTGCTGGATACTGTTCCTCGTGAGTAGTTCTGGCGTCCCTTTACCATGATGTTATAGAATCCATCATCCGGAACCTCGAAATTCCACTCGATCCACTGGCCTGAGCTTCTCCAGCTGTCACCACCTACGTAGTTAAGAACTGTATTTGTAACACTGTTCGGAACTGTTGTCGGTGAAGCTCTGTCGTATTTTGCATAAAGTGATGATTCAGATCTCAAGGTTGAATCCTCACCCTGAATAACTCCTATGTAATTCTTTGCCTCGTCGCTTCCTTCTTTTCCGCCGCAGGAGCTAAGGTACTCTTCGTAACTCTTTTCCTCTAAGATAGGTCTGATCTCTAATGAAGAAAGGATCATAGGCTCGTTCTCAGCTTCAAGTGAAAGTGTATTCACACCCTGTTCGAAGTAAAACTGATAGGGTTCAACGATGAATCCCATATCATCTCTGAAGTATGCCTTCTGCCAGTCATAAACCTCAACCTGTGTGGGACGGATTTCATTGCCCTGGTTATCAACCTTCACATCGCCGCCGTTAGTCCAGATTCTTGTGAAAGTAACGTTTCTTGCATCTTCAAAAGGAACTTCTTCATTAATATATACTGCTCTTTCAGCAGCAACTCCTCTTGATTCAGGAATCAGATAATTGACATAGAGGTTATACATACCGGCTTCAGGAACATTGACTTCCCAAGTCACTTTAGAACCTGTTCCTGTGTAAAGCCCTTTATCAACTCCACCCTCAAGACCAGTCTCTTCACGAACATCGCCTTCGCTTGTCTGATTGAAAAGGTCAACTTCTATAGTAGAAGAAGGTCTCTTGGCATCCTTGTGCTCATTTAAGTAGAGTGTGTAGGTTCCGGTTCGTTCCATTCCTTCAACTTCTGTTGTAAGGTCTGAACCCTCATACTTATCTTTGAAGTTTTCGATACCTCTCATTGAGAGAAGTACACAGATCAGTGTAATTACAGCAACCACACCGAGAAGAATTAGTAATGTTTTGGTATTTTTTTTCATGTTATCCCCCAGAGCCCTTATTCTGTTTGCGTAAATACATAGAAGCAAGGTTTGGGCTCGTAGTTGTTATCAAATAGTAGCGGGCACTGTGACGCTCCTGTCTTGTTTCCACCACCAACATTCGATCTGAACTGTAGCCAGGAATACTTATCAATTGTTCCCCAAAAAGTAATACCTGTGATTTTCACATCTCCGGAATTCTGAGCAGCGAAAAGACCATAATACTGAAGGTTATACATCTTTCTCTGATTCTCATATTCCTTTGTTACAAGATCGGGATCTGCACTGTCGAACTCATCGCTGGCGCTCATATCCCATTCTGTGATCTGAACATTTCCTACTACTTTTCCGTAGGCTTTAGCGCTCGCTTCGACTTCTGCATTTGTGGGACCGTTTATACCGTAGTGTCCTTGCATTCCCATTGCGGTAATTCGTGTTCCCTCACCTGGTGCTCCCTCGGCTTCTTTAACAGCCGTGAGCAATTCTATAATTCCAGCTCTCTTTTTAGCATCACATTCGTTGTAATCGTTGTAATACAATTCGAGAGATTCAGGTGCATATTTGTTTGCATATTTAAATGCATTAATAATGAAGCTTTCATTCTGATATACATGCCACCAACTGGAGTTGCCTCCATGAGTGTCCTGTAAAAGGTCTTCATCAGGTCTCTCTGTATCCGTTCTGTATGTTCCAGTGGCATCAGATATTGCTTCGTTAACCACATCCCATCCATAAAACAGATCCTTGTACTCGCTGTCCTCGCCCACAAAGTGTTCAAGTACTGACTTTATGTACCATTCCTGACGCTTGTCCATCACCTCAGCGCTTACATAAGGTTTTTCCTTATCGTAATCTTCATGAAAGAACCACTCAGGTGTCTGTGAATGCCACAGAAGAACATGCCCTCTAACCTGCAATGCTTTGTCCGGATTAGCCTCATTCCATTTAAGTATCTTATTTAAGATCTTTTCTGGATTTTTGAAGTTCAGAACCGGAACTGTTATTGTTTCACCATTAAGCTCAACTTCTTCCGTTCCAGGACATTTCGCATTGCTATATCCAAAAAGTGAATCAGGCTTTAGCTCATTTCCAAGGGTTACACAGTTGAATTGTTCTGTAACCAGATTCCAGAGCTTAACATCCCAAGGCTCCTGCCCTGTTATTGCGCATCCGAATCTGCAACCCATTTTTTGCTCAACACAATCCTTTAATATAGGAAGTTGTTCTTCAATCTCTTCTGCAGCCTGATCAGTCGTATCAGCGCTATCTTCTGCATCTGCATCAGCTTCTGCAGCCTCTTCTGATGTCTCCTCAGCTGAATTATCAGTTATTGCTGTATCCTCCGCTTCGGCTTCTTCACTTACCGAAGCCTCTGTTTCTGCGGTATTTCCTGCAACCTCTGCGCTATTTGCGCATCCTGCTGCAAATATTGCTACTGATGAAGCGATTGTTAAAGCTATTATTTTTGATTTGTTCATGAGATCGTCTTTTTTCATGAAGCACTCCTTACTAATTGTCACTTCTTGCGAAAAGGCGTAAAAGCTTCGTCGTTACTTTAGCTTATCTCCAAATAGCTTTACATGCTTATCACATTTTGCTTTTGCTTGTGCGCTTATTGCTTTACAGTCTCCAAATTCGACTATTATTTTTTGTGCACATTTCACAATCAACAATATGTCAACCATTCTGGAGTTAATTTTTTATTTATAATTTCTACATATCTTCTTCATAATAGCAAAATGAGCACATCACTATTCTATCATTTTTCTCACGAAATGTTGCTAACTGATGCTCACTTCTTGCGCTTATGGTGCCAAAATTACACTCTCAAAATTGGATATATTTCACAAACCCGCATAAAATGTACGTTTTCATTTGTAATAACAAGCAATATATGGTAGAGTTTGTAATTGCACAGATTGCTTTTAGCAATTTTTGCGCAAAATTATCAATTATTGATTTTCATTTAGAGGATTAGAGTATGAAAACAAGAACAAGCCGAATGGATCTCAATTTCTATGAGCAGAATTCAGACTTCCGAAACAGAGTTTTGGTTGCTGAAAAAGAAAATTCAATCTTTGCCAAGGATACCTCTGTAAGAATTTGGTATAACGTCGAAATAATGGATTTCCCTGCGCACTGGCATGATGCCATGGAGGTAATCATTCCTATAGAGAACTATTACGATGTTGAAGTTGATAATACTTCTTATCATATACTTCCAGGTGAAATTTTTATGATATCCCCCCGCAAAATGCATACACTCAAGGCACCTTCCTCAGGAGCAAGATTTGTCTGCCTTTTCAATGTAGACTTTTTTACTCCTATCAAGGATTATTCCGGTATGCTTTTTGTTAAAAACGGATGTATTCACGTAACTCCCGAGAGCTATGCTCCCGTATACAGCGAAGTTTATGACTTATTTACACAGATCTGGAATGAATATTTCCATTTTACAGAATTCTATGAATTCTCAATTTACTCCAATCTGTTAAAAGCGTTTACACTTCTTACCAGATGCCAGCTTAGCCAGATTCATCTCTTTACAGAGAGCAGCCCTAATAAGAGAAGAGACTACTTCACAAGGTTAAATGGCGTTCTGGAATACATTGATGAGCACTACACTGAAGATCTGTCACTTGATGATGTGGCTGAATTCAGCGGTTTCTCCAAATTCCATTTCACAAGACTCTTTAAAGAGTACATGGATACTACATTTTATGACTATTTGGTTGGTCGCAGGCTGAAAGCCGCAGAGATTCTCCTGTCTCAGAACGATCTGTCAATCACAGATGTAGCACTTCAGTCAGGATTTTCAAGTATTTCAACCTTTAACCGAACCTTCAAGACCAAGAAGGGTTGTACACCCGGCGATTACAGAGCTCTCTTCCACTGTGGAGAAGACGCATATAGCAAAGCAATGAGGCCGGATGACAACGTGCAGGCTATATAACACCTGTTACTTAATTAATAAACTTCATACTTGAAGTTAGAAAAAGCGGCGGTTCCGCCGCTTTTTTGTGTGCTAAAACAAAAAAGCGCAAAACGACATCCAACAAAATGTCCCAATGTGAATTTCAAACTTTTTGCAAAAGGAAGTGCCTTAAATTTATCCTCCGATACTCTGCGATAAAAGACTGTAGCATTTCCCACAGGAGCAAATGTATTAGCATCTACCCTGAATTCAAGCGGTCCTTCGGACATCTCATTGCTTGACCAGAGGACTTCTTCCTTATCATCTTCCTTCGATACAAGCACGATTGCCATTCCATCAGCCTTTTTCTCAAGAGCAAGATACAGATAATTCTCGCAAAGAATTGCTATTCCTGCTCTATCGCCAGCATTAAGAAGTGCACCATCAACTACTACACTGGCTCTACTTCTCGGAAGCGTCATTCTCTGTGTCAAAGTGTTTTTGGATGCATCAAACTTATAGCAGATTTCTCCGGTTTTTATAAGGAGCTTTCTCTTATTAACATCCTGGCTGATCAGATCAAGCACAGGTTCATGGTTGAACTGCCAAAAGCTCTTCATTCCAAAGGAATCATAGCTTGAATCAGTTACTTTTCTGCGGTCAGCATCCAGTGCATTAAGCTTAAAAACACTGAAATCATCACTTCCAGCAAGTGGCAGATATTCGTGATCGGGTCTAGTGCTCTTTATCTCCATTTCAAGAGGTAAATTACCATGCTCTTCTATTACAGGAAGTCCGTTTTTCCATTTGAGAGGTAAAAGTACCGGAGTTCTTCCAACGCCGCCTCTATCCTGGAAAAGTACAGCAAACCATCTGCCGTCAGGAGTATCAACAATACCTCCCTGAGCAACTCCCTGTCCAAAATATCCCATATCTTCGCATAAGATTTCTCCGCCTCTGAAATCACCATCAAGTGAATTCGCCCAGAAGCAGCATTGTGTTCTCATCCATCTGTCAGGTCTTGAATGGATGAGGAAAACGAAGTATTTGTCATGAATTTTATATAAATGGCATCCTTCGTATGAAAGGAAATGATTATTTTCCTCTTTTATAATTGTTCTGCTTAAGCCACCTTTTTTAGGACCACTTAAGTCGCTTTCGAGCTCCAGAAGCTTTATCTCCCTATTTCCATAAGCAATAAAAACTCTGTCCTCGTCAAACAAAAGGCTACCATCATGATAAAAGCCTTCTATATTGTGCTTTTCCCAGGGTCCCTCTATCTTCTCTGAAGTATAAAGATAGGTTTTTCCTGTGTCATTTGCGCAAAAGCTCAAATAAAAACACCCGTTATGCCTTCTTAAAGATGGCGCCCACATGCCTTTTCCATAGATATTTTCTCCATTTTCAAGGCGCTGTGCTGTTGTACTATCTAAACGATCATACACATATGCAGCATGTTCCCAGTGCAAAAGGTCATAGGACCTTAGTATCTCGCAACCGGGAAAAAAGTGCATAGTTGTACTTGCCATATAATATGTATCCTCAACCCTGATAACATCCGGATCCGGATAGTCCATTGGAATAAGAGGATTTACATCACATATAGAAACCTTTGATGATATCTTCTCATTTATCATTTTAAAAATCTCCATGAAAGGAGCTCGTAATTGTCCCCCATAAATGTAAAGTAAACATCGTGTTTTCCGGAAAATTCACATTCAACCGGAACTTCAATAGTGGTGAAGTCTCTTCCAGGCGCTTTCACCGGAATATATGCAATAGTCTCGCCATCCACAGAATCAAGGCTAACTTTTATAGCACCATTTCCCCTGCCTCGTACATTTACTTCAAGTCCCAGGGGCTTGCCATATTCAAACTGTGCACCCTCTACGCAGGTCCAGCTTCCATCCTGAATTCCAGTGAGGATCATCTCACCAGAGCCGTATCTTACTGCATCAGGACCGTTCTGTCTGGTAGTTACTCCAGAAGAATTCGCCATTGTTACAGCCATAACTTCGTTGTACGGATTTAATGGCTTTACCTGCTTAACACCCTGTCTGGTAGCCTCAGATTTGCAAGGGCCACCATTCTCATCCAGGTTAAGCTGGTCAATGCTTGTACTACGATATCCACTGGTAATACCCATTGCCTCCTCAAGGATTCTGGTGTGATAAGCAATATACCATTGACCCTTGAACTCAAACATACAGTGGTGGTTGTTACCTCCAAGACCAAAGAAGTAACCCGGATTCTTAAGAACCGGCTTATACATTTCAAAAGGTCCCATCGGATCCTTTGAAACCATTGTGACTATCTCTCCCTCAGAAAAGCCAAGTTCCTTCTCTGCTTCAGGTGTCATGCTGAAATTCGAGCAATAAGAGTAATAATAGCTATCCCCCACTCTGTTTATTCCCGAATCCTCAAAAAGATAGTCAACATCCGCAATCACTTTAGGATCGCCATCAAGGCTGATCATATCGTCAGAAAGCTTTGCCACCCTGGCTGTACCCGGGTTAGCTGCTTTGTCGGGAGATGGAACTCCACCTCCAAAATATATGTAAGAATTACCGTCATCATCCATCAGAACAGCCGGGTCAAATAGCCATGTTACCTCAGCACAGGTTGGCGTGTTCCTTGAAATGAGCGGAGCATCCAGTGGATCAGTAAAAGGTCCTACAGGACTGTCAGCTGTAAGAACTGCTATTCCATTACCATTATTTGCAAAGTAAAGGAAGAATTTGTCCTTTCCATCAATGTTCTTATACGCTGCAGCGGGTGCCCATGAATTTGCTCCCCACTTAGCTGCGCCCTTATCTCCGGCAGCATAGATTGTTCCATGATCAGTCCAGTTCACCAGATCGTCAGATGAAATCACATTGATAGTATTGATATTGCCGTATGTGTTTTCCTCAATTTCGCCATTTTTATTATAAGTAGGCGCATCACCTGTCATATAAAGGTAAACTCTTCCGTCATAGACAAGAGCATAAGGATCCGCTCCAAATCTCTGTGTCATAACAGGGTTGTGCTCGTTAAAGCTTTTTACATCTTTTGCGATTTCGATATTCTCAAATATCTCCGCAGCCATCATGTCCATGATCATTAAATTTTGCCCTCCAAAAACACCTCTCCATAAGAAATTTAGGCTATGTGACTCACCATTTCACATTTTCAGCCCATACAAAATTATAAAAAATCCACTGTTACCATTCCACAAACTAATTGCTGACTTCATTTCACAAATTGCGCTGTATTTAGCAATCTTTAAACACAAAAAAGCAATAATGGAATAGACCATGTAAATCGCCCATCATTAAAATCATACTTACAGACTAAATTTAAACGTATTTGACTGGATTTTACGTTATTAGGAGGTATTTCTATGCTTAGAAAAACGGCCGTTGAAAACGGTATGGTTCAGGGTCTTCCGGGCTCTGATCCCAGAGTAACGGTATATAAGGGTATTCCATTCGCAGCACCGCCAGTTGGTAAAAACAGATGGCGCGCTCCTCAGCCTGCAGCAGACTGGGATGGCGTCCTCAATGCCTATGAATATGGCCCGATTTCTGTTCAGGATACTCCCGGCCTTGGCACAGATATTTACTGCAAGGAATGGCATGTAGATCCTGAAATAGCAATGGATGAGGATTGCCTTTACCTCAATGTATGGACACCTGCCAAGAAGGCAGATGAGAAGCTCCCTGTCCTTGTATGGTTCTTTGGCGGCGGTTTTCAGTGGGGTTACACTGCCGAGATGGAATTCGATGGAGAAAAGCTTGCTCGTCGCGGTGTAATCGTCGTTAGTGTCAACTATCGTCTTGCACTTTTCGGATTCCTCTCTCATCCCGAGATTACTGCTGAAGCCAAGGACGCACCCGGAAACTTCGGACTTCTTGACCAGAAGGCAGGCCTTCACTGGGTTCACAGAAATATTGCTGCCTTTGGTGGTGATCCTGACCGTATTACAATCGCAGGTCAGTCTGCTGGTGGTTCTAGTACAATGCATCAGCTCACCTGCAAGGACAATTTCGATATTGTTAAGGGCGCTTGCATTTTCAGCGGAATTATCAGACATCCTGACGAGGGCGCCGATATTTTCAAGCCCATCTCACTCTCTGAGGCAGAAAAACGAGGCGAGGATTTCTTTGAATTCCTGGGCGTAAAGAACCTTGAAGAAGCAAGAGGCCTTGACGCTTTCTATCTTCGTGGAAAATATGGTGAATATGTTGCGACTCATCCTCGTATGTTCCCCATCAGGGATGGTGTTTTCTGCGATAACGACGCTGTTGAGAACTTTGTTGCCGGTAAATGCGCTAATGCTCCTGTTTTATCCGGAAATACTTCAGATGAATTCCTTGAAAATGGCGAGAGCATAGTTGAAAGATCTGTTAAGGATGCATTCCTTGATGCTAAGAAAAATGGAAGCAAGCAGAACTTCTATTACTATAGATTTGATCCTGATATGCCCGGTGATGATCATCCCGGAACCTTCCATTCAGTTGATCTGTGGTTTTTCTTTGAATCACTTTCAAAATGCTGGAGACCTTTGAAGGGCCGTCATTTCGACCTGGCAAGACAGATGTGCGACATGTTCGCAAACTTCATCAAGACAGGCAATCCTAACGGAAAAGGCTGGAACGGCGAGGAACTTCCTACCTGGGAGCCCTATACTGATGAGAACAAAGCAGAAATGATTTTTGACGGCAGAGGAGCTGTAACTGCTCACGAGGGCGGCATTCGCCTTGGTATTACTGGTAAAAAGCAGGCAGTTAACCCTTACCTTCCTTCATGGGAGTATATTCCTGATGGCGAGCCATACGTATTTGGCGACAGAGTGTATGTTTACGGCTCTCACGACCTTTACAATGGCGAAACCTTCTGCCTTGGAGACTATGTATGCTGGTCAGCTCCTGTAAATGACCTCGGCAACTGGCATTATGAGGGTGTTATTTATCCCAAAACAGCTGATCCTTTAAACAAGGATGGTCATATGTGTCTGTATGCGCCTGATGTTACTGTAGGCCCTGATGGTCGCTATTATCTGTACTATGTACTTGATAAGATTTCCATAGTGTCTGTTGCAGTTTGCGACACACCTGCTGGCAAATATGAATTCCTTGGCTATGTACATTATCCGGACGGAACAAAGCTTGGTGAAAAGGATGGCGATGAGCCTCAGTTCGATCCCGGCGTCCTTACAGAAAATGGCAAAACATACTTGTTTACCGGCTTCTGCGGACAGGGCGACAAGAGCCGTCATGGCGCAATGCTCACAGTTCTTGGAGAAGACATGCTCACAGTAGAAAAGGCTCCTGTAATCGTGGCTCCCGGCAACTGCTACAGCCAGGGAACACCTTATGAAGGACATGCTTTCTTTGAAGCTCCTTCCATTCGAAAGAAGGATGGCAAATACTTCTTTATCTACTCTTCAGAAGTTATGCATGAGCTTTGCTACGCTACATCTGACTCACCTGAGGGTCCTTTTACCTACGGTGGCGTCATTGTCAGCAACTGTGACCTTCACATTGATTCCTACAAGCCCGCAGATATGCCTATGGCAAGCGGCGCCAACAACCACGGAAGCATGGTACAGATTAAAAATGATTGGTATATCTTCTATCATCGTCACACCAACAACACCTGGTACAGCAGACAGGGATGTGCCGAGAAGCTCTCATTTAGAGATGACAGAAGCATAATCCAGCCTGAAATCACATCCTGTGGCTTAAACGGCGGTCCTTTGACTGATGTAGGCGAATATCCTGCATATATTGTCTGCAACCTCTTTACACCTGAACATGCTATGTATGTAGGCAAGCCCGGGCCCAGAGTCGTTCAGGACGGTGGTGATGGAGATCATGAGATCGGATATATCAGATATATCGAGAATGGCTCAACAGCAGGCTTCAAGTATTTCGATTTGAAGAATGTTACTGGTCTTAACATCTGGACACGAGGCTACCTTAACGGTAAGTTCCAGGTTAAGACAGCTTGGGACGGCGAAGTTCTTGGTGAAATCGAAGTGAACTCCCAGAACATCTGGACAAAGTGGAACTGCTCCTTCGCTCCTATCTCAGGCGTTCACGCTCTGTACCTGACATTTGTTGGTACCGGAACCGGCGCTCTGAAGAGCTTCGAGTTTGTGCATTAAGGTCGAAATAAAGACCGCCATCCGAAAATGAATATTTTTGGATGGCGGTTTTGCTATGCAGCTATGCTTTTACTTGCCTGTTTTGAACTTATGCGTGGATGTTTTGAGCTTATGCGTGGATGTTTTGCGTATATTGGGTACCAAATTTCTATTTTGCCCCATATTTTTCCAATCATTTTGCGGACTTAGTGGTTTTGGGAAAAATACGGGGGTATTTAAAAATTTAGCACCCATTTTAAACCAAATATTGTTACTCTCTTATCTATATTTAGATATGCTGCATGCATTTTGGAAATAGGGACCTCTCTATAAAAAATGGCATCCATTTCACATCATGAAATGGGTACCAATTTTTCAAAATAAGCCTTATATTTCCAAAACTCAAATATTCTTTTGTTACATTTCTATTTTTGGGGAATATTACCCCAAATATGTCAAAATTCCATAAACCAGCCCCCAAATACGGATTTCTGACAATATAATCATGCTGTCATTCAGCTATATTTCTTTCAAAAACCTCTTTAGGAAGAATCATCCTGTAAAATGATACATACAGCTCTCGCAAACTATCTATATCCCTACATTTACTATTTCCAAGCACCAGAATCTGGAACGGTACCTGGAAGCATTTCATCCTAAGCCCGGTGTCTGTACAGCCATTTCTAAGATAAAAGGCCCTGCGTCTTGACTGTAAATCCCTATCCTCATCAGTTTCAGCCTTATCAGGATCCTCAACTTCAAGAAGGACCGTGTCAGCATCAGCATAGTGCTCCTTTAGCATTTTAAGCATTTTGGCACCGATACCTTTATTTCTATGTTCAGGACTTATAGCCAGATAATCCAGCATAAAACTGTTATCCTTCTTAAGGAGAAAAGCGTAGCCGATCAACTCATTCCCGTCATAAAGGCCATAACAATCACACATTCCCTTCTCAATGGTTGAAATGATTATCCTAAGCGGCCGAAGCTCATCTGCAGGAAAGTCGACCGACATCCTCTCGTTGTAGATGTTCTCTACCTGTTCAATATTCAGACTTTCTAGTCTCATATTCTATCCTTATGTATCAGATTCTTCATTCTCTCTTTTTTCAAGAATAGCTTCTACTATTTTGTCGACATCATACTCTGGCGCATAATTTTCTGCGACTTCCAGTATTTCACGAACAGTATCCTCTGTCGTATCAAGAGCATCTGCTATTTCAGCAACATCCCGATTCTTCTGCTTGTTTTTGAGCACCTGTTTTACCAACAGTTTGAGCTCGCCCTCATCTACTCCTCGATCATATTCATCATACAGCATATCCTGAAATGTCATATATTCTGCCCTCCACCTCTTATCTTCTCGTGCTTCGCGTACTTTACTGTCTAAATCTTGTACAAGGGAGTTATCACTAACCACCCCAGTTAAATAGTCAATAAATGAAGCCAACTCCGGTGATACATCATTTTTATCACCACCAGCACATATGAATATACGATTAGTGCCATCATCTAGTTTGATAGAATTGTCCTCTTTACAGGTTGGATCAAAACTATATTTATGGTAGCCTCGATTAAAACAATCAAATGTACATAGAAAAATGATATAGCTATCTGGTAAATCCTTATATCTTTTGCCGGATTTAAGATAATTCAAATCCAACATCCCCTGATAATAGCGACTTCTCTTTGGCAATTCTGATTTCTTCGAAGTCTGCATCTCAATGTCATAAATCCTTTTATTATCATCCTCGAAATAAACGTCAAACCTTATACCATGGCCATCAGGCGTAAGTTTTATGGCTTTTTCTGTAACCGGATCCTTAACAAGATTGCCAATCTTCCTCCCTAGGATTAGCTCCGTCATTTCTTTACATAAATCCTCGTTTTCCTCAAGGATTTTGCAAAACATAAAATTGTCTGCAAAGGTTAATTCATCATAGTTTTTCAATTACTCTCCTCCTATTCTAGCCGAAAAGAGGGTAAAAGACCACAGATTCCGACTATTACTGCATTATATTGTTAAAAATTGGGAATCATGTGGAAGAAATTCCACGAAGATTTACCTACACAAAACGTGCAGAAGTTAAATTATCATATTACTATTTTGCAGTCAAGATTTTTCTCTTAGACCTAACTATATTAGCTTCTACTCTATGTAATTTATGCTATTCAGATTCCAGTAAAAAGGACTATTCCGTCTGGAATAATCCTTTTACTAAATAACCCTTAGAAGAGTTCTTTTATCACTCATTCAAAATTGTTCTGAATTTCTTGTATACACTTGACTTCTTCGATTTATTAAAATATTTAGTCCAAAGGTTCGACTTTACATCCAGCAAGTATAACAACACTAGTTGTTCCACCTTCAGAATTATCAAAATATGATGTTCCTAATGGCAAACCAACTGCATTAACATAGCTGTCTTTGTATACTCCATCTAATTCACCGTTATAGAATACTATATACTGCTGCTCACCATCACTAAGATTTATAGTAGTAAAGTACCTATTATCATCAATGGTCTCTTCCCATATTTCAACAACTCCACCTTCAGATATGCTATACAACTTGTCTCCATATTTGCTTTCATTTTTGAGTATCTGTCGATAGTCCAAACTATTATCAATAAGTGAAGAATCAATCGTCCCTTTACTAGGGAACAGATCATCATGCTGCTCTAAAAATGTTTTTGCCTTAGAGGTCAATGTATAAGGGAAGAGTCCTAATACAAGATCGCTTATCAATGTCCCCAAGAGATCCTTTTCCTTTCTAGTATCAAGAATAGGCATATCGATAACTACAACATCTGCGCCCTTCTCCTTTGTAATAATACGCCATTGTTCACTAAGATCACGATAACTACGACCAAGCCTATCAATAGACTTAATAAATAACACAGAATCTCCGTCCAGCACCTTTAACAATTTCTTGTATTGTGGGCGTTCAAAATTCTTGCCAGACAACTTGTCCAAATAGATATTTTCTAATGGAACCCCCATTTCCGCCAATGCAAATATCTGCCTGTCCTCATTTTGATCACGTGTTGAAACCCTTGCATAACCATAGATTTTCTCGCTCATAGCTGACCTCCATCCACTTCGTATTGCTAATATCCATTTGTCGTAAATCTTTTCTTCTAGCCGTTTGTATTACGTCTAGGTTTTCCGCAACTACCATAACAACACAAAATAAAAAAGTCTCAATGAATTTTATCCATTAAGACTTTTTTCATAATCCGTTCTTGAGGCTTCATATCTTGCATTCAAATGACTAGTTAGTAGCCTAAGTTCCTGAATTGCAGTGAAATAGAAAAAATCAGTAACAATTTTCCATAAAAGCTTTAAATATCTTTACACTGTTAGCATCCACTTTGTATGAATATTCCGGATGCCACTGAACTGCCCAGACAAAGCGCTTTTCTGGCATCTCTATGGCCTCTACAAGTCCATCTTCGGATAATGCCATAGCTTTCAGGCTGTCAGCAAGGTCTTTTACTGCCTGATGGTGGTAACTGTTAACCGCTATTGTTTTTTCCTGCAAAAGCTTATAAAGGCTGCTTTCTTCAAGAATATTTACCTTATGGACTGGTACATCATAGGGCGGAGTCTGATGGTGTTCTGTGTCAGATGGACGCTGAGCTGGAAGATCCTGGTACAGCGTTCCGCCAAGAAATGCATTAAGAAACTGGATTCCGCGGCAAATTCCAAGTACAGGGATATCTTTTTCCAGGGCCTGTTTTAGCACCTCTGATTCCATGCGGTCTCGTTCATCACATGGAACAACATTAGTTCCTATCGGGGCTTCGCCGTATATAGCTGGATTTACATCATGTCCTCCTGTAAGCAAAATGCCATCAACTCCTTGAAGGAGCTGTTCTATATCGTCTGGATTATCTGTAACAGGAAACATGACAGGTATTCCGCCTGCTTCGGTTATTCCATCCATATACCCGGGAAGCATCCATAAACTGTCTTTTTTCTCATCAACAAGGGGCATTACTCCAATTATCGGCTTCATCACAAACCTCCAAAAAATTAAATAAAAAGAGGCAAAGACACCATTAATAGCATCTTTGCCTTTTACTAACTATATCACATTTATTATGCGGTAGCACTTTATTTATTGACCTTTAATTCAGCTATAGACGCATAATGCTTTACCATGAAGCTCTCATTAGCCTCTTTTTCAAGCATTTCCATGTGCTCCTTATCCCAGGCCTTGATGGCTTCAGGATTCATTGAAGCCCCAACTCCTCTACAAGCTCGCATTCTTCCATGCCAGCCCTCCCTTGAGAAGGGAATATCCACTCTGAACTCATTACGGGATAACAGAGTAAAATGCGATAAATACTGATCAGGCACCCATACAGGGTGAACGGTATCGCCATAGGAAGTCCAGTTGGGATTGTGTTTTAAGATGATTTCTTCGCTTTTCCCTGCAATTTTATCTTCATAGGGAAGCCATCCCATATATAAAATAAGGAATTTGCCACCAGGCTTTAGCATTTTTGCAAAATTAGGCGCTGTAATATCGTGGTCAAAATACCAGATGCACTGGCATGATGTAATGACATCAAAAGTGTTATCAGGGAAAGATACTTCTTCTGCCCTTGAAGTGAAGAAATTGATATCCATTCCGGCTTCTTTGGCGAGTTCTTTTGCCTGGGCGATCTGATTTTCAGCGATGTCAGTTCCTGTCCATTTTGCGCCATATTTATACATATTTCTGGGAAGTACACCGGTTCCGGTACCGATATCCAGTACGTTCTGGCCATCCTTACAACAGCCCAGATTCAGGATATAATCATAAAACTCCTGGGGATAGATATCTCTGTATTTTGCATAGTCCTTTGACGTTTTGCCCCAGTCAAATTCCTTGCCCTTATCAATGTCTTGGATTATCATACGGCACCTCCCTACAGTTTTATATTGCTGAAATAATACAATTTATTACGAATGAATGTCAATATAATAACGATATATGGATATATTTGTCATGTCGGTAGTGACAATATTATTCTGAATCAAATTATTAAATTTCGGAAATGAGCTATTTTTTCCGGCAAAATCAATTAAAATAGCAGAAGAAGATAAAGTTCGGGGGATGAATTCATGAAAATTTCCACTCTTATAAGTAAATTTACACTAAAGGCCTCTGTTTGCGCAGCTGCTGCGGTTTTGGCGCTTTTCCCAGTTAAGGCAAGTGCTGTCGAAACTGTTTCACTTCCTGTGACAGGCACATACGAGCAGACAAGTGCGAGGCAGATGATAAACAAAATAAATGCGTTCAGAACAAGTGGAACCGCATGGTATTGGAATGAAGGCAATACTACGCAGGTTCAGTGCGGAACGCTTCCTGCACTTACATATGATTATAATCTTGAGCAGGCAGCCATGCTTAGGGCTATGGAGATTTCTGTTTACTATGATCATGCCAGACCAAATGGAACACGTTGTTTTACTGCATATTCGCATTATGCTGCAGCGGAGAATATAGCTGCTGGTTTTACAACTGCTGACAGTGTTTTTGAGGCATGGAAAGAGGAAGATGAATACTATAGTGGACAGGGACACAGAAGGAATATGCTTTCAGATAGCGTTACCGCAGTTGGAATAGGACACGTAATACGTGGAGGTAAGCATTTCTGGGTGCAGGAATTCCGATCACCAACAGGCTCTACTACTGTCACAACTGTGACAAATGGCAGTAAAACACTCATGATTGATGTGGAGAAATCAAAGTTAACTGCCTCCCTCGGATTTAAGGAGGCCAATACTTCTCGTGGAATTTATCCTGGGGACACGCTGGATCTGTCAGATTTGGCAGAAATGGTATATTATGGCGAGGCAAGCTACTGGAATCTGCCTATTCCTATGCCACTTAATTCAGCAGTTACTGTTTCTTCTGATTCTCCTGCGACGATTTCCGGTAATACGCTTACAGCAACAGGAGCCGGTAATATAACTTTATCGGCTGTAAGCTCATATACAGGGCAGACAATTACTTGCTCTGTAAAGGTGAATAGATATAGTCTTTATTACGCTGATTGCAGCATGGATTTTGATAATGAGTATACAGGGGAGCCTATTGAGCCCAAGCCAGTAATCACATATAATTCTAAAACTCTTGTCGAAAATGTGGATTACACCATGAGCTATAGCGATAATACTGACGTTGGCTATGCATACTATAAGGTCACAGGTATTGGCAACTACACAGGCACAATAACAGGAGTTTTCTATATCAGCCCCAAAGCCATAACCAAGAGTATGGTCAAACTGGATAAAGAAAGATATGAGTATAATGGCTCAGCTGTAGAACCGGTCGTAACAGTAACCTGCAATGGAAAAACACTTACTGATGGTACGGATTATACGATTGCTTATGGTAACAATAATCGTGCAGGAACAGGATATGTTTATGTGACAGGTCATGGCAATTATGGTGGTAGTGTATCCGTAAGCTTTACCATAACAAAGAAAGGCATGAAATCTGATGATTCCGATGCGGATGATTCTGAAGAAGGAACCTCAAAAACAGAGAAAAATGAGATAGTGACCTCAAAGCTTAAAACGCCATCCCTTTCAAAGCCTAAGCAGGGCAAAAAGAGCTTTACAGCCTCATGGAAGAAGGTTTCATCTGTAAGTGGCTACCAGCTTCAATATTCAACAGACAAGAAGTTTAAGAAGTACACACTCAACACCTACAAGGGAAATAAAAAGACTAAGACTACCATCAAAAAGCTTAAGTCCAAGAAAACCTATTATGTCAGAGTCCGATCCTATAAGATCTCAAAGGGCAAGACCACCTATTCGAAGTGGAGTGGAGTAAAGAAGGTTAAGACGAAGTGAATTTATTTAATCCCTCGATGCAGAAACCTTGCATTTACTACGGATTATTATAAAATGATTGAGTACGATTAAATTCGGAATAAATGTTCAGCCTGTGGGCAATCTCCTAATAATTCCACGGTTGGAAGAAAGAGGTACTATATATGAATCAGACAACACAGGAAAAGCTTGAATTAGTTAGAAATATAGAGAAAGAAGCTGCCATTTACGCACATGCAGCAGCTGTTCTCAGCTATGACCAGGAAACCATCTGCCCTATTAAAGGTATGGAGGAGCAGGGTGAAGTAACTGCGTTCATGGAAAACCAGGCATTTAAGCTCGAGAAAGACGAAAAGTTCATCGAGGCTGCAGAATACCTTTATGAGCATAAGGATGAGCTTGAAGAATTCGATAGAGCTATGGCAGAGCAGCTTCATCGCAACTATATGAAGCGCAAGAATATCACTGCTGAGAAGCAGATGGAGATCTCCCTTACTTACAACAAAGCATTTGTAGACTGGTCAAATGCCAGAAATGCTTCTGATTTCTCAATGTTTAAGGAATCCCTTACAAAGGTTCGCGATATCAACAAGGAGATTGTAGCTCTTAGAACCGACAGAACTACAAAGACTGTCTATGATGAGCTTCTTGACGATTATGAAGCAGGCATTTCTTCTGAAAAGATCGATGAATGCTTCGAAAAGTGCAAGAAAAGACTCATTCCTCTTCTTAAGAAAATCATGAATAGCAAAAAGCAGATCCGCAGAGACTTCATGTCCATAGAGGTTACTGACGAACAGCAGGCTAAGATGGCAAGATGGCTCCTTGAGACAATGAATTTTGACCTTGAAAGAGGTGCATTCACAACATCTGAGCACCCCTTTACAAGCGGCCTTGGCAAGGATGACACCCGCGTAACAACTCACTACTATCCTACAAACTTTGCAGGAAGCATCTACTCAATAGTTCACGAAGGTGGACACGCTCTGTTTGACAGTCTTCAGCCCAGAGAGAACTATGAGCACTTCATTACAGGCGGAAAAACCATGGGAATGCATGAGTCTGTTTCCAGAATGTACGAGAACAGAATCGGCAGATCTAAGGAATTCGTTCATCTGATCTATCCCAAGGTTTGTGAAGTATTCCCTCAGGTAATGAAAGGTGTTTCAGAAAACGAGCTATATGAAGCCCTTAACATAGCTGAGCCTTCACTTATCAGAACAGAAGCTGACGAGCTTACCTACACATTCCATATCATCATCAGATATGAGATTGAAAAGGCTCTTTTAGACGGAGATCTCGCTATAGATGATGTTCCAAAGATGTGGAACGAGAAATACAAGGAATACCTTGGAATCGAGCCTGATTGCGATAGAGACGGCGTACTTCAGGATGTACACTGGACATTTGGATTTGGTTATTTCCCTGCTTACGCAATCGGAAATATGTACAATGCTATCTACTACAACCGCATGAAGAATGAAATTGATATCAATTCACTGGTTGCAAAGGGTGATTTTGCTACTATCAATAACTGGATGAAGGAAAATGTATTTAAGAAGGCTGATCGCCTTACTCCTTCTGAATGGCTTATGGATATCACTGGAAAGGACCTTTCCGCTGATGAATTCCTCGATTACCTTGAGGCTAAATATACAGAGCTTTACGAACTCTAATTAAAAAGCGGAGTGTATTATGAATTTTTTACCTGTCTTTGCCAAAATGGTGGAGCTGTTTCTAATAGTGATTATCAGCTATGTAGCCGCCAGATTTGGTGTTATGAACCGCACCGTTAAGGCGTCGCTTAGCAAAATAATACTTAATATTTCCCTGCCCTGCACAATACTAGCATCTGTTGCATCGGCAAAGGATTTTCCCACAGGACCACAGCTTGCAAAACTGCTTGCAGTCTCATTTTCAAGCTATCTTGTGCTCTATATACTCGCAAAGATTACAGGTGTTATTTTAGGATTTAAGGGAAAACAGAGAGGCGCAGCTGAATTTGGAATCATGTTCTGTAACGTTGGTTTCATTGGCTATCCTGTTACTCAGGCCATTTTTGGCAATGATTCACTCCTGTACACAACCATGTTCAACCTGCCCTTCAATCTTTTGTGCTATTCACTTGGCGTATCGATGATAACTGGTGGAAGCGAAAAAAAGAACAACGAAGAAAAAACCAATTATTTAGAGAAATTGAAGTCAATTCTTCTGACTCCTGCCATGATAGCGAGCATAGTTGCTCTGATCATGGCACTTGCGCAGGTTAAGCCTCCTGTACTCCTTGGAGATACTTTCACCATAGTAGGTGGAATCACAACTCCCGGAGCACTTCTGGTAATAGGCGCTGCCCTTGCTGAAATGCCTGTTAAAGATATGTTCTCAAACGCCAAAGCGTATATTTATACTCTTATTTCAGTCATTATTACGCCGCTTATTATCTTTGCAACCTACAGGCCATTTACAGCGGATGATCCGCTGCTCCTTGGCGTTGCAGTTATAATCAGTGCTATGCCTGTTGCAACAGCAGGAACCATGCTTTGTGTAGAATATGGTGGCGACGAAAAGCTAATGGCGCAGGTTACCTTTTTAACCACCGTCATATCTGTTATTACCATTCCACTGTTGGCAGTACTTTTGCCTTCATAAGCGTAAATATGGTTAATACAGAGCATAAAAAAACGCAATCCTGGTAATCACCAGAATTGCATTTTTGTTAAAATCCGAAATTATCCAGGCTGAACTCCTTGCCGGTTCTGTCTTCATAAATTTCATCAAAATCTTTTCCCTGATCCTTTGGATCAAAATCCACATCCTTCGCATGAGACTTCATAGCATTATCATCTGGCAATATCTCATAAGCTATATTGTGCTGAAGCCATTCATACGCCATATCTTCCGCTGTTCTATACGACGCCATGTCACTGCCATGAATAGGGTGCTCATCAATGAGCGCCTGGCAGATTATATAGTTATCATCGACATTTGTAATCTTGTAGGAATCTAATATTTTCCAATTGTCCTCCGTGTAAATAGCGGAGAATTCCTCATCCCCATAGGTGAAGGTATAGTGTTTACCATCTCCTGTATCTGTAAGATTAACATCCTCAGTAGATGAAAGAAGTCCCTGTCCTTCTTCGCGGGCTTGAACCTCGTCAATAAGCTCATCAAAATCTGTCGATTCCGCCTTATCATTCACAAAATCTTTAAGCTCATCCTTGGCCACAGAGGCTTTACCATCTTTTATATTAGAAACCGTTTCCTTGACCTCTGAGAGGGTTTCTTTGCTGCTTTTTAGCGAATCCTTTATCTCAGATACTTCACTGCATGCAGCAAGCATAAAAACGGCCATAATAGCCAAAATCACGCTAGTAATTCCTTTTTTCAAAATCCCAACTCCTTAATTTTTTTCACAAGACGTTCCGATGCATTCTTGTGTGACTTATGTCCCGGGTGGCTTCTTGATCCAAAACCATCTCCTTCAGTAGCTTGAAGCTGCACATAATATGCGTTGGTATCACCGGATTTTGCAACATATTCTTCAACTGCGCCAGAGAGAATCTCTCTCATCTGCTGGTCTATGTGCTCTGCCTCCTGTCCCAGCATTCCATAAGCCCATATTATCTTTGCATTTGGGTTTTTCTCCCTTATAAGTGTTATAAAGTTAACTGCTGATTTCTTTAAAAACTCAATATCTTTTGCAGGAATAAAGCCCTTTTCATCGCGGTTATGATCATTGTTAAAATTCATCTGCTCCGCGTTTAAATGCCCGTTATCTGTGTATGCTCCGACATCATTCGTGCCAAGATTAACAACTACCACATCAGGCCTAAAGCCATTAAAATCCCATTTTTCATGGAATCCGTTATCTTTTGCCATATCTCCTGGAACTATGCCACAAATCTGCTCATAGTAAAGAGGCATGCGCTCCATGGGGTTTCCATACCATGACCAGCAAAAGCCCCATCCACTCTGGCTATACACGTTATAATCAGCCTTTAACGCACTTGCTGTCATATACGCATAATTATCTACTACATCAAAGCATGAACTGTTCCAGTCCATCTCATCATGGGGGCCTATTCCGCCCTCTCCTGATGTAATACTGTCACCAATAAACTCGATTCTCATTGCAGGTTCGCCAATTTCCTCAAAGGTTCCATCAGCAAATATCGCCTCAATTTGAATCATAGTCTTCTGATCTCCGGGCATAGCCGGTGTATCTCGAATTATTCTGATATTTCTTACAGGTGCTTCCATTCCTGCAGCTGTTTCTGTACTGTTCCAGATAGTAATCTCATGAACGCCCTTTTCAAGAGGTCTCTTCTGATAGCGAACACCATTTACGATCACGCTAATCCAGGGCTCAAATACGTTGTAATCTGCTTTGTATCTGATTCTAAGAGCACTACCCTTATAGTTCATCTCTATGCCTGATGCCGTCCAGAGTAATGAAAGCGGATCCTTTTTACCAGTCGTTCTCCCATGAATCTTAATGTTTTCTATGTCTGATATTTTGTATTCTTTAAGCATTTTCCTACCTCCAAGCACATTTATAATGATTTTAATATCATATAGGAAAATATTAAAGCCTTAATTTTTGATGTCTATACATCATAACATCATGTTGTGCTAACATCAAAATGAATCTTATCTATTTAAGCTTTCCAGAATTTTCTTTTCGTACTTTTTCTGAAGGCGCATTGTCTGCTCTACAATATCATTTTCATCATCAAAATAACTGATATATCCCTGCAAAGACTGAGCCTTCTGCTGGAGTGTCTTTGAATGGCTCCAGATCAGGATCGCGGATTTTCCCTTTCCATTCTTTGCCTCCTGAATCAGATTGGCAGCTGCACTATTTCCATCGAAAGCAACAACAAGGGACGGACGTCTCTCGAATATTTCGTAGTTAAAGCTCTTATAGATTCCCATGCCCTCAGCTTCTGTAGAAACACGAATACTAACCCCTGCATTTTTGAGCTTTGCGCTCTCCTTTTTGGATATGAGCGAAGGAACAACAGAATAAATCCTAAATCCCTTCTCATTGTGCTCCAATAGATATTTCTCGTAGCCTGAAAGCTTATAGCCAATAACAAAAACCACTTCATCCGGATTAAGGTAATCAAGCAGAGCGTCCATTTGCTTAGCGCCTTCAGCTGTCACTCTGGTTGACCTGCTCTCGGTATTAAAGCTTCCACCAAGCAATACAACCGGGAATCTGTCCCAAGGAAGCTCTCTTATCTGATCCTTAAGCTCCTCGTTAGTATCCATCTTTTTAACGCCAGCGCCCACGCTCTTGGATATCTTAACTGTCTTCATTTTTTCAAGGAGGACCTCTCCCATGTCACGCCCCTTAAGCATTGCATAAAACGCTGCCTTCTTTTCTGAATAGGCGGCCTGGTTACTCTCGATAATTCCACTCTCTGCTTCCTTCATCTGACGTAGTTCATCCTCAGTAAGGTCCAGCATTTTTGCAAGAGATAACTGTTCATCAATTGAGCCCGTGCCATATAAAGCAGCTCCGTCAGTACCCTGAACACAGCGGATACCATGCTTTAAATAGTACTTTAGAGGGTGATTTTCCAGTGAATTGAGGTTGTTCAGGCGAACATTACTTGTAATCTGGAACTCCAGCACCACATTGTTTTCTTTTAACTGCTTCAGCACCTCTTTTCCCTTTTTCGATCTGGGAGAATAGGAGTAAAGGCCATGCCCCAGTCTCATCTGTGGCATAGGCTGACCAGGCAAAAGAAAGTCCTTAACACAGGCTATACTATGAGCTATATTGTCCTTCTGGCTGTCATTTTCGCCTGCATGTACACGGATTACAAATGAAGGGTCTATAGCAGCAAACTTTACAAGTTCCTTAAATACAGGACGTAAAGTAATGATATCGTTGATTTCTTCTCCTACAAAGTCGCAGCCAGCCACATAAGGATCAAGGAAAGTGGCACGAAGAACCTCAAGGTTCTGTTCAAGATAATTCGAAGGCGTAACCGCATCTTTTACGATAGTCAATGGAATTCTTCGAATCGCAGCCAGGAACCTTATCATTACACCCGTTTCCTGGTAGATTTTGGGCATGACATCATGTACCTGTCTGAGCATTTCTATGGATTCATATTTTTTGACTAGTGTAGTATCACTTATCTCAGCGTAGCAAACTCCCTGCCTTTTATAATTTCTGGCAATCCACAGGAGCTTATCCTGGAAAATGGTATTATTGCAGTAATCTGCGCTCTCTTTGTCCCTGAGCATCTGCTTCAATGTGTTTTTGACATCTTCGTCAGGAATCTGATTTATGCTGTGAAGCTCTATCTTTTCCTCACTTTCTACACCTTTTGCAAAAACATATCGATAGAGATAAACCTTCTCAAGATTTGTGAAAACCGCCTGTCCATCCTTTATAACAGCCAGTGAACCTCGTATTTTCACTATATTCATCTCTGCATTATCGAGATTATTTAAAATTAAATCCGCAAAATTAATAAATGTATTATCGTTAATTCGTCTATCGAGATATTTTCCCTTTAACTGTGAGGATACAAACTGTCTGGCAACCTTCTCTCGCTGGGCATTTACCTTTTCCCATTGCTCATCAGTGAGCTTTAAATCCAGCTTTTTAACATAATAAAGTGGATACCTTATCTGATGATATATTCCAAGAGCGATCAGTATATCTCCCGGAAGATTTCCATTCATGTGCGTATGCAGATCAGCTCTGAATTTAAGATCCTTTTTTACGAAAGTTTTGAAAATTGTTTTTGATAAATCCAGCTTATAATCCTTTGTCTGGCTCATTAAAGTCTTGGCAATAGCCGGAATTGCTGCCTTCATCTCTACTTTGCCATCAGGATAAATATTTGCGACATCTATGTCACCCAGCCTGAAAACATAAATGTCATTGTTGTCCGCATCAACAAAACAAGGCACCTCGCCCTTTATGACAAGCATGCCTTCTTCATTTTCTGAAATGGGAAGATTACATATCTTCGCCAGATTCCTTATTAAGTTCCCTGTGTGATGGTTTGGTGTTGAGAGCACATAATACAGCCTCTCCAAATCCTTGAAGAGACTGACTATCATATCCTTTTCTGTGTCTAGAAAAAAGCTTGTAAAATAGGTCATTGCGCAACCTTCCATTTAAATTTCTTCAACGTAGTTTACAAATTCCTGCTCACTAAGGAAGGTAATTACCTCCCTGTGAGGTCTGTTTTTATCAAGATCCACATCAATAATAATTGCCACATCCGAAGGCTGCAGGGTTTTTTCCTTGCTCTTGGATATACTGCTGATGCTATATCCCATGCCATTGATGCATCTGCTAAGCCTGCCAACTCCGCCTTCCTTGTCCACCTCGACATATATGCTCATATATTTGCTGTGTTCTTCAACTGCTGTACTTACATGCATCAGAGCCACATTTGCAATCATTATTAAGATAAAACAAACTGTTCCTATCATCAGATAGCCGCCGCCGAGAGCCATTCCCATGCAGGCAGTAACCCATAATGATGCAGCTGTCGTAAGTCCTTTTATCTGCTTTCTACCAGTGACAAGTATTGTTCCAGCTCCCAGAAAGCCTATTCCACTGACTACGCCTGCGGGAATTCTGCTGACATCAGCGTTCATTCCAGGAATCTGAGCCAGATATATGTTAAGAGCTGTTGCCACCGCTGAACCCAGACTTACCAGAGCAAAGGTCTTAATTCCTGCACTGTGCTTTGTATAAATCCTCTCCCATCCGACAAGGCTTCCAAAAACAAGTGCAAGAACAAGTCTTAATGCCACCGCTATATCATTTGAACTATCCAAAAAATCCAGTAATCCTATCATTCTTCCTCCCACAGTAGAACTTCGGTTATAGTATCCATCATTGTCCTCGGGTCTATGGGCTTTGCAATATGAGCATCCATTCCTGCATCATGAGCATGCTGAACGTCCTCGGAAAATGCATTGGCCGTCATGGCGATTATTGGCGTTTTACGGCCCCTTTCTTCATCAAGCTGACGAATTGCCTTAGTGGCATCATAACCGTTCATTACGGGCATCTGAATGTCCATAAGAACTAAATCATAATAGCCTGGCATAGATTCCTTAACCTTATCAACTGCTTCCTGACCATTCTCTGCAGTATCAACCATGAATCCCTGCCTTTTAAGTAACCTGGCAGCAATCTCGCGGTTTACCTCTATATCCTCAGTCAGGAGCACTCTCTTAGTCCTAAAGTCTATAACACTTTCTCCGGAACTTCCACCCTCAGCTTCTTTGTATGCCTTATGAAGATCACCAAGCGGAAGCGAAACGTTTATAACGAATATCGTTCCCTCACCAGGGGCAGTTATAACATTGATCCGTCCACCCATGAGGTCAACTATGTTCTTTGTTATGGCCATTCCAAGGCCAGTGCCCTGAATTCCACTGACTGTACTGGTCCGCTCTCTCTCGAAAGCCTCAAATACCTTTTCAGCGAACTCCCTGGACATACCAATTCCGCTATCACTTACCCTGATCTCATAATCCGCCTGCCCATTATGAGCAACGCCCTTTTGTTTTACGCTTACATTAACCTCTCCACCCTCAGGTGTGAACTTATATGCATTACTTATGAGATTTAATAACATGCGGTTGTAGTGGCTTTTATCGAGCATTACTACTCTGTCTTTAATGTCGATACAGTCCACAATGAAAGTGATTTTCTTTTCCTGCATCTGTGTCACAAAAAGATCTTTTACAGAATTTGTCAGATGAACAATATCTGCATCTTCCTTTGCCAGCTCAATTCTTCCATTCTCAATTCTGCTCATTTCCAGAATGTCATTTATAAGCTCCAGTAAATGCTTACTTGAATCTTCTATCTTATTCATGCATTCCTTCATTTCAGGAAGCGTAATATCCTCTTTTTTCGATAAATTGACATATCCCATGATGGCATTCATAGGTGTACGGATGTCGTGGGACATATTTGATAAAAAGGTGGTCTTAGCCTTGCTATTTTCCTCAGCCTTGATTTTTTCGCTGACTATTTTCTTTTCGCGCTTCTGCAAATGAGCATATACGTTAAAGAAAATGGCAATAGCTCCAAGAATAAGGGTCATTTGTATGATCGAGTTGCTTAAAAGAATATCGCTGACCTTATCAACGTCCATCGCTAAAACAGCATCTTCTTCCTTAATATTTCTTTCCTCTATTGGAATACCAAGCTCGCTCATCTCCTGACTATAATATTGTGTAATATCAGTCAAAAGGCTCTCTACATGGCTATGAGTTGTTTGCCTTGTCCACATAAGGGAAGAAAAGAAAATGACGAATACCATTGCAATCCACATAATGGTCGATTTACCAAGCTTTTGTTCTTCATCTATAGAAAATACCCATCTGAAGAAAATAAAGCCCAGAATGCTCCATATTGCAAGAATAAGGTATGATTCTGCAGCCATGGCTGATAATAGCCACAGATTAGGTACAACAAGGAACATTCCAAAAAATAGCGATGCCACTATTCCCAGTCCACCTGTCATCTCATAGAAGCCAATACCCTCTCGTTTTGCCCTCTTGTACGCTGCAGCGGAAGTAAAGCCGTATGCTATTGTTGCACCGACTGTAGTCACGTCAACGATCCAGCCCGTTGCAGTTCTTCCGAAAAACGGAATTACACAGGATATAAGGAAAATAAACTGAATGGCATTTTGAGGAAGCCCTGTTTCTGTCAGCTCTGAAAATCTTTTAGGAAGCATATTTTCCCTGGACATTGACACCATAAGGCGGCTTGCAGCAATCATGTTACCAATTATTCCTGTTAAAATAGCTGCGCCTAATACAAATCCAAGAAAAGCTATGCCAATATTTCCGGCACTTTTATGGACACCATAAAATATAGGAATACTGCTTAGTCCGACTTTATTTCCAAGATCTTTAAAGTACTCAAACCAGTTGCTATAACCCTCAGGATGGATGAAAACAGCGACGAATACCAGAAGGACATAGGCAAGAAAAATGGTTATCACCGTGAAAATCATTATTCCTGTGGTCTTTTTTTCCTCAAAATTGAAGCCCTCTACCGAATGTGAAACGGATTCAAATCCAATAAAAGCCCAGGGAACAAGCACTATAATATTGATTATTTGCGAAAAAATCCCTTTTTCCGGAACGAATAAAGGCTCAATAGATGCCCCGCCCATAGCAGAGCTTGCATTAGATACAACAATATATATGACTATAATTCCAAGCATCAATAATAGCGCCAGAATTATCTGCATATTCTCTGCAAGAAACTTCCTTTTAGCGCAAACAAGTGCACACAGCCAGAATACTGTTATTTCGAAAATTATCTCTCCGAAATATATTTCGTACCCAGCGATATTATAATGGAGCCCCACTTCAAAGAGGGTAACACCGCAGTTTCTAAATATCAGAGCCAGTGCTGTCATATTAGCCCAAGCAATGGCAACATAAGTCAGAATCAAAAACCAGGCGCTCAAAAAGCCATGATCATAACCAAATTCTTTACAGGTATAAATAAATGTACCACCTGCATCAGGATAACAATGCATCAAATAGCGATAGTTCATGCCTATAATAAGCATTATCGCAGAACCTATCGCCAAACCAATTGCTGTACCTATTGGTCCAGCCACAGGCATAAAGGTAGATCCGGGCATGATAAATGCTCCCCATCCGACACTACAGCCAAATGAGAGCGCCCACACACCAAGAGGTGATAAGTATTTGGTCAAACCCTGTGCATGCTTCTCCTGGTTGTTCTCCATAACAACCCCCTCGAAAAAAGTCTTATTTTAAGAAAACCGTCCTTATCTGTTCAGGGCAGCCTTCAACTGTTCAATAACAATCCTTAAAGCCTTTATTCTTGCATATTTCTTATCTACAGACTCAAGGATGTACCAGGGAGCAAACTCTGTACTAGTCTTTGCGATCATTTCATCGATAGCAGTTTCGTACTGATCCCACTTTTCTCTGTTTCTCCAATCCTCGTCCGTGATCTTCCACTGCTTTTCAGGTGTATTCTGTCTGTCAGTAAAGCGCTGAAGCTGCGTCTCATTATCTATCTGTACCCAGAACTTAATGATTACTGCTCCCCAGTCGCTAAGTTCCTTTTCGAACTCATTTATCTCGTTATAGGCCCTCTGCCAGTCATTTTCCGAGCAAAATCCCTCTAGTCTCTCAACCATCACTCTTCCATACCAGGTTCTGTCAAAAATGGTGATATGACCAGTCTTTGGAAGCCTTGTCCAAAATCTCCACAGATAATGACGCGCCTTTTCGTGTGGTTCAGGACTTGCTATAGGCTCTACAACATAGTCTCTTGGATCAAGAGCAGCTGTTATTCTTTTGATATTTCCGCCTTTTCCTGCGGCATCCCATCCCTCATATGCGATAATTACTGGGATTTTCTTACGATATATCTTATTGTTCAAGTCTTTCAATTCTTTTTGTAGAACTTTAAGCTCGATTTCATATTCCTCATCCGTCATGGTTTTATCTGCAAGAGATATGTCCGAAAGCTTTCCTACCTTTTTAAGTGGGAAAGTATTTTGAAGAATCGGAACATTCATTGAATGATTTTTTAGGGCGGTATCAATTCCCTGATTAAGGAACTGAAGAACCTGTAACTCGGCCCACTTCTTCTCAGTGGCATCTATAATGTACCAGGGTGCTCTTGACTGGTTTGTATCGCTTAAATACCTGTCATAAACCTCCTGACATTTTTCGTAATGTTTATTCTGCAAAAGATCCTCTTTTTGTACTCTCCAGCTGGTATCCTTACTCTCCTGCAAAGCATCGAGGCGCTTTTTCTGTTCCTTTTTCGAGATATTGAAGAAGAACTTCACGACAAGGTATCCATTATCGCAGAGTTGCCTCTCAATTACGTTGATAGAATGCACTCTTTGCTCGTAGACTTCGTCGGTCAATTCTCCATTCATTACGCCGTCCACGATCTCTTCCATCCAGCAGGTGTCGAAAAATCTGAACTTTCCAGCCTCCGGAATCTCCTTCATATATCTATATAAAAACGGATAGCGCTTCTCTTCTTCATTTGGCTCTCTATCAAGAGTAGCTACTTTGAAGAATCTGGGATCGATATTTCTTATAACCTTGCCAATAATTGCCCCTTTTCCAGCGGCATTCCACCCCTCAAAGAGCACCATTACAGGAAGTGATGCTTCTTTTATCTTCATTTGGAAGGAAGATAGCTTTGCTCTTTCCTCCTTTAGCTTTTCAGAAATTTCTTTTTCATCCGGAAGATCGGTTTTAACAAAGTCCTTTAGCATCAGAAATACCTCCTTAAAAGCGTTAATTAAGCGCATACTATCTGCAATATAACCCTATTTCCATAATAGTATACAGGTATAACCTTTTCAGAAAATATTTGTAAATTTACAATGAAATGATTTATATTTCGATTCTATTTCAGCCTTAAAATAGACAAAAAAATTCCGGTGAGATAACCCACCGGAATTTTAAACTACCTATTTAACTCTTAAGTAACGAATTACTTAGAAGCCTTCCACTCGTCGTACTGCTTCTGGAACTCAGCAAGAACGTCCTGGTAACCAGCTTCGTCAAGAGCTGCCTGGTAAGCTTCGATTGTAGCTGCAACGTCTGATGCAGGGATACCACCGTTCTCAAGGTTGAATCCGTACTCACCAGATACGTTAGCACATGCTGCATACTGGCTCTCTACAGGGCTCTTATCAAATCTGAATCCAGCTGCGCTAGATGTGTTAGCACCACCGTTGAATGCATCATAGAGCTCAGCCTTGTTTGCAGGCTCGTTGTCAAGAGGAGTAACGATTGTAGCATTAGCTGACTCCCACATTGAGTGGTTGTACTTCTCAGATGTCTGTGTAACCTGACCGTTAGCATCGTATGTGAAGTCCTCACCCTCGATACCGAATGTGTAAAGATCTGCAAGCTTAGAATCTGTGTAAAGAAGTCCAAGGAAATCTACACAAGCCTGTGCCTGCTCAGGTGTAGAATTAGCTGTTACGCAGTAGCAAGAACCAAGAGCTGATGTTGAGTGTGCCCATCTGTTTGTTGCAGGCTGCATTGTAACGTCCTGACCATAACGAGAATCTGCTTCGTCATTAACCGGGATATCTGTCCACCATGAAACAGCCCAATCCTGTGTCTGTGTTGTTGTATCTGTTGTTACCTTTGTGTAGTCATCTTCTGAGATGTAACCCTTGTCAGCCCACTCACCCATAAGTGTGCAGAACTCAAGGTACTCAGGTGTAAGAATAGTATCAACTACTTCATCAGAAGCTCTGTCTACTGCAACAAAGTTTGTAGCAGAATCAGCTGTGAAGAAATCAAACTTATCAATATACCATCTGTAGAACATAGCTGTCTTCTGTGTAAGGAAAGGATATTTAAGACCATCGTTCTTAGCATCCTCAAGCATGGGCTCAAGATCCTTAAGCTCCTTAACACTTGAGATGTCCCAGTTGTGCTGATCGATAAGATCCTGACGGAACATGAAGTCATAACCTTCTACGTTATCCTTGTATACAGGTACGAAATAGATCTTGCCATCGTACTTAGCAGCTTCCCACTGGCCCTCAGCCATTGAGCTGTAGAGAGGAGTTCCAGGAAGGAGATCTGTCAGATCATAAACTGCGTTTGCAGGATAAAGATCGTTAGTACCGATTGTGCCTTCCCATGATGCTGTCCAAAGAAGGTTGATCTCGTTGTTTGCAAGAGCAAGGTTAGCCTTGTCTGTATACTCACCAGATCCAACATCTGTAAGGTTGATCTTTACATTGATCTTGTCAGCGATGTAATCATTGATTGCATCCTGAACCTTTGCAACCTGCTCAGAATCAGGGTTTGCAAGGTTGAAAGTACATCTGTAAACATTGATTTCTGTAGCATCTCCACTTGCAGCTGTTGTGTCTGCAGCTTCTTCAGTTGTGTCTGCAGCAGCTTCTTCTGTTGTGTCTGCAGCAGCTTCTTCTGTCTTCTCTTCAGCAGCTGCCTCAGTTGTAGAATCAGCTGTATCTGCAGCCGGTTCTGTTGCGGGTGTAGCAGAAGATCCGCCACATCCAGCGAGCATTGACATTGTCATTGCTGTAGCCATGAGTGTTGAAATAACTTTTTTCTTCATTTTGGCCCCCCTTTAGGCTTATGATTTTTTTTATATTCATCCTCTGGCACTATGCCAGAGGCAGAATATCAATTTGATTTTTGTGATTCACAAGAAAGATCAACCCTTTACAGATCCAACTGTGAGACCCTTGATAAAGTATTTCTGGAAGAACGGATAAACTACCATGATAGGTCCGATAACGACAAGCACTGTTGCCATTGTTGCGGAGTACTGCGGTATTGTTCCTCCCATTGCTGCTCTTGCAGAAGCAGGTACGTTAGAGTTGTTAAGCAAGAACTCAATACTCTTCTGAATATTGATCAGAAGGAGCTGCAGAGGCTTCTTAGCATCAGAATCGATGTAAAGAAGTGCATTCTGCCAGTCATTCCAGTAAGCTGTAGCCATCATGAAACCAACAGCTGCAAGTGAAGGCTTAAGAAGAGGAAGTGTGATCTGGAAGAAGGTTCTGTACTCACCAGCTCCATCGATCTTTGCAGCTTCCATAAGCTCTCCAGGAATACTGTTGACTATGTAAGTTCTAAGAATGATTACGTTCATCGTTGATACGCACAGAGGCAGGATTAAGAGCCAAAGGCTATCTTTAAGATGATAGTAACTTGTGAAAATAATGTATCCTGAAAGTGTTCCTCCATTGAAAAGCATGGGGATCAACAGGAATATTGATAAAAACTTTGCAAGGTAGAACTCTTTACGGCTGATTGAATATGCGAACATACTCATGAATAAAAGTCCCATAAAGGTTCCAACTACAGTAACGAAAATTGTAACTCCGTATGACTTAGCAAGCTGCTGTCCATATCTGAGGACGGTTCCAATACCTGCAAGTGACCACTGAAGTGGCCAGAATCTGAATCCATTCTGTGTGATACTCTTTTCATCTGTGAACGCAGCCACAAATGTAAGTTCAACAGGCATGAATGCGAATACTGTAAATGCTAAAAGGATAATTGCCAGAATAATCTGACCAAAAGTAACTTTCTCTTTTTTAGAAGGCTCTAAATCTTTGTTTTTCTTTGCCATTTTTCAAACTCCCCTTTCCAATTAGAACAATGCATTTTCCGGTGCGATCTTGCGAACCGAGAAATTAGCCAGCAGCATAAGCAAAAGTCCTACTATAGACTGGAAGAATGAAGTTGCTGCAACGAATCCAAAGTTAGAATTCTTGAAAATCGCATTAAGTACGTATGCGTCAATAACCTGCGTTGTACTGTAAAGTGTTCCACTGTTACGTGTTACCTGATAGAAAAGACCTGTATCAGAGTGCATTACTGTACCAACTGACAGAAGAAGCATTACTGTGATCATCGGCACAAGTGAAGGAAGTGTGATATGCCAGATCTTCTGCCATGAATTTGCACCATCAATATCAGCTGCTTCGTAAAGCTCTGCGTCAATACCAGCAAGTACTGACATGTAAAGAACTGAACCATAACCTGTGTCCTTCCACATCTTTACAATAAGAAGTATCCAAGGCCAAAGCTTAGCAGTTGAGTAAAATCTTGTTGAAGTACCAAGCATGTGATTGATGATACCTGTATCTGAACTGATAAAAGCATATACAATGAACTGAACTGCTGCATAAGAGATGAACACAGGGATGATCATCAATGTCTGCATTGTCTTTGCCATACGCTTGAATACCAGACGATCAATCATAATAGCAAGTGTTACGTTAAGAAATGTACCAACTAATGTGAAAAGTAAATAATATAAAATAGTGTTCTTTGTTATAGAAATGAATGTTGCTTTTGAAGCCAGCAGGAACTTAAAGTTATCAAGTCCGTTCCAAGGGCTCTTCCAAATACCATCGGCATAGTTGAAATTCTTAAATGCCATTACAAGACCTGCCATAGGTACATACATGATAAAAAACAGAATGAGGAAAACAGGTAATGCCATGATTACATGTGCTCTGTGTTTCCATGTGTTCTCCATAAACTTCTTCATTTGTTTCTCCCTTTTGCTTTTTCAAGCGTGTTTTTTATAGTTGACCAACTGACTCCCCTTCATTGAGCTTTCCAGTGACAACTACCTGTTCACTGAAGGTGGTCTTCGGATTTTCGATAGAATCGATTAGCTTTTCAGCTGCTCTTCTTCCAAGTAATTCAGTATCCTGAACTATTGTAGTGAGTTGCGGACTGTAACGCATTGCAATCTCAATTCCGTCGTATCCTGCTATCGATATATCATCTGGAATCTTCATACCCCTTCGCCTTATAGCATTTACTCCTCCAAAGGCTGAGAAATCATCCGGATACAAAATACACGTAGGTCTGTCCTTCAGGTCTAACAGCTTATCTGTTGCCTCCAGAGCAGCTATCGTGTCACGATAGTCAATTTCTAATATATATTCATCTGGTATTTCCAATCCCAGCTCCATGGCTGTCTTGTAAAAGCTCTTAAGACGTGCCTGGGTAACTGAAGAATCAGCACCATGAATATATGCAATTTTTCTGTGACCTCTCTTATATATGAACTTCAAAAGATCACTTATTCCCTGAACGTTGTCAGATATGATTGCGGATCTGTCATTATACACATAGTCAATTGTGACAAGAGGGATTGTGCTTCTTGCAAGCTCTCCCACATCCGGATCAAGGAAATCGACACAGGCTATCATCACTCCGTCAAAGTTTCTGTACCTGGCGTGTTCAAGATAAGTCATGTCACGATTAGCCATCACTCCGCCACTTATGAAAGTCACATCATATCCGCTTGCTTCAACTGTTCTTTTAAAGCTGTCCAAAACTCGCGAAAAATAATCATGGGTCAAACCACTTTGTGCTTCATCGACGAAAAGAACTCCAATATTGTAAGTTCTGTTTGTCTTAAGTGCTTTCGCTGCGAAATTTGGAAAGTAACCCATTTTCGTAGCGACCTCGCGAATGTACTCCTTAGTCTTCTCTCCTATATCATCTGCATCATTCAAGGCTTTTGATACTGTTGCTACTGACACATCGCATTTAAGTGCGATATCCTTTAAAGAAACTCGGCCTGTCATACACACCCCTCAAATTCCTCAAACGTTTTCGTAACTCGAATATATACCAAAGTGACAACTTACGCAAGACCAAATTAGATGAAAATTGTGCATATTGTCGTTTTTTGTGTTTTTCTAACAATTTCTTAAGGCAATTTTTAAATATTTTTTACAAAAACTTTCAATAATTGCTATTTCGCTGTATAGTTTCGTAACTAAACTTATTTAAGCCAATAACAGAGCCTGTAAAAAAATGCTTGTAAATCGCATATTTACCCATTATAATCGTCATTAGTTAATACACTTAATCGTTTAAGAGTACAGCAAATTTTGGAGGTATGCTTATGCAGTACGGCTTTTTTGATGACAAAAATCGTGAATATGTCATTACAACACCGAAGACTCCTCTTCCCTGGATCAACTACCTGGGAAACAAGGATTTCTTTTCACTTATTTCTAACACTTGTGGCGGATATTCTTTTTACAAGGATGCGAAACTTTTAAGACTTACAAGATATCGTTACAATAATGTTCCCTATGATAACAATGGTAAGTATTTCTATATAAAGGACGGCGAGACCGTATGGAATCCAGGCTGGCAGCCCGTTAAGACTGCTCTTGATTCTTATGAGTGTCGTCATGGTATCGGATATAGTAAATTTACTTCCGAAAAAAATCAGGTTAAGGCTTCAGTTTTAAGTTTCGTTCCTATGAATGATACTTGTGAGGTTTCTCACGTTGAGCTCACAAATACAAGCTCTTCTGAGAAAACAATCCAGCTCTTCTCTTATGTAGAGTGGTGTCTTTGGAATGCTGATGATGATATGAAGAACTTCCAGAGAAACTTAAGTACTGGTGAAGTTGAGATCGTAGATTCTACTATTTTCCATAAGACAGAATACAGAGAGCGTAGAAATCATTACGCTGTATACTCTGTAAATGCTAAGGTAGATGGTTTTGATACAAGCAGGGATGCATTCCTTGGTGCTTACAATGGCCCTGATCATCCTGATGCAGTATTTGACGGTCAGCTTACAAACTCTGTAGCTAGCGGATGGTCTCCCATTGCAGCTCATCAGATTAACATAACACTTGCTCCGAATGAGACAAAGACCTTCAATTTCGTACTTGGTTACGTTGAAAATCCCGAGGATCAGAAGTGGGAGTCTCATGGAATCATAAACAAGAAGCCTGCAAACGAGCTTCTTGCAAAGTTTAAGACAGATGCTGACGTTGATAAGGCTTTTGCTGAGCTTTGTGCTTATTGGGATGAGCTTCTTGGCATCTACCATATCAAGTCATCAAATGAGAAGGTTGACCGTATGGTTAACATCTGGAATCAGTATCAGTGCATGGTTACATTTAACATGTCACGTTCTGCTTCTTACTATGAGTCAGGTATCGGCCGTGGAATGGGCTTTAGAGATTCTTGTCAGGATCTTCTCGGATTTGTACACCTTATTCCCGACAGAGCCAGAGAGAGAATCATTGATATAGCTTCAACTCAGTTCCAGGATGGTAGCGCATACCACCAGTATCAGCCCCTTACAAAGAAGGGTAACTCAGATATCGGTTCTGGATTCAATGATGATCCGCTTTGGCTCATCGCAGGAACAAGCGCATATATCCGCGAAACCGGCGATATGACAATTCTTGATGAGCAGGTTCCTTTTGATAACGATATGAGCGTAGCAACTCCTCTTATGAACCACCTTAAGAGAAGCTTTGATTACATCGTTACCCACAAGGGTCCTCACGATCTGCCTCTTATCGGTCGCGCAGACTGGAATGACTGCCTGAACCTTAACTGCTTCTCAGCGCATCCTGGTGAATCCTTCCAGACATTTGGTCCTAGTGAAGGTCCCGTTGCTGAATCTGTATTCATCGCTGGTATGTTTGTTAAGTATGGTGAAGAATACGCTCAGCTTTGCGAGCTTAAGGGCGATGATGCAGAAGCTGCTCGTGCTCGTGATGAAGTTAAGAAGATGTATGATGCTGTTTGCACAGCAGGTTGGGACGGCGAATGGTTCGTAAGAGCTTATGATGCTAATTCTAACAAGGTTGGTTCACATGAGTGTAAGGAAGGTCAGATCTACATCGAGCCTCAGGGCTTCTGCGTACTTGCAGGAATCGGTGTTAAAGAAGGTCTTGCTGAAAAGGCACTTAAGAGCGTTGAGGAGCGTCTTGATACAAAGTACGGCGTAATGATCCTCCAGCCAGCATATACAGAGTATCACCTCGAGCTTGGTGAAGTCAGCTCATATCCTCCGGGATATAAAGAGAATGCCGGAATCTTCTGCCACAATAACCCTTGGGTTTCAATCGCAGAAACAGTTCTTGGCCATGGCGACAGAGCTTTCGAGATTTACAAGAAGACTTGTCCCGCATTCGTAGAAGAAATCAGTGATATCCACTGCACAGAGCCTTATGTATATTCACAGATGGTTGCTGGTAAGGACGCTAAGTTCTTCGGACAGGGCAAAAACAGCTGGCTTACAGGTACAGCTGCATGGACCTTCGTAAATGTATCTCAGTACATCCTCGGCATCTATCCTACACATAAGGGATTATCCGTAGATCCTTGCGTACCTGCTGGATTTGGTGATTTTGAGATTACAAGAAAATACAGAGGATCAACCTACAATATCAGCGTTAAGACAAATGGTGCACAGAAGGGCATCCAGAAGCTTATCGTAAACGGTAAGGAAATCGAAGGAACAGTAATTCCTCACGATCCTTCAGTAAAAGAATATCAGGTTGAAGCTATAATGGGCTAATCCGGACAATATCCTTTTCCTTTCTATTCAATAATCCCCGTGGTTATCATTAAACCACGGGGATTATTGTTATTTTATATCACGCGTTATCTTTTAATATAAATGCTTTAATCGTCTCAACTGTGCTTCTTAATTGATATTTAATCAGGAAAACAGCATCATTATATTCCAGATCACCCCTCTTAATATGCTCTAATAAGGGATAGACATAGTCCTGAGTTTCCTCCACATAATCTATCATCTTTTCTTTGGAAAATGCCAAGGCCATCAGGCTGACATTATTACATCTATCCAAAGCCTTGACTATGGATGCCACTCCATCTGTCGCTATATCGTCGTAATAACGGTCCTTTTCCTCTTTGGTGCCACTATACCCCTCTGGCTTAGTTAAGATGGCTACAGAGTGCCTTATTTCGTCAGAAAAGGGTAATTCCTCCGGCTTGACTCCACAGTCTTCACAAACATCATGTAAAAGGACTGTAGCAAGGACCTTATCATTTTTGATACCCATAGCGTGAGCATGACATGCCATCATAAGCGGATGAATAATATATGGGATATGCTCCTGTGTAAACGGACTTGTCATTCTGGCCTGACCCTCATGCTTATCCCTTGCATAGTACAAGGCCTGATAGGTTTCCGAAAGATTTTCTTCAATCGCATACCCCATCAGTCTTGTAAACATGTGATCTTCTGAGAATATCCTCTCTTTTAATATCCATGCCGGTTTTTCCGTTTTCTTATCGCTCATATCTAACCCTCTATAATGCCAGTTATATGCGGCATAATTCATTCGAATACGAATCCATTATAGGTTTGAATTATATGTGCTGATAAGGAAAGCTTATCACATGTATATTGATTTGTTGAAGCGAATTTTTATTAAATCTTTATTACGCAGTTACAGTTCCGCGAACTATATTTCTTACCCAGACTCCCTTTTTCACCAGGATAAATCCAATGGTACACTTCAAGAATTCAAGTGAGCATACTGTAAAGTAAACGCCTACCACCGGCATATTGGTGTAATATGCCAATATTCTTGCCACAACGACGCTTACAGTCCATGTAAAACAGCTGTCAAACAGGAATGTAACAAAGGTCTTTCCGCCTGATCTAAGTGTGAAATATGACACATTTGCAAAAGCATTAAGTGGCATAACAATCGCTACTATTCTGATAAAGCTGGTTGCAAGAAGCTTTATCTCCTCTTCTGTATTATAGAGCTGAGGTATTATGGATGATGCCAGTGTAAGAAGCGTTCCCATGACAAAGCAGCTGCAAACACTTAGTGTTGCCATCCTCCATGCATATCTTCTCGCCTGTACATAATGCTCTGCCCCAAGCTCTTGTCCAACAACAATTGAAGTAGAGTTACCAAGTGATAGGAATACTTCGTTAAATATCTGAGCTATAGTATTAGCAATATTCATAGCTGCTATTACCTGTATTCCACGAACAGAATAACTCTGAAGAAGTGTAGCCTGGCCCATGCTCCAAAGGAACTCGTTTAGGAAAAGAGGCATAGTTTTTGATAAAACAGGCCTGATCATGCTTGGCGGAATATAAAAGCTCTTATATAACCCTTGCAGGAAGCCGTACTCCGCAACCCTGTGATGAGCCACAATGGTTACTATTCCCATTTCTACAAATCTAGAAATAACGGTTGCTATTGCAGCACCCATAACTCCTAACTTGGGGAATCCTAAGTATCCAAAGATCAGGAGCAGGTTAAATATAAAGTTGACCACCATTGCTGACATACTTGAAATCATCGGTAAGGTAGTCTTTCCTGATTCTCTGAGGGTACCTGCATATATCTGTGTAATGGCAAATGGTGCGAGACTGATGAGCATTATATGCAGATAGTTTAGCGACAGCTTCATGGTCATAGCTGCATCTTCTGCTGATGTACCATCTGATATGTATTTTCCAATCAAAGTCTCTCCAGCCAGCAGAAATACTGCGGTTGCAACGCATACAATAACAGCTGCTACTATTATTTTTATTCGCATTGTGTATCTGACGCCTTCATAATCCTTGCGTCCAAAGAACTGGGTTCCAAAGATTCCTGCCCCGGCAAGTGCTCCCCAGATACATAGCATAAATACGAACATTAGCTGATTAACGATTGCAACTGAAGACATAGCTAGTGTGCCAACCTGGCCGACCATAACATTATCAAGCAGGCCAACTATGTTGGATAGTGTATTCTGCACGATCATAGGTAATACAACCATAGCCACTCTTCTGTAGAAGGATTGCTCTCCAATCATGCATTCCTTTATTCCAAGCTTTACCCTGACTGCTTTTTCAACCGTCAAGGCATTCTCATTTTCTATTCTCATACTCATAAATATCTCCAAAAAGCGCATACTTCGCCCATAAATGGCATGAAATAGCGCAAAACAAACAAAAAGGACAAAACAAAAAGCTGCGGATCAATCCGCAGCTTTCTCCAACTGGTTTAATGCTTCATCTGAGTACTTCTCGAATATTCCAGTAAGCTCTGAATATTCTTCCGCAGTAAGCTCTTTTTCTGCATATTCCATAAGCCCATCCACGTCATTATTTGAAATATATGACTGGACTTCTCCAATTGAATCTAGCGACATATTGTCCGTTAATATCTCAGTTACGCGCTCTTTATCTTTCTCATCGACATTATCTATAACCTTCTGAATATCTTTTGCGGATTCTCCGCCATATTCTTCGATTGCCTTTTCTACTACCTTATCGACGATCTTATTAACTGCCTTTTTCTTAATTTCATCAGTTATAGATGACTTTCCTTCTGAGTCATTTGTTTCTTCACTTTTTTCTACTGTTTCTGTCTGTTCATTTCCTTTAGGCAGCTTAAAATACCCTTTTCCAAACAGGTATCCAACTCCTACAAGGACTACAACTGCTAATGTTGTGAAAAATGCTTTTACTACTTTCATAATCTACTCCTCTTTTTGTTTCATAAACCAGGAAAAAGACATTGAAAAACCCCGGAATACATAAGTACTCCGGGGTATCTGTTCATGATCTTAATTACTTCTTGTTTACAAGATCCTTAAGAGCCTTACCAGCCTTGAACTTCGGAGCGATAGAAGCAGGAATCTTGATGGTAGCACCAGTCTGAGGGTTCTTACCAGTTCTAGCTGCTCTCTTTGTGGTCTCAAATGTACCAAAACCAACGAGCTGAACCTTATCCTTCTTCTTAAGTGTCTTAGAAACAACGTCTACGAAAGCCTTAACTGCCTTCTCGGAATCCTTCTTGGAAAGACCTGTTTCTTTTGCAATAGCTTCTACAAGTTCTGTTTTATTCATTTTTTATTCCCCCTTCTAGGTTTGTTTATGAAACTAAGGCAATTCTACCACTCAATACTTCTAAACGCAACGATTTTATCAGTATTTTAGCTATTTTTTTCTAAAATAGTGTTTAATTGCCTTAATTTTTGGTATCATGTATGTGGAAAGCACGTTGTTTAAA
This sequence comes from Butyrivibrio sp., assembly GCA_015056655.1. Classification (GTDB taxonomy): domain Bacteria; phylum Bacillota; class Clostridia; order Lachnospirales; family Lachnospiraceae; genus Butyrivibrio. The sequence goes on from SVFV01000002.1 coordinate 132,828, forward strand.
GGGGGAGAACATGGCTGAAAAAACAAAAAGAACTGATCCTTTACCTGATATTCCGGCACATCCTGAGGAAGCTACAAAAGAGAAGAAACTCAGAGCTGCTCCGGATGAAATACTAGCAAAAGCCATACACGAAATGTTAATGAAGGATCATCCTGACGATTAAAAATAATGCACATCAATACAACATGATGTATTGATGTGCTATTTTATTTCACATTCCCGATACAATTCTCTTTTGGCATTCCTGTACTCTGATACGTTCCTGGATACCCTTATTTTATGTATATATGGCTCTATATCGCCTTTATCCTTTGGAGTGAATAAATTACCCATATAAAACCATAACTCCTTCATTTTGTGCATTACCTGCACATCTCCGCCTATCATGATTTTATACTCTGCTTCCATTCCTTCTACGAAGCTTTTTACTTCTTCAGAAGTAATTTTCTCTCCACCTGCTATTTCTCTTGCAAGAGCTGGATTTTGAACAATTCCTCTACCTAGCATTACCTCATTTAACTTCGGAAATTCCTCTTTTATTCGTAAATAATCCTCAACCGTAAAGATATTTCCGTTATATCCAAGAGGATTTGTGCTATTCTCGTATGCCCACCTGAATATCTCCATATCGGGCTCGCCCTTGTACATCTGAGTCCTTACTCTGGGATGAATGATGACATTCGAAAAAGGGAATTTATTTAATACTGGAAGCACATTCTTGAACTCAGCTGAATCTGTTAATCCAATCCTGGTTTTCACTGAAAATTTCATTTCTTCCGGTATATTTCCGCTAAAAACTGCAGAAAAAAGTTCCTCCAGATATCCTGGATCTCCCAGCATTCCTGATCCCTTACGTTTACTTACAACAGTTGATACAGGGCATCCCATATTTAAATTTACTTCGTTAAATCCTCTTTCATGTAGATCATTAATAGCCCACAGTATTTCTTCTGCCTTATTTGTCATAATCTGTGGGATAATAAACTTTTCCATTCCCGGATTATCTTCAGGTAATACTTCTCTTATATCTCTCTTTTTAAACGCCTGATGCTTATGTACTGCCAAAAATGGTGTGTAATACTTATCAATTCCTTCCGGAAATAGTTCATGATGTTTATTTCTGTAGCAATATACTGTGATCCCTTCCATGGGAGCATAGGTGATTCTCATTTATAACCCTCGTTATTTTTTCGTTTATGCGCATTATCGCATTTATTAATTCTATATTTATTAATTGGTATATCTATGATATTTAATGCTTCCAAAGATTTTTTGACATGATTATTTCATCATGATAACTGCCATCCATCATCTTAAATGCCTGTGGAATCTGTCCACAATTCACAAATCCTTTTTTCTTATAAAGTCTTATAGCTCTGGCATTATCTGAAAAAACATTGAGTTCAAGCCTTTCATAGCCACAATTTCCAGCGCAATCAACTGCTATGTCAAGCAGGTACGCTCCGAGCCCCAGATTCCAATACTCTTTTCGGACAACAAGCTCTGCTGTCGCTCTGTGCCTGGTTTTGAACAACATTCCCACCGGTGTTACTGATGTAAGGCCGATGATTCTGTTGTCCTCGAAAATACCTACCATGGCTAAATGATCAGCTCTTAGATAGTTACCAATAATTTCTTTCTCTTTATCTACAGAATTCTCGATTTCGTAAGGATATCTTGTTAAAAACTTCGTCTCTCCTGCAACATCACGCCTGAATTTCAAAAGCGCCTCCGCATCATCCTTCTGTATTGTTCTAAGGAGCAATTCCTTATTATTTTTTGTTGTAACCCTCATATTTTCTATCTGCATTTTACGTCCCCAAAAACTACTAACTTCCCCAAATAATACTAAAATATGACCCCTTTTTCTACTCACTTTTGAATTATAAAAGGACGTAGCCTAAGTAGCTACGCCCTAATAATATACTAAAATTTATGCCAGATTTGCAAATACATAGTCATCTGCTTCTTTTCTCTCAGCATTCAAGTCGATTCCAGTAAGAATCTCCTCCATATGTCTTGCAAACTCAGCGTGTCCTTCAGCTGAAAGATGAATTCCATCGAAGGAAAGATCCAGATCCCACTCACTTGCATCGGCAAAATATATACCAAATTCCTGGGCTATAATATCAAGCTCTGTTGCCAGTCTCTTTCTTTGTGCCTCTGCTTCTTCAAGAGTTTCGTCCATATGAGGCAGGATTCCAGGCGGTGCAATAAGCAAAAAGCTGGTCTTGTTGTCGATAAACTCTGTTCTGTTAAGCTGCCTTTCAATGAAATCCCTGATTTTCTCAGCTACTACATCTGCATCTGGCTCAGACATATTCAGAAGGTCATTTGTACCAAGCATGACTGCAAAAAGATCCAGAGGACTATACTCCAAAACAGATTTATCCAATGAAAGTAATGAATACGGGTTATCCGGAACAACACGACCGTTCATTCCGTCCTCGTAAATTCTCCACTCACCATACATTTCTTTTGAAAGAATCCCTGTCCATCTTTCATATTCAGGAAGTCTTCCCCCCATCATCCCCCTGGGGTCGAATCCATAGGTATTAGAATCACCGTAAAAAAGAACCTTTTTCATTCTCGTCACCTGTTCCTTTCGGTATCTGTCGTCTTTGTACAACATCAATATAGCACAAACCTTGTAAATAGTCCGTTTTTTAATAGTTTTTTAATGGATTTAAAGCTTTTTTTCGCAATTTTAAGCCGTTTCTACGCTATCGCCTACATTTGTATCCGATATATTGTATTTATTAAATTTCTATACTACTAGATATTGTAATTGATTTTAAAAATCAAATGTGATATTGTAATTTCCGTATTTTTCTATTTTTATTATTTGTAGGGGGGCGCTTTTGCGCGAAAAGTATCATGATCAGAAATATCACTGTAAATCTCAAGAACGAAAAGCAAATCAAGAAATTCATTTCAGCAAATTCAACTTCTTCATGTCAGGTAGACGTAAGAAGCGGTCACAGCTACATTGATGGAAAGTCAATCATTGGACTGCTTTCTCTCAACTTACTAAGACCGCTTCATGTGTCCGTTATTGGTGATTCTAATAAGATTACTGCGCTCATCAATACATATGAAGAATCAAATCTTGTTGCTGGTTAATTATCCAGCAACTCGTTTTCCATTTCATCATAGTTGAATGAACTTTGTTCGTAATGACCGACTGTAAAGCCGTTATTATTTGCGGCTTTATAGTCTTCTTGTATTGCTGTGATCATCCAGCCTACAAAATTATTGATATTCTTTTGCTGCTTAGATAAGTAATATGCATTCCTTATCTTGTTGATATCATAGTCTGCAGCCTCTGCAATTGCCTTTATCTCAGAAATCTTTAATCTTTCCTCAATAAAATCCTGTACCTGATCCAGCACACTCAACTGTTCCCTAACGCTTGTTATCTTATTTGTTGACCGCTCTGTTTCTTTGCGTTTAATTCTAGGATTCTCGTCGATAATAAATCGTATATTAACAACTTTGCCACCACGTCCCGCTTTTACAGGCTCATAGTCAAACCAAATACTGGTTGTCTCATTAAGCTCCTTCTTTGCCTTATCAAGTGCAAATTTCTTGAAATTACCGAAGGTTTTTAGCTTTCCTGCACCTTCCATATTGCCAGCCACTTCTTCAATCTTATCGTAGTCGGGATTCCCTTTCTTCAAGGCCTTGATAATATCCGGATCTGCCTGAGAATCTATGATTCCAAGTCTAAGCTTTAGGTCTGTCAAATGATATTGAACATAATAAGGCCCCTTTTTCTTAGTAATAGCTCTCTGCTTATCCATTTCTGACTTTAATATTTCATATAATCTAAAAGAATATACACTATTAAGCTGAACTGCTTCAGCAAGACTAAGCACAGTATAGTTGCTCTGAAGGTTACTTAAATATGGCGTTATCTTGTTATTATATCTAACATTTAACACTCCATTTTTAAAAGAAGCATCTGTTATTACATTTATTGCCTCTATCTCTTCAGTAGTATCATCAGAATAAATTATTCTCCAGTCCAATATGGACGGCTTGTTCTTTGCTGGTTCTATTGCAGACTTTATATGTTCGTAAAAAGATCCTCCCTTAACTCCGAAGATCTTCTTTAAATCTGTACCATATATGTTTGCTTCCAGGGTATTATCTGATGGATTAAACTCTGCCTTCGCTATGCTTACAGCGAAAAGCTTCTGGACTAGTAAAGTGGAACGACCTTTAGAATTTATAAGCGTATTCGCCTTTTTATACTGTTGTGTAGCCAGAAAGCTTTCAACAGCTATAGTTTCATCTTCTATCTGTTGTTTAGATTTACGCCCCAAAACTACCTCCTTCACCCCTAAAAATAATAATTCATACCTTTTTAGTACTATCTTATTATATGTCCAGATCAGCGGTATGTAAACAAAAAATCCCCTTTTTTATTATCTTATACCCATTTTATATTAATAAGCCCCCTTAAACTACTAAGTAATGCTTTTTCGATAATATTTCACGTGTTATAGTGTAAATATCGTCGACCAGTTCGGTCAATGGTAAAATTGACCAACCCAGTACTGCTCTTTTATCATACCCAAAAGCTACTAAGTAGTATCAAAATGTACCTAATTACTACTAAGTTATACTATAAATTTACCCTTTTGCTACTAAGTTACCTGTTTTATCTCCCCAAAAACTACTAAGTTACCCATTATTAATGCTTTTCCGGTCAATAATTATCCCTCAGCAAAGCAGGAATACATCCAGACATATAAAAAAGGGTATGTATTTTTATATAATACGTACCCTTTTTCTACTATCTTTATATTCCCAATTTCTACAAAATAATGTAAAAGCCGCATAAATACTGGGTTTATGTCTTATCAATATATGTTCCCATAAACTACTAATAACTACCCTTTTTCTTATTTACGTTCCTAAAAACTACCGATAAAAATATAGATAGCTCCCTTTTTTCTACTAACTACTACCTTCTCTGAACCTTCATACTGTTCATTTAGGCCCCCTTTTTCTACTATCTTACGCCGTATTAGTGTTAATCCTGTACCATATTACTACTACTCTTATACCATTTTATTACATAAAAAGAAGGCATAGATGCCGGTTTTATGCGTTTTCCTGCCTTCCCTAATAAGAAGAAATTAATGTTGTTAATTAATATATTTGTTAACAACAATGTTTGTTAAAAGTTTAATTGATCCATAAATGATTTGTATTTAAGATATAGATCTTTATTCTTTTCATAATCCTGTTGAATTAGATTACTAATATATTGCTGATAAGAAATTTTTCCTGACTGAGTCATAAAGTCAACATATGATCTTAATTCACCTAATCTGATATGTAAAACACCACTGCTTTTTTCCTCTGGCATCAAAGGAATCGTCTTTTTATTACTGTGTCTGGAACTAGCTACAGGAGCTTCTTCGCTTACGATAACTTCTTCTGAAGCTATATCTTCAATATATTCAATATTCTGAATAGGCTGCTGATAAACATTGTTTATGTTGGATGTTGCCGGCTGTACAGGCTGAACATTTTGTACTGGCTGCTGAACAGGTTGAGGAATCGGCTGTTCAACTTGTGGCTGTACAGGCTGATTTATTACCTGAGGATGAATATTTTGAACCACAGGCTCATTGATGATAGGTTCTGCTTTTACTTCCTGTTTTACGCTCTGTTTAGCAGCTTTAGATGAGTTTTTAGCTGCTGGAGCCTCCTGCTGTGAAGTTCCGCCAACCATATTCTGGAATCGATTGGTCATTGCATTTTGAAGATCCTTTTTCATAATGCTTCTCCTTTCAGGAATTCATCTACAAAACTATCGTAATCCTTTGTAGCACGTGCTGTGGGCGCGTATTCAAAGAGGGACTGATTAAGTGTCTGTGACTCTTCTACAGCTACATTCTGATGGATTTTGGTCTCATATACACGTATTTCATACTCTTTTGCAAGCATTTCAATACCTTCGAGCCATATATTTGCATTATTAGTATTACGACAATTAGTAACCAGGATACCTGCTACATCAAGATCAGGGTTGTTTAAACGCTCTGACATTACTGATATCCAGGAGAAAAGCATATTAGCACCATTTGTTGCAAATGCCTCAGGAGTCATAGGAACTACTATTTTATTGGTAATTGCAAGCACATTCTGAGTGATTAGAGCCAATGTAGGGCTGCAATCTATAATACAGAAGTCATATTCCTTATTGAGCTTTCTTAATGCTCTCTGAAGCATGAATTCGCGTGATGTTACACCTGAATAATCGAGATCTGCAGAAGTAAATTCGATTCCACCGATTATAAGATCTATATTTTCATTTACAGGGATTATTGTTTCGTTAATATCTGCTCCAGGCTCGCCTTTTTCTGTTTTAAATACGTCAGAAAGAGTTGATGCAGGTAAGTTGTATAAATCAATTCCTGCGGCCTGAGAAAGGTTTTCCTGGGGATCTGAATCAATCATTAGTACCTGATATCCTCTCTTTGCCAAACCGGCAGAAAGAGCGAAAGTTGATGTTGTTTTTGCAACGCCACCCTTCTGGTTGCAAAATGCTATTATTTTCATTTTTTCCTCCCACATATGATAAATATCTACCTAAATATACTAACATTGATGTTTAGATGTGTAAAGATAATTATATCAGTGTACTTCTATATTAATGTAATAATATTTCAAAATACATTGATTTATAATCATCATATTATAATGATACTCTGTTATTTTTATACCAATATATTTTTATATTCTGATGAATCTATATTCATACATCTATATATCACTATATTCTGATATCTTGATATTTACACATCTTTACATCTATATAATTATACACCATAACATAATGAATACTATACAACAAAGTATAATGATATATTCTATCAATACATCTATACAACAAAACAACATGATATAAAGTATCAAAACAAAAATATAATTATATATTATGCTATCTACACAACATGATGATTTGATGTAATTAATATTATGATGTTAAAGTATCAAGACATCATGCTATAACTTATTATATATTTGGATTTATACATCATGACATCATGTTGTGTGCTTTAATCGTTAGTTAAGCTGGTTAAATGATATGATTATTGAATGTATTATGATGTAATGACATCATAATACATTCAATAAAAACATCAAAGTTAATATAATTTATAAAAAAATGGTTTATAATATACACTAAAGTCTATATAATTCTTTTGATCCAGCATAGAGTTAATAGTATTATTATTGGAACTTTCTTTGATGAATAATGATATATAAGGACATAATGATGTTATAATAAGTTGAGATATACACATCAATACATCATTATATATAAATGTCAAATCTGTAATAACAATTCATCAATACATCAACGTATCAGAATATATTAATACAAGTACATCTAAATAAAATTGATGATAATACATCAATATAATAAAATACTAAGATGTATAAATACAAAACTAAAAAGGGAACAATATATCAAGAAGATATAGTATTATGATATACTGATGATTAAAGAAAATAATATCAATATATTTATAAATCAAAATATACTGATATATTATGATTATGAAGTGAAAATATACTTATATATAAATATCAAAATACTAAAATGTATTAATATACTGATAATATAATATATAAATATAAAAATATCATGATGAATAAATATAGAAATATATAGACAACAATATGAATAAATATATTGAGATATTGATAAAAAGATGTTATAATGATTTGGAAGTAAAAATCAGGAAAAAATCCGAGAAAAAATCCCGAGATTTTTCTCGGATTTTAAGTGAACAGCACGAAAGAAAAAACATATCCCAGATCAAGACAGTTCAACCTGGAACAAATCCGAGAATAATTAGCGATTTTTGGATCATAAATTAGAGGCCTGGGATATAAAAGACGATAGAAAATAGTAGAAAATAGTAGAAAATAGTAGAAAATAGTAGAAAATAGTAGAAAATAGTAGAAAAAGTATAGTTCAATATTTTCATAATTCAATTTAATAGATAATAATTAATAAAATATCAAAAGTTATATAAAGAAACGAATAGAATATAAAAGAAAACTAAAATTTATTAATTCAAAATAAAATCAGCATAAAAAGAATTGACTAAAATAGTCGATAATAAATAACACGCGTATTTATAAAGAAGACTAGCGAAAAATAGGTGAATATTACAAAACGCATAGAATTATTAATTTATGCGTAAAACAATACAATAATCCAATGACTATAATAGTCATTGGACATTTTTATGCAAATATTGTACAAAAGGAGCAGGAAGCGATTTATGCACGAGTTAAGCTATATATTGGACATAATTTCCTCTGTTCAGGACGTTAAGGAAAAAGAGCATTTAGAGAAGATAAAAGAGATCTACGTAAATGTAGGAAAAATGAGCGGTGTAGTGCCATTTTACCTGGATAAATATTTTCAGGAAGCAAAGAAAAATACATTTCTAGAAAATACAGAGTTATATATAGAAGAAAAAGAAGTTGTAATTGAATGTGAAGGATGTGGAGAAAAATATACTCCAAGTAAAGAGCAAAAATATAGATGTCCAATCTGTGGAGAAAGAAAAGGAAAATTATTACAGGGAAAAGGCATTACTATAGAAAATATAGTTGTAGAAGATGAATAGATATATTGATAATACAACATCAAAGGATAATGATGTCATGATGTATTGATATATAACATGATATATAATTTGATATATTGATGTAAAGGCATCATGATGTTAAAATTTAGAAATATTTATTAAATGCAACGAAAATTTATCAATTTTTAATTGTTTGAGTGTTGATAGGACGTGTTTTTTTCAAAATTTATGATAAAATAGAAATTGAATTTAAGAGATATGCCGGAGATACAAAAATAATAATCCTTTTCCGGAATAGAAAATATGGAGGTTTGAAATGGCTAAGAGAATACTCATTACAGACGATGCCGCTTTTATGCGCATGATGTTGAAAGACATACTGACAAAGGGCGGTTATGAGATTGCTGGAGAGGCCGAAAACGGTAAGATAGCAATTGACAAGTATAACGAACTTAAGCCTGATCTTGTAACTCTTGATATTACCATGCCGGAACTTGACGGTATCGGTGCTCTTAAGGGAATCAAAGCAGCAGATCCTAATGCATGCTGCATTATGTGTTCTGCAATGGGTCAGCAAGCTATGGTTATTGAGTCAATTCAGGCCGGAGCCAAAGATTTCATAGTAAAGCCGTTCCAGGCAGACCGTGTTTTGGAAGCTGTTAAGAAAGCAATCGGCTAAGCTAATTTATGAGGGTCATACGTCGGGCATTTTTGTGCTCGGCGTATTTTTTATGAAATAATATAATAATACAAATAGTTGAGTGTAGCAGTAAATAAAAGTCCAATATTTAGTAGAAAAAAGTTTTTTATCAGAAATGGCTTAACTAAGCCATTTGCGATGAAGAATAAAATAGATCAAGTATTTGGTGCTAAATATTTCGATACATACTCCGATATATAGATTAGCAACGGAAAGCACCTGTTTCCATGGATGGGAAACACATGGAAACAGGATTTTTTTGCCCTTTTTTTAGGGTCGTTGCAGTGATCAAAGGATGGATCGCAAGCTTGATAACCATATAGAAAACTGCCAGGCTGCCCCCTGGCAGTTTTCACGTTTAAAAGAAGAAGATAATAAAAAAGTCAAACTTAGTAGAAATTGGGTACGTAATTAAAAGGGAAAAAAATAAAAAACGACAATAATAGTGCGGTATTTGTTGGTTTTATGGAGATTTATGGTACAATATCAGAAATGAAAAAATGGAGGCAGAAATGGGAAGTGTAAAAGATTTATATGGAAAAGGCAGAGTCGTTTTATCCTGTGAAATATATCCCCCAAAAAAAGAAGATGAATTTTTAAATATCCACGCAAAGCTCGATAGACTTGCAGAAATTGGACCTGATTTTGTAAGTATTACATACGGTGCAGGTGGATCTAATGCGGGAAAGGCTATAGATATAGCAGATTATGCAAAAAATAAAGCCGGATTAGAGGTTGTTTCTCATATTACCAGCGTTGGTTTTAGCAGAGCGGATCTTACAGAAGGTCTTAGAAAATTCCAGGAAATTGGAGTAGAAAATGTTCTTGCTCTTAGAGGTGACAGACCGCAGACTATGTCAGATGAACAGTTCAATTCCAGAGATTTTCAGCATGCCAGTGATATGGCAAGCTTTATAACCGAGAATAACATGGGATTTACTGTTCTTGGAGCATGTTATCCCCACAGACATCCTGAAGCATTAAATGATGAAATTGACCTTGAAAACACAGTAACAAAGGTAAATTCCGGATGTCAGGTGCTTATTTCACAGCTATTTTTTGAAAATGATTATTTTCTTAGATTAGTGGATAATCTTCGTAAAAAAGGTGTTACAGCACCGGTATCAGCAGGAATTATGCCTATAACAAGCGCAAAACAGCTCGGAACAACAGTTACATTATCAGGTACAACAGTTCCTGAAGAGCTTGCTTCAATTATTTCCAAGCATGGAGATAATCCTGAAGAGATGAGAAAATATGGAATAGAATATGCGATAAAGCAGTCAAGAGAATTGATAGAAAAGGGTGCTGATGGAATACATCTTTATATCATGAATAAACCCGAGCTTGCGGCGACAATTTACGACGCAATTAAATAAATTAATTCGAGACATAACTCTGTAATAGCAGGCGTTATTATGGGTAAATCACTTTAATAATTCACCGCATATATGTGGTAAAAATATAAATGCATGAATTAAATTTGTTTTAAGGAAGAGGTAAGAAAGAAATGAAGTTTTCAGAAATGCCATATAAGCGTATTGATATGGCGGAGGTTAAGAGCTTTTTCGAAAAGCTTATTGAAGATAGCAAAAATGCGAAAAGTGGCGAAGAACAGTTCGCTTTGCACAAGAAATTTTACGAATATCTTGGCGATCTTCGCACAACAATAACAATTGGTGTGTTTAGACACAACGTAGATACTACTGAGGAATTCTACGCAAAAGAGAACGATTATATTGATGAAATTTATCCTACAATTTCTCAGTATACAAATGACTATACAAAGGTTCTTTATAATTCTCCTTATAGAGATTACCTGGAAGAGAAGATTGGTAAGGTTGCATTTAAGAACATGGAGCTTTCCATGAAGTCAATCGATGAGAAGATCCTTCCTCTTATGCAGGAGGAAAATGCACTCATTTCCAAGTATGACAAGGTTATCGCTTCTGCAAAGATTCCATTTGATGGAGAAGAGTATAATATCTCCCTTCTGAGAAAGGTTCTTACAAGCTCAGACAGAGATACCAGAAAACGTGCATGGAAGGCCCTTAGTGACTATTTCCTTTCAGTTACTGATGAAATAGATGACATTTATGATAAGCTCGTTAAAAACCGTACACAGCAGGCTAAAGAGCTTGGCTATGACAACTATATTGAGCTTGGTTATAACAGAATGACCAGAAATTCTTACAGAAGAAAAGAAGTTGAGAATTTCAGAAAGCAGATCAAGGAGTCATTTGTTCCTTTCGTTTCAAAAATTCAGGAAAAGAGAAAGGCTCAGATCGAGGTAGATGAGCTTAAATACTACGATAACGATATGTTCTTTAAGAATGGCAATCCTGAGCCTATAGGAACACCTGAAGACATCATGAATGCCGGCCTTGAGATGTATAAGGAGCTTTCACCAGAGACAGCTGAGTTCTTTGACTTCATGATAAAAAATGAACTGTTTGATGTTCTTGGAAGAAAGACAAAGAAGGCAGGCGGTTACATGGATTTTCTGCCTAAGTACAAGGCCCCCATTATTTTCGCTAACTTCAATGGGACAAGCGGAGACGTAGACGTTATTACACATGAGTGCGGACATGCATTCCAGGGTTATCTTACAAGAGATGAAGAGATCATGGAGCACAATGATCTTACTATGGAAACAGCAGAGATTCATTCCATGTCCATGGAATACTTCACATATGGCTGGATGGATAAGTTCTTTGGAGACAGATCAGAGGACTACCTCAAGATGCATATTCAGGATTCAGTTACTTTCATTCCTTATGGATGTATGGTTGATGAATTCCAGCACATTGTATATGAGAAGCCGGAGATGACACCTGCAGAAAGAAAGCAGGTATGGAAGGAACTTGAGAAGACTTACAGACCTTGGCTTGACTTCGATAACGATCCATTCTTTGATGAAGGTGGCTTCTGGCAGAAACAGGGACATATTTTCTGGAATCCTTTCTACTACATTGATTATGTTCTTGCCAGCGTAGTAGCAATGCAGTTTAAAGTATGGATGGATAAAGACTTTAAGGATGCCTGGAATCATTATCTTGAGCTTTGCAGACTTTCAGTAAGCGATTTCTATGAGAATGAGCTTGATGAAGTTGGACTTAAGAGTCCTTTCAGAGATGGTACAATTGATTATCTTGTTAAAGAGATGGAATCAAAGGTGTTTGATAAATAATAACACGTGTATTTTATGAGAGGTTTAGAAAAGTAGTATGGAAAAAAAGAGAGAGGGGTTTGGAAGCCGCCTTGGCTTCATACTTGTTAGTGCAGGATGTGCAATAGGAATTGGTAATGTATGGAAGTTTCCTTATGTTGCAGGACAGAACGGTGGCGCTATATTCGTTCTGTTTTACCTGTTGTTCCTTGTAATAATGGGAATTCCGGTACTCACAATGGAACTTGCTATAGGAAGAGCCAGTAGGAAAACTATTATCAAGGCGTACAAGAAGCTTGAGCCTGAGGGTAGTAAGTGGCATTTGCATGGCTGGGTATGCCTTGCCGGATGCTATCTTCTTATGATGTATTACACAACTGTGGCAGGCTGGATGGTGGCATATTTCTGGAAGTTTTTAACCGGTGCATTTAATAATGTGGATGGAGACCAGATAGCTACGATATTTACAGACATGCTTGCGGATCCGGTAGAAATGACTACATTTATGTTTATAGTAGTTATAGCAGGATTCCTTGTACTTAGTTTTGGTGTTCAGAATGGTCTTGAGAGAGCAAATAAGATCATGATGATAGGTCTTCTGGCACTGATTATGATACTTGCTGTAAACAGTGTTACACTGCCTAATGCGGTAAAGGGTATAAGCTTTTACCTTCTTCCTAATATCGATAATGTAAGACATGTAGGTATTGGGAAAGTGATAACGGCTGCTATGAATCAGGCATTCTTTACACTAAGCCTGGGAATTGCAGCAATGGAGATATTTGGAAGCTACATTTCAAAGGAGCATACACTTCGCGGTGAAGCAATCAAGATTACTGCACTTGATACTTTTGTGGCATTTATGGCAGGTCTTATTGTGTTCCCTGCATGCTTTAGCTTTGATGTTCAGCCTGATCAGGGTCCATCTTTGATTTTCATTATTCTGCCAAACGTATTTACACATATGGCAGGAGGAAGAATCTGGGGAACTCTGTTCTTCCTGTTTATGACATTTGCCAGCTTTTCAACTGTTACAGCGGTTTTTGAGAACCTTGTAGGATCCGCTATGGACAACTTTAAATGGGATAGAACAAAGGCTGTTGTAATCAATTGTATTTTCATGCTGGTAGCAAGTATGCCATGTCTTCTTGGATATAATGTACTGTCAAATGTACATCTTATTGGAGGACGAGACATTCTTGATAGTGAAGATTTCATAGTAAGCAACCTGATGCTTCCTATAGGATCTCTTATTTTCCTGCTTTTCTGTGTAACAAAGTATGGTTGGGGAGCTGATAAGTTCTTTGGAGAGATAAACACTGGTGAAGGCAGACAGAGTAGTACTAAGCTGCTACCATATTACAGATTTGTTTTACCTGTACTGATATTGATCATCTTAATTACAGGACTTATCTGATAGGCAATCAATATATAAGTTAATAAGTGGAAGAAATGGCATCACTAATCCAGATGGATTAAATTACTATTTCTTCCACTATTTTTTTGCGAAAATTTGTTTATTAAAACTTAATACTTTTTTTAACAAAATGTAGTATTTGAGCCATTGTGAGGCGTTATATCGGATGATATCATTGATGTTAGAACACTGTGACTTTCTGTAAAGGAGTATGTCCTATGAAAATGTTTTATGGAAAAGCTGCATCAGGAAATCCTCAGGATGCAGTTCGTGGATTATCATCCCCTAAACTCATTATCTTTACCAGTACATCTGACTTTTTTGATAAATCAGTGGAATTCATAGAAAAAACCTATCCTGGCGTACCCAGCATCGGCTGTGTCGGAATGGGATATGATTCATCAATATTAGAGAGCGGAGTCAGCGTAACAGCCTTTACAGAGGGTGTAAAGGTTGCTGTTGGCGTTATGGAAGACGTTTCAACCAAACCTGCTCGTAACATTTTCAGGCTTGAGAAGGATATTGAGACAGTGAAGCCAGGAAAGGAAAACACAGTAATAATTGATTTTTGTACAGGAAATGATGCAGCAGTTCTGACGACCCTTAGAACCATTGTAGAAAAGCATAATCTTCAGGTTATGGGTGCAACAGCTGATGAGAGCAAGGTTTCCTTAAATGGCATTATCTACAATGACGCAATGGTCTATGCCGTTGTTAAAAACGAAGGCGGAAAGGTTAAGACCTATAAAGAGAACATTTATGAGCCCAAGGATAATATGCAGCTTATCGCGTCAAAGACTGATAAAGCAAAGTATTATCTGGGTGAACTTAACGGAAGACCTGCAAAGCAGGTATATATGGAGCTCACAGGAGTTGCAGAGAAGGATATCGTTAACCAGACCTTCCAGAACCCTTTTGGAAAGATGATTGGTAAGGATGTTTGTATTGTATCCATCAAGGATGTGGTTGGAAGCGGACTTGTATGCTACAGACAGACAAATGACTCAGATATCCTGACACTTCTTGAGATGAGAGATCCCATGGAGGTCGCACAGGCAACAGTTAACAAGATTAAGAGCGATTTTTCAAAGGTATCCGGTATTTATTCAGTAAATTGTATATTCAGATATCTTGTTCTAAAAGACAGAGGCGAGCTCAACAGCTATCTTGGTAAAATAGCATCAATTGGACCTTCCTGTGGCCTTATAGGCTTTGGAGAGCATTACAACACGCAGTTTGTTAACCAGACAATGACATGTGTCGTATTTGAATAAGGGAGAGGAAAAATATGCTTACGGATATTTTCAAGAAAAAACAGGAAGAAGAGATTGTGCCGGTTGCAGTAGCGCCTGCTGTGGATAAGGAGCAGAAAGAGGCTCTCGTATACATAGCTAATTCAATTAAGAGCTTCCAAAAGGAGCTTGTTCAGAATGAGGTTAACTCCCTGACAGAGATTCATGACATGGGAGAGGCAATTGGTGTTGTTATTGAAAGTAATACAGAGCTCAGAGACCAGATGGATGCATTTAATGAGATGTTCGCTGCTGTGAACGACAGTGCATCAAAATTTGAAGATGTAAAAGTAAACATCTTAAACAGCGTGGGAAACGCACAGGCTAAGGTTGGAGAGCTTAGAAACAGTTCAGCTGAAGTCAGAGAGAGCTTCGATGAGATGGCTCAGGGCTTTGAGAACTTTAAGAGCGCTGTAGATCAGGTTTCTGATTATATGAAAAAGATCATCGGTATAGCTACACAGACTAACCTTCTTGCGCTTAATGCTTCAATTGAGGCAGCCAGAGCTGGAGCAGCTGGAAAAGGCTTCGCCGTAGTTGCTACAGAGGTTAGAGAGCTCGCTGATGAGATCAAGGTTATGATCAGTCAGGTTAATGAATCAATCGATGCTGCAGGAGCAGAGAGCGATAAGCTCACAATCAGTATGCAGAATTCTATTGCAGCTATGGATAAGAGTATTCAGGAGGTTGATGCAGCTAACGAATCCTTTGAGGAGATCATTGAGAGTGCCAACGGTGCAAATGCTGTACAGCAGGAGATTACAGATACAGCTGATACAGCGGCTGATGAGCTCAACCGTATCGGAAACAGCTTTAATGATATAAACAACAAATACGATGCTCTTGTTAACCAGCTTGAAAGAGTTAACGCACTTGGAACAACGAAGAGCAGCGTATTTGAGCACATCGATAATCTTGTTTCCCAGATTCAGCCTATTGTTAATGAGAAGTAGGCCCTTTGACAAAGTAATGGCGACCAAGCCATCTTGATAATCCATCTAATCCGGGATAAACGATTCTTTCAGAGATATTCTGGTGGTCGAGCATATCACGAACTTGCCACCGAATATCTCTTTTTATGATATATTTTACGGTGTTAGAGGTCGATTTGTTCAAAAAAGCCTGAATATCATTCATATCACTTGGTATTACGGAGAAAAATGAATATTGATTGACGATTCTTACATCTACAGAAGGAGGCTCGATCATAAGCATGGAAGTAGCCCCCATGTCATTATCATATTCTTCCAGGGATTTACAGGCCTCAGCAAGCATATCAACAGAAAATACAGTGGTATTGTATTTTTCTGATATCTTTTTATATTTTTCAGGTAAAAGATCATGTAATTCATGGATATCAGTGCGCCAGACAGCACTATCATGCATGGACATCTCATCCATATCATTTTCAGTGACTGAAAAATGAAGGGCAATCAGAGGAGAAAAAGACCAGTCTAACAGCCTTGTGGGGAGACCATGATGCTGACCAAATATCATCTGACTCCATACAGAGCGTTCTATTGTGGGCTCTTCAAGTGCTGCATATTTAGTGAAATTCCTTAATATACTTGGCTCAAGAGCTTTGCGCAGGTCTTTGCAGTTTCTTTGAAGGCTTGTCGTCAGGGGAAATTCAGAATTAGGCTGCCCACGATATACATACAGATTACGATGTCTGTCTAAATCAGAGCGAAATTCCTGTTCGGAAACCATGTCAAAAAGGTCGTTCATGTTTGAAATCTCAATAGTTCTTATCATAAGCGAATCTCCATAAATGGACATGTTTGAATGTGTTTTACTCTAAATATATTTTATCACAATTTATAATTACATTTGTGATATCATCAAAAACGGATTATATTATGGGTATATTAATTTATTGCGAAAAGAGTTTTTTATATGCCAGGTGATATTGAAAGAAAAGGCCAGAAAAACAATAGAGGCAATGTAACGAGGAAGAAAAAAGGGGGCAAGATAGCCTTTTTTCTTCTTTCTTTAGTGCTTGTAGCATACCTTGGTGTAGCGGTATATTTCACGAAGCATTTTTTGTTTAATACCTATGTGAATGAAATTCCTGCCTACAACCTTACTGCTGCTGATATAGAGAAGGCTGTTGTTGATGAGCTTAAAAACTACAAGCTTACTATAAATTCCAGAGGTGGATTGACAGATGTAATATCATCAGATGATATTCAACTGACTTTGCAAATGGATGATCAGTTTACAGAGGCATTAAAGCAGCTAAAGCCTTTTGCATGGCCCAAATATCTTTTTACTGAAACGTATCTTACAACTGACAATATAGTTGTTTATTCTGATGATGTTTTAAGTGATTTTGTGGATGGGCTTTCAGTTTTTAGCGAGGAAAACATCAAAGCTCCTGTGGATGCGCATTTATCAGAAGAAGCAGGGGATGATGGATTTTATGTAGTAGCTGAGGATCCTGGACAGACCCCATTAAAAGAAAAGGTAAAAGAATGCATCAGCTCAGCTCTGGATGTACTTGAGCCAGAAGTTACGCTGGGAGATGATTGCTACCTTGAAGCAGGTATTAAATCTGATGATGTAGAACTTGGAACTCTCTGTGAAAATCTGAACAAGTATTGCAAGGCGAAAATCCTGTATCAGTTTGGAGAGGATGAAATTGTAGTTGATGGTGTCACAATCAGGGAATTATGCGACATAGATGGAACAAATGTCGCCCTCAATAAGGATAAAGTCAGGGATTTCGTCAATTCTCTTGCTAGAAAATACGATACCTTTGGCAAGACCAGAACTCTCATAAACCATGAGGGCGAGGAAGTTGTGATAGAAGGCGGAGACTACGGCTGGTGGATGGATAGAGGAACAGAGACCAGCGAGCTGATGGAAGCAATATCAAGTGGCGAACAAACCACAAGAACTCCGGTATATTTCGGCACAGCAGCTGAATACGGGGATACTGACTGGGGAGATTCTTATGTGGAAGTAGACCTTTCCGCACAGCATCTTTGGGTGTATGATGGGGGACGTGTCGTTGAAGAATCTGACTTTGTATCAGGATGCGTAAACCTGGGCAGAACAACGCCCAGAGGAACTTATGGAATCACTTATAAGGAAAGGGATGCAACTTTAGTTGGCGAAAATTATTCATCTCCTGTAAAATATTGGATGCCTTTTAACGGGAATGTAGGAATGCATGATGCAAGCTGGCGCTCTGAGTTTGGCGGCGAACTCTACGTGGCTGGTGGATCTCATGGATGTCTTAACTTGCCTACGGACAAGGCAGCAAGTATTTTTGATATCGTATCGAAAGGCGAGGCTGTTCTGGTATATGGTGGAAAAACCGTTCCTGAGCCCGTTCCCGAGGAGAATCCGGACGGTATGCCTGTAGAAGGGGCAGAAGGCGTTCAAGGGCTTCCTGAGGCTGCAAATGGCCAGGAAGGGGCACCTGCTGATTCTGGGGCTGCGACACCAGCTGAAACAGTACCAGCAGATAATGGAGCTACACAGGGAGAACAGACTCCCGCAGAAACAACAGAGAATTTAGAGGAAGGACAACAATAAATGGCAATACTTAAGTTAAAAGCACCCACAAAGGATTATCTGTGGGGCGGAAAAAGACTCGTTGAGGAATTTGGTAAAGAGGCTGCAGGAGATGTTACTGCAGAGAGCTGGGAGCTTTCATGCTTCCCTGGCAGCGAGTCAGTGATTGAAAATGGAGATTTTAAAGGAAAAACAATCACAGAATACATCAAGGAGAATGGAAAGGGCGTTCTTGGAACTGCCTGCGAGAAATTCGATGATTTTCCTGTTCTGATCAAGTTTATTGATGCTAAAAAGGATTTATCACTTCAGGTTCATCCCTCAGATGAATATGCTAAGGAGCATGAGGGACAGTTTGGAAAAACTGAGATGTGGTATATTCTCGATGCAGAAAAAGATGCATTTCTTTACTACGGTTTTAACAGAAAAGTGACTAAAGAAGAGTTTGAAAGACGCATCGAGGATCAGACACTTACTGAAGTTTTAAATGCATACCCTGTTCAAAAGGGAGATGTAGTATTTATTGAATCCGGAACTCTTCACGCTATCGGAGCTGGTATTCTTCTTGCAGAGATACAGCAGAATTCTAACGTAACATACCGTGTTTATGATTACGGAAGACGTGATAAAGATGGGAATCTTAGAGAATTACATGTAGCAAAGGCACTTGATGTAACAGATCTTGGCCCTGTTAAAAAGGTTAAAAATCCAGCACCTCATATCGGAACCTGTAAGTATTTCACTGTTGATAAGGTTGATCTCACAGGAGATTTCACAAACAAAATCTGTGGAACGGTAGATGAAAGCTCATTCTTACATGTGCTTATTGTCGAGGGACAGGGCGAAATCAGAAATGGTAGTGATGCTATAGCTTACAAGAAGGGCGATAGCTTCTTCCTTCCTGCAGGAAGCGGAGACTATGAGCTTAGTGGAAGCTGTGAAGCTGTTTTAACTTACGAGAAATAATTGATAAAAAATCTCAAGAAGTATTGATTCTTAAAAACGAAATATCGAAAAAATAGTAACCGTATGTCAATTTGGCATGCGGTTAAATCATACATATATTTATTCTGAAAAATCCTGTGAAATTACAATTAAATATTCGTTTAAAGCCATTTTTTTGATTAGTTTATATTCTTGTGCTACAATAGGTCTGCAATTTTATAAAAAGCAAGTGTTTGGTGCCCCTGACTACGCTATTTGTAGGGCCAGGGGGTAAAAGGGAAACAGGTGAAAATCCTGTACGATCTCGTCACTGTGATAGAGGAGTCTGATTGCGTATTGCTTAAAGCAAAGTCACTGGTTTTGATAGAAATTCACCTGGATTCAGAGAGGTGAAGGCGCTGTCACAAGCTGGGAAGACAGTAATCAGATGTTGATACTTCAGCCAGGAAACCTGCCTTATTACTTGGGTGCACAGAGATTACCGCTTGTAGTGGTGATTTCGAAAGATCACGAGGAATTGGTCGTACCGTAACGGTCTGAAAAGGCTTTGTTTAGGTACCCCATTACTTAGATTGGTAATGGGCTTTTTTATGCCCGTTTTCAATAGAAAGATAATGAGGAGAAAGAAATGAAAAAGAAATTATTAGCAGTTCTTTTGACATCAGCATTGTGCATATCAGCCCTTGCAGGATGCGGAGCAAAGACAGAAACAGCAGCAACAACAGAAGCATCTGAAGAAGTGCAGACAGAGGATGCTAGTGAGCAGGAAGAGATTGCTGAGCAGGAAAACCCTGACAGTGAGGCAGCCACAGAGGAGGTTGTAGACGATAAAACCGCTGCTGATGAAGTTGCAGCTCTTATCGATTCAATCTACGTTCAGGAAAGAACAGAAACAACAGATGATGACTGTGTCAAGGCAAAGGCAGCATGGGATGCTCTTACTGATGCACAGAAAGAGCTTGTAGAGGGTGAATCTGCAGATCCTGATTACTTCGGAAGAGATACAGGAGATGCATCTAAGGATGATCCGCTTAACCAGGATAATATTGGAGAGAACGAGATTCTTGTAGTTAGCTTTGGTACATCATTCAATGATAGCAGAGCAGAGGATATCGGTGGTATTGAGAAGGCTATACAGGCAGCTTACCCTGATTGGTCAGTTCGCAGAGCTTTCACAGCACAGATTATTATTAACCATGTTCAGGCAAGAGATGGCGAGTTCATCGATAACATGGACCAGGCTCTTGAAAGAGCAGTAAATAATGGAGTTAAGAACCTTATCATTCAGCCTACACACCTTATGCATGGTGCTGAATATGATGAGATGAAGGAAGCTATTGATAAATATGCTATCAATTTTGATTCTGTAGAGCTCTCTGAGCCCCTTCTTGGCGAGGTTGGATCTGATGCTACAGTTATCAATGAGGATAAAAAGAAGGTTGCTCAGGCAGTTGTTGATGCAATGGTAGAAGCATCTCCCTATGACACTCGTGATGCAGCAGTAGAAGACTCTACAGCTTTTGTTCTTATCGGACATGGTACATCTCATACGGCAAAGGTTACATATTCACAGATGCAGACACAGATGCAGGAGCTTGGCTTTGAGAATGTATTTATAGGTACAGTCGAGGGTGAGCCTGAAGAGACAGCATGTGAAGAAATCGTTAAGGCTGTAAGCGAAGCTGGTTATAAGAATGTAATCATGAGACCTCTTATGGTTGTTGCTGGTGACCATGCAAACAACGATATGGCAGGCGATGATGAAGACTCATGGAAGAGTATTTTTGAGGCTTCCGGTTTATTTGAGAAGATCGACACTCAGATTGCAGGTCTTGGCCGTATCGATGAAGTTCAGAAAACATATGTAGAGCATATAAGCGACATTTTAGGCGCAGATTCAGCGCAAAAAAAAAACTGATGAAGCTAGCGTAACTGATGCACTTGCAGATGGTGTATACACAGCAAGCTTTGATACAGACGGCTCTATGTTTCATGTAAATGAAGCATGTGATGGCAAGGGAACACTTACAGTAAAGGGCGGCGAGATGGTTATCCATCTTGTTATGCCTTCACAGAACACTGTAAATCTTTTCCTTGGTACAGCTGAGGATGCACAGAAGGATGGCGCTGAGCTTATAAATCCTACTATTGAGACAGTTACATACTCCGATGGTACATCAGAAGAGGTTAATGCTTTTGACCTTCCGGTTCCTGTAATTGGCGAAGAATTTGATTGTGCACTTATTGGAACTAAGGGAAAGTGGTATGACCACAAGGTAAAGGTTTCAGATCCTGTACCTGGTGAGGCAAATGCTGACAGTACAGAAGCAGCTGAAGAGACAAAGACTTCAGATGCTGCAGCAGCTACAGAGGATGGAGAGCACACAATAGAGGTTTCTCTTGAAGGCGGTTCAGGAAAGGCATCTATCACATCACCTGCAAAGCTTGTTATCGCAGATGGAAAAATGACAGCTACGATCGAGTGGAGCAGTCCTCACTATGATTATATGATTGTTGATGGAACAAAGTACGAACCTGCTAACACAGAGGGAAATTCAGTATTTGAGATTCCGGTAGCAGAGCTTGATAAGGACATTACAGTAATTGCAGATACTACTGCAATGAGTAAGCCTCACGAGATTGAGTATGTGCTTAATTTCAAATCATCAACACTTAAGTAATAAAAATACAGATTAAATATACAAAAGACCCACGATCTTCCAGATCGTGGGTTGTTTGCCAATAAGTTATGATCAAAAACACAAAATTTAAAAACCTAATATTTTTCATGCTGACAGCAGGCTTATGCGTAATTAGTGGGTGCGGATCCAAGGATTCCAATATAGAGGATGAAATAAAACCACTCAAAGCCATGGAGCTTGATTATGCTGACCAGTTTTCATGTGATTACTATGATGGTGGATATAAGCATATTCATATAGCCGATGGTACTGATTATGTTCTTGTGCCGGAAGGTGGAGAGGACAATGATCTGGGAATATCAGATGCAGTGATTATTCACATGCCGGTTCAGGATATTTATCTTGCGGCTTCTTCCGCAATGGATCTTTTTGTCCAGCTGGATAGCCTTGATAAAATAGGAACCTGCTCCACAACAGCAGATGATTACTCGATAGAAGAAGCGAAAGCCTTAATCGAGGATGGAACCATTAAATATGTTGGTAAATACAGCGCTCCAGACTATGAAAGCATAATAAATACCAAGTGTAATTTAACCATAGAATCAACCATGATCACCCATAGTCCTGAAATAAAGGAAGAGATAGAGAAGCTGGGGATTCCGGTACTTGTGGAGAGATCAAGCTATGAAAGCAGCCCTATGGGAAGACTTGAGTGGATAAAGCTCTATGGAGCTTTGCTTGGAAAAGAGGATGAGGCCAGGGGCTTTTTCGATGGAGAAAAGGAAAAGCTTGAGAAAATAAGTGAAGAGCTTGACGACGAGCTTACAGACACCAGTGACAAGCCAACGGTTGCATTTTTCTATGTCTCAGCCAATGGTTATGTCAACGTAAGAAAACCAGGAGATTATATCTCCACAATGATCGATATGGCAGGTGGGGAATACTGCCTTAATGGGATGGCAGATGAAACGGATAACGCCCTCTCAACAATGAATATAAACTGGGAAAGCTTCTATGCAAGCGCAAAAGAAGCTGACATAATTATTTACAATTCCACTATCGACGGTGGAATAAAGACGGTTAATGACTTACTTGATAAAAATGAACTTTTTGCAGATTTTGAAGCAGTAAAAAACGGTAATGTATACTGCACAAATACAGATATGTTTCAAAAGAGCAGCGGCATCGTTGACGTCGTCGTTGATCTTTTCAGAGTTATGAATAAAAAGGATGAGGATAAGCTCACCTATATATATAAATTGGAGAATTGATGAAGAAAAAGACTGTTTTATATGCGATCTTAATAGTGCTGGTTGCAATACTTATCCTGGTAAATATCTGCCAGGGCAGTGTTAGCGTGAGCCTTTCTGACATATGGTCGATACTTAAGACCGCAGATACTCAGTCAACCATGGGTAAAATAATAATGCAGATAAGACTTCCGAGAATCGTGGAAGCAGCATTTCTTGGTGGGGCACTTGCCCTTTCCGGTTACCTTCTTCAGGCATTTTTCCAGAATCCAATTGCAGGCCCGTATATTCTGGGCATTTCTTCTGGAGCAAAGCTCCTGGTAGCTGTTTTGATGGTACTTTCTCTGAACATGGGATTTGTGATGAAATCCTGGATGATGATTGTTGTGGCATTTATAGGTTCACTTATAGCTACCGGGTTTGTACTTGTCGTTTCTTTTAAGGTCAGATCAATGTCAATACTGGTAGTGTGTGGAGTAATGGTGGGCTATATATGCTCTGCCATAACGGAGCTTATAGTTGCGTTTGCTGATGATTCGAATATTGTCAATTTACATAACTGGTCCCAGGGAACATTTTCGGCTGCTTCCTGGAATGATGCCATTTATTACATCCCAATTGTTCTTGTGTGCCTGATTCTCTCTGTTTTTATGTCAAAAACAATAGAGGCATATATGTTTGGGGAAAGCTATGCAAGTACACTTGGCATTGATATTAAGTGCTTCAGATTTGCGCTGATAGTCGTTTCAAGCATCCTATCAGCCACAGTTACAGCATTTGCAGGCCCTATTTCCTTTGTGGGAATTGCAATGCCGCATATAGCCAGAACTATCTTTAAATCAGAGAAGCCTGGAACCATCATTCCGGCAGCATGCCTTTTAGGCGTCATATTTGCCCTTTTAAGCGATTTAATAGCCAGAAGCATGTTCTCCCCCACCGAGCTCAGTATAAGCACTGTAACGGCCATATTTGGAGCTCCTATCGTTATATCTATGATGGTAAGGTCAAGGAGGAGAGAAAATGGCTGAGCTTGTTTTTGAAAATGTGGCAGTTGGATATGAGAAAAAGGCATTGATCCCGGATATTAATTTTGCCCTGGAAAAAGGAGAAATACTGGCTCTTGCTGGCCCTAACGGAGCAGGAAAGTCGACTATATTAAAGACTGCAGCCGGATTATTGGAGCCTGTTTCAGGAAAAGTCAGGGTTCAGGGACAGGAATTATCTCAGATTCCGGGAAAAGATCTGGCAAAGGTTATGTCAGTAATGCTTACAGAGCGCATAAAAACCAACTATATGACCTGTTTTGACGTAGTAAGGGTTGGAAGATATCAGTATACAGACGTATTTGGAACTCTGAAGGATGAGGACAAGCGTGCTATCTGCGATTGTATGGAGCTTATAGGCGTCTGGCACCTGAAGGATGCTGATTTTTCAAAGCTAAGCGATGGTCAAAAACAGAGAGTTCTCCTTGCAAGAGCAATAGTTTCAGAACCAGGAATACTTATACTTGACGAGCCTACAAGTTTCCTGGATATGGGGTACAAGGTTGAATTCTTTGATGTTCTGAAAAAGCTTGCCAGAGAGAAAAATGTGGCAATACTGATATCCATGCATGAGATGGAACTTGTGAAAAAGGTGGCAGACAGGGTTGTTTGCATCTCCAAGGGCAACCATATCGACCGCATAGGAGATCCTTTAGAAATACTAACTCCGGAATATATGGAGAATCTATTTTCCATGCGAAGCGGAAAATACGAGGAATATTATGGCAAACACTGATAATAAGACAAAATTCATAATGATACAGGGCACAATGTCTAACGCAGGGAAAAGCCTCGTAGTTGCCGGATTATGCAGGATTTTCAAGCAGGATGGCTACAGGGTTGCTCCATTTAAGTCTCAGAACATGGCGCTTAACTCATTTATAACTGAGAATGGCCTTGAAATGGGCAGAGCCCAGGTAATGCAGGCAGAAGCTGCAGGAATAAAGCCCACAGTTTTCATGAATCCAATTTTGCTAAAGCCAACTAATGATGTGGGAAGCCAGGTCATAGTTAATGGCAAGGTTCGTGGCAACATGAAGGCCAGAGATTATTTTGCCTATAAAAAGGAGCTCATTCCCGATATAGAAAGCGCAATAGAAGAGCTAAAAAAGGATTACGAGATTATAGTGATCGAAGGCGCAGGGTCTCCTGCTGAGATTAACTTAAAGGAAAATGACATAGTAAATATGGGCATGGCAAAGCTCGTGGATGCGCCTGTTTTACTGGTCGGAGATATAGACAGAGGCGGCGTTTTCGCACAGCTTTATGGAACGATAGAGCTTTTGGAGGAGGATGAGAGAGATCGTATAAAGGGCCTGATCATCAATAAATTCCGAGGGGATAAAACCATTTTGGATCCCGGAATAACTATGATAGAGGAAAAGGGAGGGATTTCTGTTGCTGGAGTTTTGCCATACATCGATATCAGCATAGAGGACGAGGACTCCCTGTCAGAGAGATTTGAGAAGAAAAAGAACGGAAGCATAGACATTGTAGTAATTAAGCTTCCTTACATATCGAATTTCACAGATTTTAACGTATTTGATGAGTTTAAAGAGGTTTCTGTCAGGTATGTCAGATCCGTAAAGGAAATGGGAAATCCGGATATGGTCATCATTCCGGGAAGTAAGAGCACGGTATCTGATATGAGATGGCTCGCTGAGAGAGGATTTGATGCTGCGATCAGGAAATATGCTGAAAAAGGCGGCATAGTATTTGGCATCTGCGGCGGTTTTCAGATTCTTGGGGAGAAAATAGAAGATCCGTATGAAGTGGAAACAGGAGGAGAGACTAAGGGAATCGGACTTTTACCTGTATCTACGACGCTTCTAAAGGAAAAAACAAGAACTCAGAAAACTGGAAAGTTTGAA
The DNA here is from genome assembly GCA_015056655.1 of Butyrivibrio sp. Taxonomy (GTDB): domain Bacteria; phylum Bacillota; class Clostridia; order Lachnospirales; family Lachnospiraceae; genus Butyrivibrio. The sequence continues at coordinate 159,309 of SVFV01000002.1, forward strand.
GAAATTACAGGCGAGCTGTCTGCGTTGTCAAAGCTGGATTTTGAAGGATATGAGATACACATGGGACAGACAAAGCCCATAAATGGAGAGGCTAAGCCCTTCACAGGGGATGAGACTGGCATTTGCTCAGGAAATGTGTATGGCACATATATACATGGAATTTTTGATGGAAAAGATATAGCACCAAAGCTCATACAGGTTCTGGCAGACAAAAAGGGAGTACAGATCGAGACCAGCGAAACAATGGACTATGAAGCCTTTAAAGAGAGCCAGTATGACGCATTAGCAGATATGATGAGAGAGCATATGGATATGTCCTATGTGTATAGCATCATGGGAATTAAGAGAGATTAAGCAGGAAAAAAGCATTGAATTTACAAAACAATCTGACAAAAGACGCCCTATTTGGGATGGAAATATCTCCCATTGATGAAAGCGTATACAAAAAAATAAAGCAAAACTGGGATGGAATCTCAAAGCCTATTGATGGTCTTGGGGATTTCGAGGATGCAATCAGCAAAATTGGCGCTGTTCAAGGCACAGAAAGACCTGGAATAAATAAAAGAACAGTTGTTATTATGTGCGCAGACAATGGAATTATCGAGGAAGGCGTATCCCAGACTGGCAAAGAGGTAACCTATCAGGTAGCTAAGATGCTTGGCGAAGGAAAAAGCACTGCAAATACCATGGGAAGGGCAGCTTCAGCAGAGTGTCTGCCTGTTGATATCGGAATTGACCATGAAGGAGAAATCAGCGGAGTTATCGATTATAAAGTAAGTAAGGGAACCTCCAATTTCCTTAAAACAGAGGCAATGACTGGGGAAGATGCACTGATGGCAATTGAAGCTGGCATCGAGATCATGGATAAGCTTTCAAAGGATGGAATAGATATAGTAGCCACAGGCGAGATGGGGATTGGAAACACCACGACAACCTCAGCACTGCTTTGTCTATTGCTAAAAGAAGACCCGGAAGCTTTTGTAGGAAGAGGAGCTGGACTTGATGATGAGGGCCTTTTGAGAAAGTTAAATGTGGTCAAAAGGGCAGTAGAAATGTATGGAACTGATGAGAGTGACAGTAAAGAAAGAGCATTTCGACATCTATGTCAGGTGGGAGGTCTTGATATAGCAGGTCTTTGCGGAATTTTTATAGGTGGAGCCATAAATCATATTCCGGTAGTTATAGACGGCGTAATTTCAGCTGTTGCAGCCTTTCTTGCGGAGATTTTTGTACCAGGATGCAGGGAATATATGCTTGCATCACATACAGGAAGAGAAACCGGACTTATGAGAATTCTGGAAAAGCTCGAATTAAAGCCTTATATTAACGGAAACATGGCACTTGGCGAAGGAACAGGAGCAATCATGCTTTTCCCTCTTCTGGATGTGGCAATGAGCCTGTATAGCACAGGATCAACCTTTGATGATGGCGGAATTAAGGAGTATCACAGATTCAAATGATTGTATTAGTGATAGGCAAACCTGACAGTGGAAAATCAAAAAGAGCAGAAGAATTAGCTATGACACTGGCAGGAGATAACAAAAAAATATATTTAGCAACCATGATTCCCTATGGGGAAGAAGGTGCTAAGAGAGTGGAAAAACATCGAAAAATGCGCGATGGTAAGGGCTTTGTGACAATTGAGTGTCAGACTGATTTGGAAGAGCTGAGTACTCATAAGGAAATTGGAGAAAACGTGACATGCCTCCTTGAATGTGTATCTAACCTTGCGGGAAATGAAATGTACAAGGATGCGCAGAAATACTGGAGTATTGACAAATTAAAAGATAAAATAACGCATGACATTATAAGCTTATCTGAAAAGATCGAGAATATGGTTATAGTAACCAATAAGTTTGAGCTCGAGGAAAGCTTTGATGAGGACACGATTCGTTACGTAGAGCTTGTAAATAATGTAAATGAAGCTTTAAAGGGCTATGCGGACAGAATCTATGACATTACCGGAGAAGAGTGGCAGATATATGAGAATAATTAGGAACATGATAGTTGCATTTTCGCTATATTCAAGGATTCCAATGCCTATGTTTACATGGGAAAAAGAGGATATGAAGTACAATCTCGTTTTTCTCCCATTTATTGGAGCTGTAATTGGCGTATTGGAGTACCTTTGCTTTTGGTTGTTTGACGGGAGAGATCTGTCTGTACTCTTTAGAATTGCGGTGATGTCCATTATTCCGATTCTGATCACAGGTGGCTTTCACATAGATGGTTTTATGGATACCCAGGATGCAATAAATTCCTATAAACCAAGAGAGGAAAAGCTTGAAATCCTGAAGGATCCGCACATTGGAGCCTTTGCTGTTATAAGCCTTTTAGCTTATTCCATTTTCTGGGCGGGAGCGATGGCACTTTTTCAGGAAAAGATAAGCAAAGAAGTAGTAATAGTGTTAGCTGTTATTTTTGTGATATCACGCGTAGTTTCAGGGATTACAGCGATAACTTTTCGTAAGGCAAAAAAGGATGGAATGCTAAACAGCGAAGCTAAGGATTCTGACATAGGATGTGTGGTAGCGTTAGCGATAGAGCTTTTAATCAGCATTGTAGTTATGACCATGGTAAATTTAATGCTGACCTTGGTTGTAATAGTAGCAGAAGCGCTGTTTGTAGCATATTACAGATTTAAGACCTACAAGGAATTTGGTGGAGTTACAGGCGATACAGCCGGGTACCTTGTTACAGTCAGTGAGCTTATTATGCTAATGGCGCTTGTGCTTGGAATATATGTTATTTAAAACAAAATTTTGGAGACAGAATGGCAGAACATATTATAGGATTTTCCCTTGGTTTCATAATGGATCTGATAATAGGTGATCCGTACAATATACCGCATCCCATCAGACTTATTGGGAGTCTTATTGGATGGCTTGATAAGGCGCTTCTTAATACAGAAAAAGGTAAGACTAGTCAAAGATTCAGAGGCTTTTTGATGTGGATCATAGTGACAGGGCTTACTGTAACAGTTACGGGGGCGATTTTATTTGGCGCATACAAAATAAATAAGTTTCTGGGAATTGCCATTGAAGCAATACTTACCTGCTACATTCTGGCAACGAAGAGTCTTAATGATGAGAGTATGAAGGTGTACAAGGCACTGAAAACTGGAAGTATTGAGGATTCAAGAAAAGCTGTATCCATGATTGTTGGAAGAGATACAAATAATCTCGACGCCGCTGGTGTAGCAAAGGCAGCTGTTGAAACCGTAGCTGAAAACACCTCTGATGGAGTAATTGCACCCCTGATCTATACCTGTATAGGTGGACCAGTGCTGGGAATGCTCTATAAAGCTATAAATACTATGGATTCCATGGTTGGATACCATAATGACAGATATGAGAACTTCGGATTTTTTGCGGCTAAGGCTGATGATGTGGTTAATTTCATTCCAGCAAGGCTTAGCGCGTTACTGATGATCCTTGCAACTGTCATTGCTGGGAATGACTTTAGTACTAAGAGAGCTTTCAGAATATTCAGGAGAGACAGATACAATCATAAAAGCCCTAATTCTGCTCAGACGGAGAGCGTTTGTGCAGGTGCTTTAGGCGTAAGACTTGCCGGAGATGCCAGTTATTTTGGGAAAGTAGTGAAAAAGCCTTATATTGGAAATGATTATAGGCAAATAGAAGCAGAGGATATAAAGAGAATAAACAGACTAATGTATACAACTGCAATATTAGCCTTTGCGATTTGTCTTGCAGTTTTGGGAATTTTGAGATGAAAAACATACATGGTGGTGACATTTACAATAACCAAATAAAATTGGATTTCTCTGTTAATCTGAACCCTAAGGGATGCCCCAGAGAGCTTTCAGATGCGGTAGCTAACGCTGTTTCAAGGATTGGAGAATATCCAGATACCTGGCAAAACGAGGCCAGGGCGCAGCTGGCAAATTATAACGGTTTAGAGCCAGCAAATGTGATCTGCGGTAATGGAGCATCGGAGCTATTCATGGCAATTGTGAGGATGATACAGCCCAAATGCGGACTTGTTCTGGCACCTTCCTTTTATGGTTATGAATATGCATTAAATGCTGCCAAGGGATGCGTTATCAGATGGCATTCATTGAATGAAGATGAGGATTTTTCCCTTAACAGTGTTATTTTAGAGGAATTAACAGGGGATGTGGATGTTTTCTTTTTATGTAATTCCAATAATCCCACAGGAAGGATTGTGGATAGCGAGCTCCTTACACAGATAATAAGAAAATGTGAAGAGCAGGATATATGGCTTGTTTTGGATGAATGCTTTGTAGAACTATCTAAAACTGCTGTTTCAATGGCACAAAAGGTAAATGAATACAGGAAGCTTATTGTAGTAAAGGCATTTACAAAGCTTTTGGCAATACCGGGAATAAGGGTTGGTTATGCACTTTCTGATAAGGAGAATATCGGGCTTATCAGGAAAAATCTGCCGGAATGGAATCTTTCAGTGTTTGCAGAAGAAGCAGTAATTACAGGAAGCAAACTCCTGATGGACAGCTCCTTTATTTCGGACACACATGAAATTATCTCGAAGGAAAAAGCTTATCTGGAAAATGAACTTAAAAGGCTTGGAATCAAGGTATTTACCTCGGAAGGAAGCTTTTTACTTGTAAAGGCAGAAAAGGATATCTATACAGCACTTCTTGAAAAAGGAATTTTGATCAGGGACTGCAGCAATTTTGTTGGCTTATCAAAGGGCTTTTACAGGATAGCAATTAAGAATCATGAGGAAAATAAGGCTTTCATAGAGAGCCTTGGCGAGGTGTTATAAGTGGAACTTGAATATGTATTGCCCGGCGAAATAGAGGGCAGGAGCTTTGAAATAATCACAAAAGAGCTGAAGGAAAAGGGAATTGAGATCCCTGAAGACAGAGCGTTTCTGGTAAAAAGAGCAATCCATACTACAGCTGATTTTGACTATGCCAGTACCATGTATTTTTCTGATAATGCTATTGAAATAGCTATAAATCTGATAAAAAGCGGCACGGATATCGTGACAGACACTAATATGGCGCTTTCAGGCGTAAATAAAAAGGAGCTTTTCAAGCATGGCGGAGAAGTACACTGCTTTATGGCTGATGAGGATGTGGCAAAAGAGGCGAAGGAGCGTGGAATTACAAGGGCTGCAGTCAGTATGGAAAGGGCTTCAAAGCTGCAAAAGCCAGTAATCTTCGCTATAGGAAATGCTCCGACAGCACTTATAAATCTAAGAGAAATGTATGATGCAGGCAGCTTTATGCCGGCCTTTGTAATAGGTGTCCCGGTAGGCTTTGTAAATGTGGAAGCAGCAAAGGAGCTGATAATTGCTACAGATATCCCCTGTATTATCAACAGAGGTCGAAAGGGTGGAAGTAATGTGGCTGCAGCAATATGCAATGCACTTTTATATCGTATAAGAGATACTGAGAAGTGAGTATTGATGCGGCTTTAAGAAATAAATAACAGGTATGACATATGAGATATGGATTTACAACTGGAAGTTGTAGCGCGGCGGCGGCAAAAGCCGCAACCTATATGCTTCTCAGTGGAAAAACCAAAAACTCAATAACGATTCAGACCCCCAAAGGGATAGACTTTAACGCTGACATAGTAGATACAAAGCGCAGTGAAAAAGAGGTTACCTGCGGAGTTGTTAAGGATGGCGGAGATGACCCGGATGTGACTACAGGAGCCGTTGTTTTAGCCACAGTGCGCTTTATGACTGATGAAGAAGCAAATGGCAGTAACGATGCTTCCGACCGCAGGATTTTCATAGATGGTGGTGAAGGCGTTGGAAGAGTTTGCAGTCCCGGTCTTGATCAGCCAGTAGGGAATGCAGCTATAAATAGCGTTCCTCGGAGCATGATTGAGAAGGAAGTCTTAGAAGTAATCGAGCTTTTTGACTATAAGGGGAAGCTTTCAGTTATTATCTCAGTTCCTGATGGGGAAGAAATTGCCAAAAAGACCTTTAATCCCAGACTTGGCATAGTTGGTGGAATATCAATTCTTGGGACAAGCGGAATAGTTGAGCCAATGAGCATGCAGGCTATAAAGGACACTATTCGCGTCGAGATAAAGCAACAGGTGGCGATGGAACACCTGAAAATCGCAGTAGCACCAGGAAATTATGGAATGGACTTTATGAAGGATCATTACAATTTTGATCTGGATAAAGCGGTTAAATGCTCGAATTTCATCGGTGAAACTATAGATATGGCTGCGGAACTGGGCATTCAGAAGCTTCTTTTAGCCGGCCATATAGGAAAGCTTATAAAGGTTGCCGGAGGAATTATGAACACCCATTCCAAAGAGGCGGATTGCAGAATGGAGCTGATGGCAGCCATATCGCTTAAAGCAGGATGCAGCGCAGCTTCAGTGGAATCAATACTTAACTGTCTTAATACAACGGAAGCCTTTGCTTTTATCAAAAAAGAGCAGAAAGAAGCCCTGTTTGGCGAAATCATGATGCAGAAAATAGCTTTTTACCTGAATAAGAGAGCTGCAGGTAAGGTCATGATTGAATGCATTGTTTTCTCAAATGAAGAGGGATTGATAGGCGAAACAGATGGTGCAAAGGCACTTTTAGAGGAGATTGAACATGGATGATGTAGTAAAAGTCCATTTTGTGGGAGCAGGCCCAGGAGCTGAGGACCTAATAACGGTTCGTGGGATGAGGCTATTAAATAAAGCGGATGTTGTTATTTATGCAGGATCCCTGGTAAATCCTGAGCTTTTGAAATATGCAGAAAATGCCAAAGTCTACAACAGCGCGACAATGACTTTGGATGAGGTAATAGATGTCATAAAAAAGAGCGTAGCTGATGGGCTGGAGGTAGTTAGACTTCATACAGGCGATCAGAGCATTTATGGAGCAGTAAAGGAGCAGATGGATGAGCTTGATAAGCTCGAAATTGCTTATGATTCCTGCCCTGGAGTCAGTGCATGCTTTGGGGCAGCTGCTTCTCTTAATCTGGAATATACCCTTCCTGATGTATCACAGTCCCTTATCATCACCAGAATGGAAGGAAAAACAAAGGTTCCTGAGAAAGAGAGCATTAGAAGCTTTGCGTCTCATGGCGCATCTATGGCGATTTATTTAAGTACCTCCCTCCTTGAAAAGCTCGAGGAGGAGCTTATTGCAGGAGGCTACAGACCTGATACTCCGGCGGCTCTAGTATATAAAGCGACCTGGCCGGAAGAGAAAAGCTTTATCTGTACAGTCAACAGCCTCGCAGAAACAGCGAAAAAGAACAATATAACAAAGACCGCCATTATTTTGGTTGGAGATGTGATTTCACCTGAGTATATTGAGAAATCACGGCTTTATGCGCCTGATTTTTCAACGGAATACAGGAAGGCGAAGGATAAATGAAACTTGTAGCTATTTGTTTTTCAAAAAAAGGAGCAGAGTTATTAAAACGCCTAAAAGACTGTTTAAAGGGCGATGAGGTACTTTGCTTTTGCAAAATGAGCGGAGATATTGACGAAGATTCTGGAATACAGGCTATAACTGGCGAAACTGCGGATATCGTCAGGGATTGCTTTGATAATCAAACTCCACTTATTTTTGCAGGTGCCTGTGGAATAGCTGTAAGGCTGATTGCGCCGTTTATCACAGATAAACTCCATGATATTCCTGTGATAGTGATGGATGAACTTGGGCAAAATGTTATTCCAATCCTTTCAGGGCATGTGGGAGGCGCAAATGAGCTCTCAGAACGAATAGCAAACGTGCTTGGGGCTAAAGCTATCGTGACTACCGCCACAGACATCAATAAAACCTTTTCTGTAGACATTTTCGCAATGGAAAACCGCCTAAAAATCAATAACAAGGACGGAATAAAGGACGTATCCGGAAAAGTATTAAGAGGCGAGCCAATACGCATCAGCATTGAAGAGTTCCCGCCTGAAAGCGGTGCTGATGTAGTTATCTCTGAAAATAGTATTTCAAGAGATTATCTATGGCTTTCACCAAAGAAATATGTTCTTGGGATTGGCTGTAAAAGAGGTAAAACCAGAGAAGAGATAGAAAATGCTGTTAAAGAAGCACTTTCTAAGCTTGATATAGACTATGATGACATTTATGCTTTCGCGTCCATAGATAAAAAGGCAGATGAGAAGGGATTACTCGATTTATCAGCTTTTCACAGGATCCCCTTTGTGACTTTTAGTGCAGAGATATTACAGAAGGTGGAGGGAGATTTTGAAAGCTCAGATTTTGTGAAGGATACAGTTGGTGTAGATAATGTATGTGAGAGAGCGGCAATCCTTCTTACTGGGGGAAAAGGAGAGCTTGTTCTAAGAAAACAGGCCAGGGACGGAGTAACAGTAGCTATAGCAAGGAGACATTTTTAATGGGCAAAATCTACGTGGTCGGAATGGGACCGGGTAAAGAAAAATATATGACCTTTGAAGCAAAGGAAGCACTTGATAATTCAGATATTATCATTGGCTATACAGTTTATGTTGATCTTTTGCGCGAAAAATATAAGGACAAGGAGCTTCTGACCACAGGGATGAGACAGGAAGTGGATAGGTGTGAGCTTTGCCTTTCAAAAGCAAAGGACGGTAAAACTGTCAGCCTTGTCTGCAGCGGAGATGCCGGGGTTTATGGCATGGCTTCCCTGATGCTTCAGATTGCACGAAATGATCAGGACATAGAAATTGAAGTTGTGGCAGGTGTCACAGCAGCTTTGAGCGGAGGCGCAGTTCTCGGAGCGCCTTTGGGACATGATTTTTGCGTAATAAGTCTTAGTAACCTTCTGACGCCCTGGGAGCTTATTGAGAAAAGATTAAAGAGCGCAGCAGTGGGAGATTTTTGCATAGCAATTTACAATCCCTCAAGTAAGTCCAGGCCAGATCATTTAAAGAAGGCATGCGAAATCCTTGCCGAGGACATAGAAAGTACAAGGCCTTGCGGAATTGTCAGGAATATAGGCAGGGAGGAGCAGAGCTTTACAGTATGTACGCTGGGTGAACTTTCAGAGATTGAAACGGATATGTTTACGACGGTATTTATTGGAAATTCTAAGAGCGAAATCATAAATGAGAGACTAGTTACTCCACGAGGATATGTTGAACATGAAAAATGACAGAGAAAGGATAGTGATATTTTCTGGCACAACTGAGGGAAGATCATTATCCGAAATGCTTAGTAAAAGCGGTATTGCGCATACAGTATGCGTTGCAACTGAATACGGAGAGCTGATGCAGCCTAAATCTGAGCTTGTTCTGTTAAAAGAAGGCAGAATGAACAAAGAGGATATGGTCAGTTTTTTCGACGGCAAAAATATAGTAATAGATGCAACACATCCCTTTGCTACAGAGGTAACAGACAACATAAGAACCGCTTGTAAACTGGCTAAAGTGAAATATGTCAGAGTTCTTAGGGAAGAAGAATGTTGTTATGACGACATCATGACATCAAAGTATCATGATGATATACCATCATGCATAAAAGCCCTGAATCAGGTAGAGGGGAATATACTATTTACCACTGGAAGCAAGGATTTACCTGAGATCAGCGGACTAATAGATGATATATCCAGAGTTTATGTCAGGGTACTTCCATCAGTTACCAGCATACAGATATGTGAAGAAGCTGGCATCAGGAATGATCATATCATTGCCATGCATGGACCATTTGATGAAGATATGAATCTGGCAATTATTCGTCAGTATGGAATCAAGGCTCTTGTCACAAAGGATAGCGGAAAAGCAGGCGGAGTAGATGAAAAGCTTTCAGCATGTAAAGCCGCAGATATTCCTTGTTTCGTAATCAAAAGACCAAAGCACGAGACTGGAGTAAGCGTGGAGGAAGCATTTGAGCTGATTAAGGATACATGTGAAACCAAAGATCAAGGCAAACAACCTAGTCATGAGGATGGAAGTATTAACCAGAATGAAGTGGAATCTATACGTGAAATAAACTTCAGCATTATAGGAATTGGGATGGGCCAGAAAAATGGTCTGACTTTGGAGGCGCTTTCTGCGATAGAGGCTGCTGATGTGGTTTTTGGTGCAGAGAGGCTAATTGAGGTTGCCGGATCAAAGCAAAAATATCCTTTTTACCTTGCAAAAGATATTACGAATAAGGTTGAAGAAATTATAGATAAGGGAGAGAGCATTCAAAATGTAGCTGTGCTTTTTTCCGGTGATATAGGCTTTTACAGCGGAGCTGCGAAGTTTGAAGAGGGAGTAAGAAGCTGGAGCGAAGCTTTGGGTAAAGTTGAGATTAAGATATCAAGATACCCGGGGATTTCTTCAGTAGCTGCTCTTTCTGCGAAGATTGGTGAATCATATTCTGATGCAGAGATAATAAGTCTTCATGGAAGAAATAGTGATGAAGAGTTTGATATAGCAGCAAACAGGATACTTCACTCAAAAAAATCCTTCATTTTACTGTCAACAGGCGAGGATATTCAAAAAATTGCAAAAATTTTAAAAAATCGACGCGCTGACGCGCGTATTATAGTGGGGGATAGAATCTCATACCCTGACGAAAAAATACAAGAATACAGGTTAAAAAATATTCCGGCGGCCGCAGCGCGTGGGCCAGTTATTATATTTATTGAAAATCTGGAAGTACAGCCCCAATCCCTTATTCCGTACATAGAGGATGAAGAGTTTACAAGGGATAAAACGCCAATGACCAAAGCTCTTATAAGACATGAGGCGATAAGACTATTAAATCTCAAGGCCGGAGATATATTTTTCGATGTCGGCAGCGGAACAGGATCAATAGCTATTGAAGCGGCAAAGCTTTCGTCAACTTTACAGGTTTATTCCTACGAAAAGAAGCCTGATGCAATTGCACTTCAAAAACAGAATATTGGAAAATTTGAATGTCAGAATATAAGGCTTATCGAGGGAATAGCGCCAGACAGCTTTGTAAATGATATCTATCCGGATGCAGTTTTCATAGGAGGAAGTACAGGAAGACTTGGGGATATTCTGACATATCTCAAGGAAAGTCCTAAGACCATAAGAGTAGTTGTAACAGCCATAACTCTCGAGACCATGAATGAAATATATGCTCTTTCAAAGGATGAACGCATAAAGAACCTGGACATCAGGCAAATTAGCGAGAGTAAGGCGCAAAAAGCAGGAGATTACCACCTGATGAAGTCAGAAAATGCAGTGATGGTTGCAGCTTTTGATTTGGATTCTAATAACTAAGAAAAACGTGTGTGACAGACGATTGTCCAAGAGGAAAACATGTCAAATAAACATAAAAAAATAAACAGAATATTGTTTGCTGCGTCCAGAAGTGGAAGTGGAAAAACCATGTTTACCTGCGGATTTCTTAACCTTTTGAAGAAAAAGGGGGTTGACGTAACAAGCTATAAATGTGGGCCTGACTATATAGATCCGATGTTTCACAAAAAGGTGCTTGGTATCTATGGCGGAAATCTGGATACATTTTTTTGTAGCCATGAAAAAGTAGCTGCAATTCTTGGAGGCTGCGAGCATGAATATGCTGTAATAGAGGGCGTAATGGGAATATATGATGGAATTGGTGGTCTGTCTGTAACTGCTTCAGGCTATGATGTTGCTACAGCTACAAAGACCCCAATTTTGCTTATAATAGATGCTTACGGCACAGGCAGAACAATCATATCCCAAATTAAAGGTATTTTGGCTGATGACGGTAAGAAACTCATCAAAGGCATAATTCTTAATAAAACAAGTGAAGGCTTCTATATAAGGCTAAAAACTGCCATAAATGATGAGCTGTCTTCCTGTGGTTATGAAGCAAGAGTTTTGGGTTATCTTCCAAAACTTAAGGATGTCAGTGTAGATAGCAGACATCTGGGACTTATTCGTCCTGATGAGATTGCAGATATAAAAGAGAAAATTGATACCATAAGTGATGCGATCGAAAAGTACTGCGATGTTGATGAGATTCTCAAAATAATGAAGAATGCTGAAACGATAGATTCAGAGTCAGCCTATACTGCAGAAAGCTCATCTGATTTATCAAATGAAGCAGATAGCGTCAATCAGACAAATGAATGTCAGCCATTAGTTACCATGGCTGTTGCAATGGATGAAGCATTTTGTTTTTACTACAAAGAAAACCTGGAGCTTTTAAAGAGGCTGGGAGTAAAAATAGTTCCATTTTCTCCAATTCATGATGAGAAATTACCGGAAGAAATTGATGGTTTATATATTGGAGGCGGATATCCGGAGCTATATTTAAAGGAGCTTTCGGAAAATGAATCCATGAGAAAATCCATTAGAACTGCCATAGAAAACGGAATTTTTTCAATCGCAGAGTGTGGTGGATTCATGTACTTAAATAAGAGTATCAGCGATGAAAATGGAAACACTTATGAGATGGTTGGCGTTGTTGATGGGGAGTGCACAAAATGTGATAGATTAGTGCGCTTTGGGTATATTCAGCTTCAAAATCCGGACGGAACAGATGCAATAAAGGGGCATGAGTTTCACTACTATGACAGCACTTTAAATGGCTCTGACATGGTTGCCGTAAAAGCTGGTGATGATAAAAAATGGGAGGCCATGCATGTAGGAAATGACCATATATGGGGATTCCCTCACATGTATTTTGAATCAAACGAAGCGTTTGTAGCTAAATTCGTTGAGGAGATGCGCAATGGAAGAAAATAAGTACGAGAATTCCTATAAATACTTTGAAAACAGGGACTGCAAATACTACCCCTGTCATTCTGGGGATGATCACATAAACTGCATGTTTTGCTATTGCCCGCTTTATCCCATGGAAAACTGTCCGGGGAATTACAAGATAATTGAAAAGGAAAAAGGACCGGTAAAGAGCTGTATAGATTGCAGATTCCCGCATGAAGCGGAAAATTTTGATAAGGTTATGAAGGTCCTTAAAGCTAAATAAGTTCATAAAGCATAAATGCTTATGATATAAAAAATTGTTGTACAAATGGAGGAGAAACGTATGAAAAAAAACAACAAAAAAGGATTAATTATTGGAGCGATTGTCCTTGTAGCACTGATCGCAGTATTTGCTGTAGTTTATGGCCTTAATAAGCCTTCTACAACAGCTGGCGCAAAGAGCATTGTTATCGAGGTTAAGGGCAGCACAGGTGAGATTTCAGATTATGAGCTTAACACAGATGCCGAGTATTTAAGAGGCGCAATGGATGAGCTAGCAGCAAATGGTTCAGGATTTAGCTATTCTGGAACAGACAGTGACTATGGTCTTATGGTTGAGTATGTCAATGATGAGAGAGCAGATTATACTGAGGATGGAGCTTACTGGGCATTGTATGTAAACGGAGAATATGGTCAGTACGGTGCAGACGCACAGCCTGTAGCTGATGGCGATACATACACATGGGCTTATGAATCAGCTCAGTAATATTCAATACTAGAAAAGGACTTTACATCAATGACCGAAACCAGACGACAATTTTCAATTTCAGATATAGCACAGATAGGCATAATGGTAGCAATTATAGAGGTTTCCAAGTTTGCACTTAGTGGAATGCCGAACATAGAGCTCACAAGCTTCTGGCTGATTATGTTTACACTGTTTTTTGGCTGGAAAATTGTTGCGATAGTTCCGGTTTTTATATTGATCGAGGGTGCGTTCTACGGTGCCCATCTCTGGTGGATAATGTATCTGTATGCCTGGCCGCTTTTGGTTGCAGTAGCCTGGATATTCAGGAAAAACACTTCCACATTGTTATGGGCCATCATTTCAGGAACCTTTGGACTGTGCTTTGGAGCTCTTTGCTCTATTCCGTATTTTGTAATAGGTGCAAGCTCAGGAGGTTTAGCCACTGGAGTAAGGTCAGCTGTTACATGGTGGATTGCAGGAATCCCTTGGGATTTCGTACATTGTATAGGAAACTTCCTAATAATGCTTGTCCTGTATCAGCCAATCGGGCATGCCATGAGCTGGGTGAAAAAAAGCTACAGCATTTAAATCATTTTCAAATAGTAAAAGCAAAATTAGTACTAAAAAGTTAAGTGCAAAACAGACCGTTATCAGTGTACTGATGGGTCTGTTTTTTATTTTGTGTAAAACTGTATTCATAACATTAGCGATGATAGAAGGAGGAAATGTTATGGAGAAACAGCATGAAATCAATTCAATGGGTGTAATATACATTATTTTACTTTTGGGCAATATCATAATATGTACAATAAGCCAGGTACTTTTTACAATGGGAAAACCATTACCATCAATGCTTGTGACTATATTATGTGAGGCATTGATACTGGCGCCTGTGATTATATATTTAAGGTCAAAAGGGGAAAATATCTTTGAAAGACTAGGGTTTCACAAGATAAAGTTTACAACAGTTTTGTTGACGCTGCTTCTGACAGTGGTAATTTCACCAATATCTATTTTTGCGAATTTCCTTTCACAGTTATTTGTACCAAATACTATTGTACAGAGTTCAGCAGAATTGGTAGAGGGTTCAGCTATTATTACACTTATTATCACTTCTATCATAGCTCCCTTATGTGAAGAAATGACTTTCAGAGGCTTTTTCTTCAATGGATTTAAAGGTACTTCATCAGTGATTAAGGCTGCAATTGTATCTGCATTATTGTTTGGAATCATGCATCTTAATCTGAATCAGTTCTGTTACGCTTTTGTGCTTGGTTTTACTTTTGCACTTGCTAATCACGCAAGCAAAAGCACATGGACATCTGTTATAATGCATGTCGCTTATAACTTTGTAAACATGTCACTTTTGATAATTGCGACTTTGAGTCTGCAAGAGCAGAATGTTGATATTGCGCAGGCCCAGGAATCTGTAAGAACGCAGTCAGGAGCAATGCTCAGCACAATAATTATCTATGGAGTACTTTCAATTATTTGCGCCTTTTTAGCTTGGTTATTGCTTAAGGCTATTGCCAAGAACCAGGGCAATCTTGAGGCATTCAAAGCTTCTTTTGCAAAAAAGAATAGTGATGCTGTAAATGCTGAAGTAAGAGTTCACAGTCTTTTAAATGTTCCTATGATGCTTAGCATATGTATAGGCGTTGTTGCGATGATAGTATATCAGGTAGCAGTTCTGTAAAATTTGAATAAATATTAGTGAAAAAGGCCTATTCCGTATTTTGGTTAGGCCTTTTTTCTGTATAATTAAGAGAAAGGACAAGATGGGATTCATAGGAATATGGTGATGTTATGGTACGGATTGTAAATCTTGTAATAATAGTTCTTGAACTTATAAGTCTGGCAATGATGCGCAAGGCGATAAGCATCAAAAAGAGCCTGATATTCTATACGCAGCTATCTAATCTCATGACACTTTTTGCTTCCATTCTGGTGGTTGTTTTTGGCTCAAAGGATTGGGTTATGGTTTTGCGATATCTTAGCGTCTGCATGCTTGTAATGACATTCCTTGTTACAGCCTGCATTCTTGTTCCAATGTCCAGAAAGCCCAAAGAGCTTTTGTTTTCAGGAACGGGATTATATCATCATTTGCTGATTCCAATAATATCCACTCTTTCATACCTTTTCATTGAAAAGAAGGCCCCATTTTTCTGGATTTGGCTGCCACCAACAATAACGCTTATATATGGCATGACCATGCTCTACTTAAATTACAAGGGACGCGTGGATGGTCCGTATCCATTTTTCAAAATAAAGGAACAGGGCGCGCTTAAGACTGTTCTATGGACGGTTGACCTTTTCATTGTAGTAACTGTCATAGCTATATTTGTGTATCGGGTATAGTCCTTTCGTCGGATAAACATGGCGAACCGATACAGGAAAATCAAAGGCGTGTAAAACAGACCTTTATCAGTGCATTGATGGGTCTGTTTTTTTCTTTTGTGTTAGTTTATAGTCAGAATCTTAAGCTATTAGAGGAATGCGTTGGAAAATAGTGGTAGAATGTTTATATGTGTGGAAAAAAGACAGATATTATTCTGTATTACAAATATAGGGGGAATTCATAATGCTTCGTATAGCAATATGTGATGATGATAGAACCGATAGAGAGAGGATTCATGGATATGTCACGGAGTATCTTGAAGATAAAGAAATCAGGGCAGAAGTAAAGGTATTTGATCATCCTGACACTCTGATTCAGGAGTGTGAAAGCTTCAGACCACAGATTTATCTTTTGGATATTGTCATGCCTATGGTTACGGGTATTCAGGCTGCAAGAGAACTACGCTGGAATCAGCCTGATGCGCAGATTATCTTTGCTACATCTGAGAGCTCATATGCGCTGGAATCCTTTGATGTAAATCCCATTAACTATATTCTTAAACCCGTAGATAAAGAAAAGCTTTTTTCAACTTTGGATCTTGCCTTGTCCAGGGTTCAGATGGACGATTGCAAATCAGTCACAGTCAAAGTTAAAGGCGGTCTGCGTGCGCTTCGTCTGGATGACATAATGTATATAGATTATCGCAACCATGTTGTCTCATATCATATGGATGATGGCGAAACTGTTTCTACTCCGACACTTAGAATCGGCTTTTCCGAATATATGGATGAGAATCATTCAGAGCAGGTTTTTATCAGGTGCCATGAGTCCATAAGTGTTAATCTTGCTGCAATTGATAAGCTTACAAAGACAGAAATAACTCTTCGCAATAAAGAGCTGGTGCCTGTATCAAAGAGCAGATATTCTGAGGTTGCAGACAAATATATGGATTTCAGACTATAAAAATAGAGGTGTATAGACTGATGCATGATTTTCTTTTAGCGGCAATAATCATTAGTATATTTGCTATGTTCTTCGAGGGCTTCATCATTTTCAAGAACCTCAAGAACAAGCTTCATGCATATCTTTTCCTGAACTGTATTGTTATGCTTGTAAACAATATAGGTTATCTTTTGCAGCTCCTATCTAAAACAGAAGATGCATATATTGCTGCTTTGAAGTTTTCTTATGCCGGGAGAGTATGGATAGTATTCTCTCTTTTCCTGTTTACGGTAGAGTTTTGTCATGTAAAAACTCCGAAGCTTTTTGTAAGACTGTTTATTCTCTTTAATGTGATTACTTATGTGTTGGTATTCACTTTAGAGAATCATAACCTTTATTATTCGAAGATGTGGTTTGACAAGGATGGCCTGTTCCCGGTCCTTTTGCACAGGAATGGCATTGTACATTCAGCGTATATGCAGATTCAGGCCATAGTTATTCTTGTAATTTTTTACTGGCTATTTAGGGAGCTTAGAAGATATAAAGGAAAGATAGCCAAAAAGCGTGCGATGATCATTATTGCAGGCTTTATGATAGAGTCCGTTCTTTTCATCTGTCAGATTGCCCATGTATTCTTTGTTACATACTTCTTTGATATTTCAGTATTCGGAAACGTTGCTGTTACGATTTCAATGTTCATAGCTATTTTCAGATATAATTTGCTGGGAATCATAGACATGGCCAGAGAATACATTGTTGACAGGCTTTCTGAAGGCGTTATTGCTGTGGACTGTGATGATAGATTGTCCTATTACAACGAGCATGCAAAAGAGCTATATCCGGAGATTACAAAGGATCCTGACAATGTAGTTAAGCAGCTTAGAGAGGCTATCCTAAAGGGTGAAACCTTAGAGATTGGCGACAGGTTCTTTTCCCCAGAGGAAAAAGAACTGTTTGCGGAAGGCGAAGTTATTGGAAAGCTGTACGCATTAGTGGACACAACTGCCCTTAAACAGAGGGAGTACAAATTAAAGGCTGATGCTGCCATGTTGGAAATGGCAGCGGACAGCATGAAAGAGCGCTTACATGCTACAGAAGAGATCCTAAGCCAGGACAGAACCATGAGACATGATAGGAGACATTTTGAGGCTCTTATTTTATCCCTGATCCAGGATGGCAAAGTTGACGAAGCAAGAGAGTGCCTTGAGGAACGCTTGTCTCAGGAACCACGCACAGGCTTAAGATACTGTGAGAATCCGACAGTCAATGCTGCAATAATGCATTATGTAACTGTTGCAGAGCGTAATAATATAAGTGTAAAAGTATCGACCAATATTCCTTATAAGCCAGGGGTCGATGAGATGCAGCTTGCTATTGCGATCAGTAACCTTT
Organism: Butyrivibrio sp.; assembly: GCA_015056655.1. Taxonomy (GTDB): domain Bacteria; phylum Bacillota; class Clostridia; order Lachnospirales; family Lachnospiraceae; genus Butyrivibrio. The sequence continues at coordinate 177,298 of SVFV01000002.1, forward strand.
TTGAGAATGCTATTCATTCGTGCGAAAAGATTCCGGAGTCAGAGCGTTTTATTGAGATCACTGCCAAGTTTAAGCAGCAGCTTCTTTTTGAGATTGTTAATTCCTGCGATGGAAAAACAAAGCTAAATGAAGAGGGGTATCCTGTCACTACAGAAGTTGGACATGGCATTGGAACCCGCAGTGTTCTTGACTTCGTTAAAAAGACTAACAGTGAGATTAGATATATTGCAGAAGATAATAAGTTCAAAGTACGAATGATGATAGGCTGAGGAGACTAGATAATGAAACGAAAAGTATGGTTTCTATTAGCGATAGCCATATGCCCACTAATATTTTCGGGCTGTGGTTTGCAGACTCCAAATGACATTACTACAGTGACTTTCCAGACCTGGAATCCAGCGGATACAGGACCGGATAGTCCGATCTACAAGATCATAGAATCTTTTGAAAAAGAGAATCCCGACATCAAAATTGAATATGTATTTGTTGGATCAGGAGATATATATCAGGATCGTCTTCGTGTAGATCTGATGGGAGGAAAGGGACCTGATGTATTTGGAATTCCAACAGGTGCTGATTTTGATACAGCGCGTGATTTTGAAGAGGATTTGACACCCTACTGCGAGAGCGCCTGGGGAGCAGACTGGCAGGATAAATTCCTGGATTCATGCATTGATAATGTAAATGATGCGAGTGGAAATATTTATGGATTACCACTTGGTCAGACTTATGCAGGATATTTATGGGCAGATGTCAACATGCTGAAGGAATATGGCTGCACAGTTCCGACAAACTATGAAGAAATGCAGAAAACATGCAGCGTACTTCGCGAGAATGGCAGCTATCCACTGGCTATTGGGGCAAAGGACTCATGGCTTAATCTGGATATGTGGATGTCAATAGCTGCTGATTGTAACCAGGATGTGCTATACGATGCCATAGAAGGCAAGGCAAGCTTCGAAGCTGAGCCTCTTGTGGAATCTTTCAGGATATGGCAGGAATGCTTTAACAACGGAGTTTTTCAGGATGATGCTATTAAAATGCCTTTGTATGACAAGGTAAATAATATGTTTCAGCGTGAAGGAAGTATTCCTATGTTTATAAATGGATCCTGGGCGATGAACATGTATACCCTGAGCGATCAAAAGACATACGAAAACTTTAATGGCGAAGGAGCAGATCATGAAATCTTCCTGATTGACTGGAATGGTGATGGAAAAATAGCACCGGTAACAGCGTCCGTAGATGTTATTCTTTGCATGAACCCTGAATCGAAGGTAAAGGAAGCGGCATTTCGCTGGATGGATTACCTGGTTAATGAGGGTCAGGATATACTGGTTAATCAGTATTTGGAATATATGCCATCTCGTGCTGACATGGAGCTAAATGTTCAGGGATTAAATGAAGATGGTGAAAAGAATCTTGAGTATATCATAGAAAATGGCAAGACAAATGTCGCAGGCGCAAGGATAATCCCGTATGAGGATTTAAATATTGCAGTAGGCAACGCACTTGAAGATCTGGCGAAAAATCTTATTACTCCGGAGGAAGCAGCTACTAGAATTCAGGAGGTATCTCATAGTACAATACGATAATTAAGTGATTTTTGGGGGATGTGAAGAAATTCATGGCTTGATGAAGTTTGGGATTTAAGGGAGGAGACTATTATGAAAATTGCGGAAGAATTGATTACACTTAATGATGGAAGAACTCTTATCCTCAGATCAGCAGAGGAAAAGGATGCGGCTGCCATGATTGACTATATGAAAAAAACGGCGGAGGAAACACATTATCTGGTACGTTACCCGGAAGAGATAAGCATCGAACCTGAAAGAGAAAAAGAGTTTCTCAAAAGTAATCTGGAAGCGGATGATGCAGCCTGGTTTACAGTATTTGAGGGAGATAAAGTTGTTGGTAACTGTTCCATAGGACGTCATAGAAACCACATTAAGCTTAAGCATAGATGTGATTTTGCAATTGCTATTGAACAGGCATATTGCAACACTGGACTTGGAACTATACTCATGCAAAAGGCTATAGATAAAGCCAGGGAAATTGGATTTGAGCAGATGGAGCTTGGAGTTTACGCAGATAATGATAGGGCTATAGCATTGTATAAAAAGATGGGCTTTAAGGAAAGTGGCAAAAGCCTGAGGGCATATAAGCTCAAGGATGGAACATATATTGATGAAATAATGATGGTTCTTTTCTTATGATTAGTTTGGAAAAGAGCAAGGAAGAATTTGCTGTGCTTAACACAAGTATGCTTGAGAGAACCTATGTGGTTTTGAATCGGAGTATTAAATGATAATACAAGTTTTGAAGTGAAAAACAGGTCTATATCCGTGTATGGCTAAGACCTGCTTTTTTTATATGTTACTTTTATACTGTAGTACGATATGGCATTCAGGATACTAGAATGAAAAATCCCAAGGGATTCTGATTTACAAGGAGAATAGAGTATGAATTTTAAGAATTTTACAGAGGATGATTATGAGGCAGTATGCGACTTTCTGATTGAATTAAATGCATGTGATACTAGCCATATTAACTGGAACTGGGCAAGGTTTGAGTGGATGTATGAGCATCCGGAATTCAATAAGGATTTACTGGATTCTATTGGACTTTGGCTGGATGATGGAAAGGTGGTTGGCGCTGCAATCTATGATATGTATTTTGGCGAAGGCTTCTGCGGAGTTCTGCCGGAGTATAAGCAGCTATACCCTGAATTATTGGATTATGCCTGCGCAAATCTTAAGGATGATTCAGGATTTGGGCTTGCAGTCTGCGATGATAACACAGACGAAATAGATATGGTCTTAAACAAAAGCTTTACCAGTGATGAGCAGACAGAAAATATCATGGAACTTGATCTGGAAAGGGAATTCGACGCTACTTTGCCGGAGGGCTACAGGTTTGTAAATCCTGATCCGGTTGAGGATGTTTATGAGTTTTCATGGCTCTTTTGGCAAGGCTTTGACCATGGTGAGGATAAGGCAGAATTTGAAAAAGAAGAGATCGTTACGCCAAGACAGCGGAAACATTTTAACAGGGATCTTTGTGTGTCCGTACGAAATAGTGAGGGTGAGCTGGTTTCTACCTGTGGGTTATGGTATAGCCCTAAAACGGACTACGTGTATGTAGAGCCTGTCTGTACAATACCAAGCCATAGAGGAAAAGGAGTGGCCAGGGCAGTAATCCATGAAGCACTTAACAGAGCTAAGAAACTGGGCGCTAAGAGAGCTTTTGTAATATCAGATATGGATTTCTATACCGGACTTGGATTTAGAAACAAACATCATTACACATTTTACTTTCATAGTTGAGGTTGGATTCATTGACACACATCGGATTGTGGAATACCGATGTGTGTTTTTGTTTGTGAGTTTTATCCTTTTTTAATTAAATAAATAAACACAAAATGGTAAAATAATATAGATATTTATGGAGAATCTTGAGGGCTTCGATGCCACAGAGCTGCCTTTGGAAGATGATGAAGAAGAGGCTATGGGAGGACATGCTGATCTTTACATTGCGGAGGAGGATGGCTGGATCAGTCTGCAGCTTGATTATTTGAAAAATGCCTATCATGAGAGCAGCATCCAAAGATTTTTGGACATCTATGTCAAACACCTGAAAAAGTTGGTGGAGTGAAAAGAGGAGGATTGGGAGAGAAAGATGCCGGCTTATTTTTCGATTGATATCAGCATAGAAAAAGAAAGGATTTATGAAGGTATTTATGCTGATTATATAGATATTTTGGACAAGAATGGGATCAGGTTTTCAAGTGGCTACTGGGATTACATGGACGAGTCTTTGGAGTCTGTAATCAGGTGGAATGAAGAAAAGATAAGGGAAGACTATGATCTTCCAGTGAATGAGCCTTATTCAAATGATTATAAGCAGATTCTGTTAGAATATAAGCACTTTTCAGAAGTCAGAACCTATATCATAAATGATAAGGATAGTGATGAAATTGATTTTTCTATCATAATCCCTGAAGATGAGCTTCTTACCATGAAGAATGGAAGAGTTACGTTTAATGAGATAGTCATGGAGGATATAAAGGAGCTTGTCCTTAATCTGTGGAAATGGACATGTGTAGGGGCAATACAGACAGCGCTAGAACTTTCTGATGGTAGAACATCCATCAAAAAGCTTCGAGAAGGGGCGTCTCCTTCCGTAGAGCCTTTTGCCATCATTCCCAAAGAGTACTTTGAAAACGGTAGTAAATACAGAGTACATGATGTGGAAAGAGACGGAGCTTTATTGGAGCAATGAAGTGAGTGAATTGCATTAGCCTGTTTTTGTATTTAGCTATTGTAGTTTCAAGGAAGGTTTCAGCAGAGAAAGGAAGAGGGAATAGATGCGGATTGTATAGTCAAATACTAATTGGTTTTTGTAAGAACCTGGTGTAAGATTTTGATTGTAATTTTATCTTGCGGTTTAATTTGCAATTCTATATTCGGTGAGGGATACGTGTTGATATAGTTAAATATCGCAATAGTTACGTAGAAAAAGGTGTTTATTGACGCTGAATTACGTGACATGGTCAATAATCGGGTATTTAAACACGTAATGACTATTAATAGAAGGGGCAAATCTACGTGAGCTTTATGTCGAAATGGCTAATTGACACGTAATGGTCACCATTATTTTTTTCAGTATCAAGAAGCATACCAACGTGGATTGATATAAACTATCTCGAAATTTGACGAGCCGTTTGCCAGGGAAAGACCTCGACAATTTCCAGTTCGTGAGGTAAAAATGGCTATAAAGCTCAAAGACTGATAGAATTGAAATATTCGTGTAAAACAGACCTATATCCGTGCAACGGAGGGTCTGTTTTTATTTTGGTGCTAGATTATATTTGAGCAAAAGTGAATGTGCTTTTTTGAGGGGGCAAAGGTTGGAAAGAATGAAATTCATAATCGAAGCGGAGCAATTGTAAGATTTATGGATGATTATGAGGAAGCTAAAGAGTGGGTGTTGTAAAAACAGTTAACGATTGTCGGTTATACGTTATATACTAGAATAATTGAAACTATTATTTGGAGTATAGACTTCTGAAAAAAGAATGGGCATCAGTATCCTGAGCCTGGATGAGGGATTAAAGATTCTTGAGAAAAACAAAGGGGGAATATAAAAATGTTGAGACTTAGACCATTTAGAACACCTGACGCAGAGGAAATAATTAAATGGACCAGAAGCCCGGAAGAATTTTATAAATGGTCAGCGGGTATCATGGGAGATTATCCGGTCTCAGAAAATAAATTGCTTGAGGTTGTTTCTGCAAGAGAGGATAGCACAAGATATTTCCCTTTCACTGCTTTTGATGAGAGTGGTATTGTAGGGTTTTTTATTGTAAGGATTCCCGGAGATGATGATAAGAAAGCACGATTTGGATTTGTAATCGTTGATCCATCAAAAAGAGGCATGGGATATGGGAAACAGATGCTAAAGCTCGGGCTCAAATATGCGTATGAAATTTATGGTGCTGATGAAGTAGGCCTTGGTGTTTTTGAAAATAATAAACAAGCGTACCATTGCTATAAATCTGTAGGGTTTATCGAAAACGGTATTACAGAAGAATACGAGATCAGTGGTGAAACGTGGACAGATATTGAAATGCATCGCCCTGCTTTGTGAGGTAAACATGAAAAAGAAAGTAGTTTTAATAGCAACTGCAGCTATTGCCCTGATGATAATAATCGGGCACTGTTATGTGATCCATAATCAGGTCAGGTTTGATGGGGACAGAGTTTGCTCGAAGAATCCAAACAGATTTTATCTTAACTTTAATTTGATGAATACAGCTGACTCGGAGACCATGGTGCTTAATGAAGGAGAAACACTGCACGTTTCCTGGAAGATCGATGGAGGAAAAGCAGATGTAATGATAGCGATGGCAGATGAAACACCAATTTATCGGGCAGATAAATGTGTTAAGGGTGAGAATGCAGATTTTGAATTAACAATTCCCAAGACAGGTGAATATACAACTACTATTTCCGCATATCATGCCAAAGGCTGGTTGGAAGTAGATGAGGTTTCGAAGGAGGATTAAATGCAAAGAATTATTGTTTATTTTTCATTGGAAGGTAACACAGAGTACATCGCAGATGAAATGGCAAAGGAACTTTCATCAGATAAATTAAGGCTTGTTCCCAAGAAAGCATACGCTACAGGCGGCTTTTCGAAATTTTTCTGGGGCGGAAAGAGTGCGGTTATGGCAGAGAAGCCGGAGCTTGAGCCTTATAATGTGGATTTGTCTGCTTATGATGAGATTATTTTTGGATTTCCTGTATGGGCAAGTACCTTCACGCCGCCGTTAAGGACATTCATTTTGGAAAACAAAGAGGGATTAAAAGGTAAAACTATAGCCGCATTTGCCTGTCAGAGCGGAGCCGGGGCTGAGAAAGCTTTTTCTAAGCTAAAGGATTATATCGGAATTGACAGTTTTGCTGCTACAGCAATTTTCATAGATCCGAAGGATAAGCCTTCAGAAGAAACTGAACATAAACTAAACGAGTTTTGCAAAATACTACAGCAAATAGTTTAACGTGCCGGTTCTTGCGCTGATTAGTTTGTAAATGGAGGAGGCTATGTGTATGAAGGTCCTTTTATTCCTTGCAAAAGGGTTTGAAACAATGGAAGCCAGCGTGTTTGTTGACGTGATGGGATGGGCCAGAAATGATTTTGGCTGTGATATAAATGTGGTTACTTGCGGACTGAATAATTATACTTGACACATGATTAATACTCGTGGTATTTTTGAAAAAACCGTTGATGAAGAGTAGTAATTATCACCTCCTTATCATGAGAGAGTTGCAGATGGTGAGAGTGCGACGTTAAGTGTGATAACGAATGGACTTCAGAGGGCGACCTGAAATGAAAAGAGTAGGGAAGACGGAGATGGTACCTTCGTGAACAAAGTCCTGCATATGATAGTATGCATTAAGTGGGTGATCGAATGATCATCAAGCCGGGTGGCACCGCAGGTCATTGAATATGTACCTGTCCCAGCAGTAACAACTGTAGGGACAGGTTTTTTTATACAAAAATATAAAACTCCTGTTCCGAAGAAAAAAAGGTGAAGACGGTCAGAGGCCGTCAAAGGAGGAAAAACATGAAAAAGAGACTTATCGCAACAATCTTAACAACACTTATGACAGTATCCCTTATAGGATGCGGACAGACAGGAACAACTGATGTTTCTGAGCAGGACACAGCACAGGTTGCAGCTCAGGAAGGAACTACTACATACAAGGTTGGATTGTGTAATTATGTAGCAGATGCATCACTCGACCAGATATGCGAAAATATTCAGAGTACACTTGAAGAAATCGGCAAGGAAAACAACGTAACCTTCGAGATCGAATACGATAATTGCAACGCAGATGCTAATGTTCTTAATCAGATAATCGCGAACTTCATCGCGGATGATGTGGATCTGATGATAGGTGTGGCAACACCGGTTGCTATGTCTATGCAGGCTGCTGAATCCGATATCCCGATTATTTTCTCAGCAGTAACTGATCCTGTATCAGCAGGACTTGTGGAATCCCTTGAGGCTCCCGGAGCAAATATCACTGGCACATCCGATTATCTTGATACCGATGCTGTCATGAACCTGATATTTGCGGCTGACTCATCAGCAGATAAGATTGGTCTTTTGTATGATGCCGGACAGGATGCATCTACAACTCCTATTGCGGATGCTAAGGCATATCTTGATGCAAAGGGGATTGAGTATGTAGAGCGCACTGGAACCAGCGCTGACGAAGTAGCACTTGCTGCAGAAGCACTTGTATCAGATGGCGTAGATGCTGTATTTACCCCTCAGGACAACACAATCATGCAGGCTGAGCTTTCTATCTATGAAACTCTGGCAAAGGCAGGCATTCCTCACTATACAGGAGCTGATTCTTTTGCTTTGAACGGAGCATTTTTAGGATACGGTGTTGATTACGCTAATCTTGGTGTTGAGACTGCATATATGGTAAAGGATGTACTTTTGGACGGAAAGGATCCTGCAACACTTGCGGTTAAGACATTCGATAATGGTACTGCAACAGTTAATACTGAGACTTGTAGTGCACTTGGATTCAACTTTGATGAAATTAAAGAAACGTTTGCACCTTACTGCACATCTGTTAATGAAATAACTACAGCGGAGAGTTTTGACTAATTATGAGCTTATCATTACTTAAAACGGCGCTTGAATTGGGCCTTATCAGTTCTATTACGGTACTTGCATTGTTCTTAAGCTATTCAATGCTTAATGTATGTGATCTTTCTACCGACGGATGCTTCACTTTGGGAGCATCCGTCGGAGCTATAGTTGCACTGGCAGGATACCCATATCTGTCAATTGCAGCAGCTATGTGCGCTGGAATCCTGTCGGGATTCATAACAGGCATTCTGCAGACAAAGATGGGAGTTGATTCGCTTCTGGCAGGAATAGTGGTTAACACGGGACTGTATTCCGTCAATATCGCTATTATGGGAGGAGCATCGCTCCTTAACATGAATAAGACTGAAACAGTATTCACCAGGCTGGATAGCGCTCTTTCAGGTGGACCTATGGAAGAGTATTCCAAACTGATCGTGATACTTATCGCTGTTGTCCTTGTCTGCGTTTTTCAACACTTTTTCTTAAGGACAAGAATAGGTCTGGCAATAAGAGCTACCGGTAATAATCCTGATATGGTGCGTTCATCCAGCATTAATCCGGTCATGACAACGATTGTGGGACTGTGTGTGGCAAATGCGTTCACCGGTCTTTCCGGATGTCTGATGGCACAGTATCAGAAATCTGCCAATATAGATATTGGAACCGGTATGGTGACTGTGGCTCTGGCTTCACTCCTTATTGGAAATGTATTTTTCCTGCATAAGAGCATACCTGTCAGGATTGCAGGTACACTGCTGGGATCATTTATATTCAGGCTGGTATATACAGTTGCACTCAGATTTAAGATGCCGGCTTATATGCTGAAACTCATCTCATCTGTAATAGTAATTTTGGCTATATCCGGTCCCTACTTAAAGTCCAGAATGCCTCTCATTGTAAGAACTATGAAGGTCAGAAAGGAGGGACGAGGCAATGCTTGAGCTGAAGAATATATATAAGACTTTTGAGCCCGGAACTCCCAGTGAAAAGAAAGTGTTCGATAATCTGTCCCTTGATGTTGCAGATGGTGATTTTATCACGATCATCGGATCAAATGGAGCAGGCAAATCCACACTATTTAATCTTATTGCAGGATCATTTCTGACTGATAAGGGAACCATAATTCTGGATGGAAAAAATATCACCATGACACCGGATCATGAAAGAGCCAGAGTGATAGGACGTCTATTTCAGGATCCTCTAAAAGGTACAGCTCCTGGCATGACCATAGAAGAGAATCTTGCTTTGGCTGCTGGTAAGGGCGGATGGCTTTCATCCATAGATAGAAAAGAAAAAAAGGAATTCAGAGAAAGACTCTCACTCCTTAATATGGGACTTGAAGACAGGATGCATCATCCGGTAGGACTGTTGTCCGGTGGACAGAGACAGGCTCTGACATTGATGATGGCTACATTCAACACCCCCAAGCTTTTGCTCCTCGATGAGCATACAGCTGCACTTGACCCGGCAACCTCAGAGAAGGTTATGGAAATCACCAATAAGATGGTGCAGGAAAATAAAATCACATGCATGATGATCACGCATAACATGGAAGCTGCATTATGCACAGGCAATAGAACAATCATGATGAATGATGGTAATATAGTAGTGGATGTGTCGGGAGAGGAACGCTCAAAGCTTACAGTTGACGATCTGCTTGATTTGTTCTCAAAAGCATCCGGCAACAGATTGGATAATGATAGGATACTGCTCGGTCAATAATAAGAACTCGAAGAAGAAAACTTCCTGTATGGGGCATGGTACAAATATGAATCAAGTGAAAAACAGGCCTGAATCTGTGTAGGATAGGGCCTGTTTTATTTTTGGGTATAATAACAGTGGAGGAGGCTTGAAAAATGAATATTCTTTTATTGCTTGCAAAAGGTTTTGAAACAATGTAAGCGCAAAATAATTCAGCGGGTTGCGCTATCCCGCAATGCATGTTAACAGGTACAAGGGCTTTTGCCCATAAAA
>SVFV01000003.1 GCA_015056655.1 Butyrivibrio sp.
TTGATCATAGCCTGTGCAAGAACTGTAGCTGTTGTTGTACCATCACCTGCTACATCATTTGTCTTTGTAGCAACTTCCTTAACAAGCTGAGCGCCCATATTCTCATAAGCATCCTCAAGCTCGATCTCTTTTGCGATTGTAACACCATCATTTGTGATTGTAGGTGCGCCATAGCTCTTATCAAGAACTACGTTTCTACCCTTAGGTCCGATTGTAACTCTAACTGTATCTGCAAGCTTATTAACGCCTTCTACCATAGCTGTGCGGGCGTCAGCGCCGTACTTAATTGTCTTTGCCATTTTAATTTGCCTCCGTATATGATTAATTACTTAATTATAGCAAGGATGTCGTTCTGCTTAACAATGATGTATGTAACATCATCAAGCTTAACTTCTGTGCCAGCATATTTTGAATAGATGACATTGTCACCCTTCTTAACCTGCATCTTTACTTCTTTACCATCAACGATTCCGCCAGGTCCTACAGCGATAACCTCAGCCTGTTGGGGCTTCTCCTTCTCTGCTCCCGGAAGAACGATTCCTGACTTTGTAGTCTCTTCTGCCTCTAACTGCTTAAGTACAACTCTGTCTGCAAGTGGTTCTAACTTCATTACTAGTGCCTCCTTTATATATACTTTCTATAATTGGCTTATTATTGTTAGCACTCATTTAACCTGAGTGCTAATCACAATGATTATATTATATCCGATATCCCCATTTGTCAAGCATTGATGTGTCTTCAAATGGTTAAATATTGCATACGATATAATTATGCTTTTCCATACAGCTGGTCAAACAATCTGTTTTTAATCACATAGATGTCATGGAGATCATCCTCACGAACAGCGATGTAATCTCCCACATTTCCAAGATAATATTTCTCCTGATCCCAGGCAGTAAATACCTTCACTCCTCTGTCCAGCTTCTTGGCATATATGTTGGAAGTATCACTGGATTCAATTGTCTTTGCGTACTTCATTATGCCCTTCTTTTCCCCTGTGGACAGATTTAATATGTGCGGTGGATACTCCAGTTCTTTATCATAAGCCTTGTCTGTTACCTTGTAACTCTGAAGGAGTTTCTTTTCTTTAATGGGGTAGATTTCACCTTCAATTCCAACAACAACATACAGGTCATTTTCTACACGAACATCCACATCACCTTCAAGCGTTCTGATAGAAACAAGCGTATTTTCAGGGAAAGTATCTGTGAGCTTAACGCAGCCCTTTTCCTGAGGAAGCTTGGAATATTTACTCATTTCATGTAGGTCGATCTGGTATTTGGAAGCATAGATGATATCAAAGCTTTCAAAGTACAGACTCATCCTGTTTCTCAATACTTCATCCGCGGATTCATCTGTAAGCTTCTCAGGGCGGATAACACCACCAGCCTTGAAGATATGGCCTCCTCCGCCACCTATTCCCTCTGCAAGAAAGGCTGCCAGTTCATTTGCATGCACTTCCTTAGAACAGCTCCTTACTGAAAACTTGATCTCCTCTTCATTTTCATAAAAAGCAAGACAGGTATCAACTCCTGCTGTCTCAAGGGAAAAATCACTCATGACTCCAAGAATATTGGGATCACAGGGCTCAGATTTGATAATAAGATATCTCCTATCTTCAAAATACTCATATCCCAGGATAGCTTTTCCTGTAATCTTCAGTTCATCAAGTGAAATGTTTGAGTTACTCATCTCCATGATCACGCTTCTATTTATAGAAAGAGAGTCCAGCATGTCCCTGTCCAGAGGATGTGATACCTCTGAAAGTTTGCCTGTGTCCGTATAAAGTCCGTAATAAAGGGCTGTTGAAAGCTTAATATTTTCGGCTAACAGCTTTTCAAACTCTTCGCCTTCATTTCTCATCAGATCCCACACAACTGTAGATGCACTTCCTACATTGCTTCTAATTTCAGAAAGAAAAGGAATAGTTACAGTTTTCTGATGATGATCTATGATGGATATGTTTTGCGCTCTGGAGGTTGTGACATTTTTTTGTCCATATTGGCAGTCAACAGTAATCAGTAGTTCAGGGTTTTCATCAAAATCAGGTGCATACTCGATCGGAATATTCAGCTTATGAAGCATAATGCGCAGGTTGCTCTTACGGATCTTGTTTTTCCCCCGGTAGATGAACCTGGCGTTTTTCCCTAAATGATTAAAATATGTGTACAATCCAAACCCTGACGCAATAGCATCAGCGTCCGGATTATCGTGGCACTGGATCACAATATTATTAAACTTTGTAAGATCTCGTAACTTCATCAAAACCTCTTTTTCTACAACTGTAAACACTTAATCAGCTATTCCATACATGGATTTTTTTTCATCAGAAAGTTCAACCCCGTTTAATACTTTTTTCGCCTTCTGAATCAGATCATTTATAGAATAATGCTCGAAACATCCCACATAGGATCCTTCAGTTTTATTTGAATAACTGTAGCTAAAAAATGTATCTGACGCTTCATGGTGACCCAGGCTATTTTCCATATATATCTGTGCAAGCCATGTGTCAGTTTCTATTACTTCCATAGCTCCACCAACAGATAAATAAAGCTTATTATCTCCTTCTTTATAGCTTATATTGGCTTCCTCCTGATTATCTGTAATACTGGTATCACTCGTACCTACTAATTCTCCGGTATCTATGGAATATCTCAACAATCTTCCATTGTCATAGTGCACAAGAAGGAGCTCTTTAGAATCACCATTTTTATAAAACGACAGTCCCTGAGGTAACACATTTTTGCATGAAAACTCTGATAAAGCCTCACCCTTTTTATTAATCAGCTTGAAATTTGTATTATTTGTAACAGCTATTGTGCTTCCATCGGAGCTTATGCAGGCCTTTTTAGACTCCAACCAGCTTTCTTCAAACTCCACAGGAGTTATGGTTTTTGTCGCAAGATCAAATATTACATTTATTGATCCGCATATAAATCCTGTCTGGCTTTTGGAATCATAAAACAGATTAGAATAAAGATCATGGGGAAGATCATAGGTTTTCTCTTCCTTCGTCCTCATATCTCTTTCAACAAGCAGGCAGTGCTCATAATCAGGTTCTTTACAATAAAGGAGCTTATCTCCACTCAAATGACAAACCAGATCTAAAAGTCCATAATCATCATCCAGAATCTCCTCAGTTACTTCAAGCGAAGAATAATCTATTCCAAGTAATTTCAGCTTCCCATCTGAATCCGATGCAATATAGAGCTTTCCATCAAAAGAACCCAGCAGCTCAAAATAATATGGTTTAACATCCTTAGCGACATTTACTTTACCAACGTATGATCTGGAATTTGGATCAAATATAGTAATATCCGTTCCTTCACCTCCATCAGTTGTCATAATCGCCAGTACATCATCATCAATGTAATTTTCATTACTATTCATATTGATCGCATCAGGAGTTTCTATCTTTTTCCAATCTTCATCATAAACAGCTAGTCCATAACATATAATTTCATTACTGGTATATCCATGTGCATAGGTCTGCAGTCCATAGTCTATATCCACCAGATCTCCGGTAAATTTCTGTATCAGATCAATGCCATTGCGGCCTTCGCCCTTTGAAACAGATGCAATACATCCGCCGTAAGTTATGTATATGGGTTCACCATTTTCATCAAGATCGCTGGCATCAATGATAGAATCGTTTAATCTTCTCTCTAATACGAGTTCTCCTGTCTCATTATCCCAAATCCTGGTGATATTACCTTCATAATATGCCATCTGCCCATTTACCATGGGTAAAAAGCCGTAGTTTATAGTAATATCCGTATTTACCATATCATCTTCCCATTTCTGAATAAGGTCTCCGGAAGAAAGGCATCTGATCTTATTGTGACTATCAGTAATATATGAATATCCCCAGATTTTTGAATTACCTTCGCTGTCATCAGGATTGCAGGACAGATAAATATTGTCTCCAAAATATCTCATAAGCATTACTGACTCGTTTTCGATTGGCGCAGATACAAAATCCCCAGTCTCAAAATTATATTCATTAATGCTTTTTACAGGATTTGAAAAATCAGAAGAATCTGTTGCGCAAAAGGCTATCCTTTTGCAATCCTCTGATAAGGCTGTTTTTGTAAGATATATGTATGAATAAGAGTCTTCGTCATCAGAGGGTTCTTTTAATTCCTCAAGCTTTTCTACAACAGAATGCACCTTTAATATTGAGCCATCCTTAGTTGAGATTTCAGTGAAATTCCCATCACTATCTACTAAAAGTATCTCGCCTTCTGAAAAGCTGTAGGAGCACAGGCTGTAGCTTACCCGGTCATCACTATTTGTCCATAAACAGCTTCCATCATCAAGGTTGTAAGCAGAAATTGACTTATCTTTAGTAACAAGCAAAGTATTATTATCGATAAACGATATTTCATTTATCGAGTCCTCATAATCACTCAAATTCAGAAGTTCTTCATGGGTCTTAGTATCAAACACAATGACATCAGCAGAAATATCTATTATTGCAAGCTTGCTTCTATCCTCACAAAGCTTAAAATCTGAAACAGTATTTGGCATAACATAATTCCAAAGTGCACCAACAGACATTCCAGAAAGTGGTGAATATGCAAATAAGGATTCTGTGATTGCTTTCTCCGCCTCTGCTGTAACAGGTCTCTCATCCTTTTCGTCCTTTGGCAGAGCTTCTAAAGCAAGCTGCAAAGCCTCTATTCTATTGTAATTTTCCAGTTGCTTCATTGACTCATTAGCCAGATATTTTGACTGACTTCTAAGGGATTCCAGAAAATTTTTATGTATCAGCGTATTGCTATAATACATATAACCTGCAAATCCCAGAGACAAAGCTATCATACCTGTAGAAATAGCAGTCATTCTCTGCATTTTATACTGGCGCTGTCTGTCAATCAGCTCATCATAGGGGCATCCTATGATTGCCGCAACAAGGCGCGGAAGTTCTCTCGCCTTAGCCTTCTTATACGGAAGTCTGTAGTCACATGAAAGTGGCTCATAGGGTACATCAACAGTTTTTACCTCACCATTTTCATCTGTAACTTCCTTCTTACCAGAAAGCAGAATTTTGGGTATAACATCATAAGGCTCTCCGTCTGCAAGAACCGTCATGACATTATTTATTGAATGATGCTGCAGGAAAAACTCAATTTCCCTCTCTACCCAGGTGGATTTCTTAGTATTTGTCGAACAGATAACTATCAGGAAATCTGAATTGATAAGTGCCTGAGAAATCGTATCATTAAGGTCACTGGTGATAGGAAGCTCATCCTTATCCCTGAAAACCCTGTCTATCTTTTTGATGCCAGTGGATTTTCTGATTTTGCGCGGAATACGATAACGCTCCAGGTCCCTGATGATAGACTCAGCAACTTTGTTATCAAGATCTGCGTGTTTATATGAAATAAACGCGTTAAAATGGTACATTTTTTATTCTCCCCAAACTTTTTTCTCTACTATATCCTCAAGTTTCTTCTATTATGATTACTTCCGTCTCGGTATATCCTTACCCGAAAGATCAATATAAAATTCCTTAAGTGCTTCTGCCCAGTATTTCTCAGGAATATTGGGCCAAAGTGCCATCCCTCTCTCCTCCTCGCAAAGACGCATTGCTTTTAAAAGCACCGCCTCAGCAAGATCTACTCCGGTTCTTATGGTATGCATTGTTACAGCAGCCCAGGCAGGCGCATACTCCTTAAGACCACTCGAAGCAAATTCTTTTAATATCTCATGTCTGTCATATTTTACCTGGATAAGTTCCTCCTCCCATTCGGTTCCATTCCCATGTAAAACAGCAAACTCAGCATACTGATTATTGTTCCTTGGAAGTCCAACTGAACCAGGGTTTATTGCCTTTTTATCCCTGTATAAAAAGGTCTCCTGAACATGCGTATGTCCATGCAATAATATATTTGTCTGCATCTTATTCAGGATTCTTTTGGTGTTTCTCTTCTCACCATAAATAGGTTCTGAAGAAGATTCAGGCGAACCATGACAGTACTCAAATCCAGCTACCTTCTTGGGATTCCAAATTCCATATATTGGTAACGAATCAAAAAAATTAAAGTCCTTATCAGTCATCAGTTCATAATTGTAAAGCAGATTGCCGCTTCCTGATCCCTTAGACCAATTATCCTGACCGCTCTTTTTATAATTTAATAGATATTCCTCGCGATTCCCTCTAACGATATAACATGTAAAATATTGCTTTAAAACATAAACTAATTCCATCGTTTTCTGAGGATTAGGACAATCGCTTATAAAATCCCCAAGCAAGATATAATTTGTGATCCCCTTGCCCATACAGTAATCAATAACAGCCTGAAGAGCTGTATGATTGCCATGTATGTCGCTAAATACAGCTATATCCATACTTCCTCCGCCAAAACCTTTTGCCATAAAAAATGGCTTCATACCTACTTATGATACCACACTTTATATCTTAGCTTTTCTAAGTTTTTATATTTTTTTATAACTAGTTAATAGTAATAAAAAGTGCCTCATGAGAAAATATATTTGATGTTTAAAAGCAATTTTTATATATGTTTACGGAGGGCTTACATGGGTAATCGTGAAGATTTAATCCGCTCACTTGCCGGTGTTATGGGTATGAGTGGCGAACAAAAAAAAGCTGACTCACACTTTGATCCATCTACAGGTACTCTATACTGTGGAAGCAGAGTATTCTCTCAGGTTGATATCGCTGAGGCAAAGAAGTTTTGTGAAAATAACATGAGAAAAATGGCTGAAATTCAGGATAATGCAGCCATGTATTATGAGATTGCCGCTTCTGCTATTGAGATTCTTGAACAGGATAGTGTAAAGAATGGCGGAAAAGTAGTCGTAAAGGATAATTAAACAAACAAGCGAAAAGAACAACAAAGGAGCTGTTAAATGAATAATCATTTTCAGCTCCTTTATTATTTCTATAAATCTGCTCTCTAAATTAGATTAAAGAAGGTGAGCTCTGAGCTCCTCTCCGCTCTTATCTGAAAGGTAAGCCGGAGGAATATCAAGCATTGTCTTGCAGCCAGTCTGGCCTTCCTTTTGCATACGGAATGCTGCTCTTGCAACAGCTACAAGTACGCTTGTAGTAAATTCAGGATTGGAATCAAGCTTCAAGCTATATTCAATGATGTGATTGTGCTCTTTATCTGCTCCAGTCTTACCACTTCTAAATACGAAGCCACCATGAGCCATACCACTATGGTTCTTAAGAAGCTCCTCTTCACTTATGAAATGAACTGTTGTGTCATAATCAGCAAAGTAGTTAGGCATTTCCTTGATTTCCTTCTCTACCTTTGCAGCATCTGCTCCATCCTCAAGAACAACAAAACACTCTCTTGTGTGCTTCTGTCTTGTTGTAAGCTCAGGATTTTTACCACTTCTAACAGCCTCAAGTGCTTCCTCTACAGGAATTGTGTACTGCTTAGCGTTCTTAACGCCTTCAATTCGTCTGATAGCATCTGAATGTCCCTGAGAAACGCCCTTGCCCCAGAAAGTATAGTCATTACCTTCAGGAAGAATAGCATTTGAATAAACTCTTGCAAGTGAGAACATTCCAGGATCCCATCCACAGGAAATTACTGCAACCTTAGAAGCATCTTTTGCAGCCTTATCTACGTTTGCAAAATGCTCAGGAATTCTTGCATGAGTATCAAAGCTGTCTACAACGTTAAACATCTTTGCATATTCAGGTGTCTGCACAGGAAGATCTGTAGCGCTTCCACCACAAAGAATCATAACGTCTATCTTATCCTTCCAGTCAGCTACATCAGAAACTGAAACTACAGGCACGCCAGCTGTCTTAATTGTAAGTGTTGAAGGATCTCTTCTTGTAAATACAGCAACAAGCTCCATGTCGGGTGCTGCAGCTACAGCAAGCTCTACGCCCTTACCAAGGTTACCATAACCTAAAATACCGATTCTTGTACTCATTTTGCTCCTCCTTTTTCTATCTATAATAAAGGAGAACTATCCCTTTTGGAATAGTTCTCCCTCATAGTTATAAACAAAAATTATTTATTTCTGTTTTCTTTGTATGCCTTAACAGCTGCATCAACACCAGCCTTAAGACCCTCAAGACCAGCCTTAGCAACCTCTGCAGACTCAGCAGCAAGTTCCTTTGCTACTTCCTGAGCCTTCTTTGCAGCATCCTCAAGCTTAGCCTTTGTCTCGTCGTCTACAAGACCCTTGTTAGCGCTCTTCTGAGCGATAGCAGCCTGAGCTGCAGCAAGACGAGCAACAGGTACACGGAAAGGTGAGCATGATACATAGTTAAGTCCGATCTCGTTGCAGAACTCAACTGATGAAGGATCACCACCGTGCTCTCCACAGATACCGAAGTGGAGGTTAGGATTTACAGGCTTACCAAGTGCGATAGCTGTCTTCATGAGCTTACCAACGCCATCTCTGTCAAGCTTAGCGAAAGGATCGTTCTCGAAGATCTTCTCATCGTAGTAAGCACCAAGGAACTTACCAGCGTCATCACGTGAGAAGCCATATGTCATCTGTGTAAGGTCGTTAGTACCGAAGCAGAAGAAATCAGCCTCTGCAGCGATCTCATCAGCTGTGATAGCAGCTCTGGGGATCTCGATCATTGTACCAACTTCATACTTAAGGTCAGAACCAGCAGCCTTGATCTCAGCATCAGCTGTCTCAACAACTACCTTCTTAACGAACTTAAGCTCTTTTACATCACCTACAAGAGGGATCATGATTTCAGGAACTACTGTCCATGCTGAATGCTTCTTCTGAACATTGAGAGCTGCACGGATAACAGCCTTTGTCTGCATCTTAGCAATCTCAGGATATGTTACAGCAAGACGGCATCCTCTGTGACCCATCATAGGGTTGAACTCGTGAAGACCAGCGATGATAGCCTTGATATCTTCTACGCTCTTGCCCTTAGCATCAGCAAGCTTCTTAATCTCGTCCTCTTCTGTAGGAACGAACTCATGAAGCGGAGGATCAAGGAAACGAATTGTAACCGGGTTGCCCTCAAGAGCCTCGAAGAGCTGCTCGAAGTCACTCTGCTGATAAGGAAGAATCTTATTAAGAGCTGCTTCTCTCTCTTCTACTGTATCTGAGCAGATCATCTCACGGAATGCTGCAATTCTGTCTTCCTCGAAGAACATGTGCTCTGTACGGCAAAGACCGATACCTTCAGCACCAAGCTCGCGAGCCTTCTTAGCATCAGCAGGTGTATCAGCGTTTGTACGAACCTTCATTGTACGGAATTTGTCAGCCCATGCCATGATACGTCCGAACTCACCAGCGATCTGAGCATCAACAGTCTTGATGATACCATCATAGATGTTACCTGTTGTACCATCGATTGAAAGGTAATCACCTTCGTGGAACTCTTTGCCACCGAGTGTGAACTTCTTGTTCTCCTCGTCCATGTTGATGTCGCCGCAACCAGATACGCAGCACTCACCCATACCACGAGCTACAACAGCAGCGTGTGATGTCATACCACCACGAACTGTGAGGATACCCTCAGCAGACTTCATACCTGTGATATCTTCAGGAGATGTCTCAAGACGAACAAGGATAACCTTCTCGCCTCTAGCAGCCCATTCTACAGCGTCATCAGCTGTGAATACAACCTTACCGCAAGCAGCTCCAGGTGAAGCACCAAGACCCTTTCCGATAGGTGTAGCAGCCTTAAGCTCTGCAGCATCGAACTGAGGATGAAGAAGTGTATCAAGGTTACGAGGATCGATCATTGCAACTGCCTCTTCCTCTGTCTTGTGTCCTTCATCAACGAGATCGCAAGCGATCTTAAGAGCAGCAGGAGCTGTTCTCTTACCATTACGGCACTGAAGCATGTAAAGCTTCTTGTTCTCTACTGTGAACTCCATATCCTGCATATCGTGATAGTGGTTCTCAAGAGTCTCACAAACCTTGATGAACTCAGCGTATGCTTCAGGGAATTCCTTCTCCATCTGAGCGATCGGCATAGGTGTACGAACACCAGCAACTACGTCCTCACCCTGAGCGTTGATAAGGAACTCACCCATAAGTTTATTCTCACCTGTTGCAGGGTCACGAGTAAATGCAACACCTGTACCAGATTCATTGTTAAGGTTACCGAATACCATAGGCATTACGTTAACAGCTGTTCCCCAAGAATAAGGGATATCGTTGTCACGACGGTAAACGTTTGCACGAGGGTTATCCCATGAACGGAATACAGCCTCGATAGCAAGCTTAAGCTGCTCTACAGGATCTGAAGGGAAATCCTTACCAAGCTGGTTCTTGTACTCTGCCTTGAACTGCTCAGCAAGCTCCTTAAGATCAGCTGCTGTAAGATCTACGTCATACTTAACACCCTTTTCCTCTTTCATCTTGTCGATAAGCTGTTCGAAATACTTCTTACCAACTTCCATAACGACATCAGAGAACATCTGGATGAAACGACGGTATGAATCATATACGAAACGCTCGAATGCAGGATCAGGATTGCCCTTGATCATTGCAGCAACAACCTCGTCATTAAGACCAAGGTTAAGAATTGTATCCATCATACCAGGCATAGATGCACGAGCACCTGAACGAACTGATACAAGAAGAGGATTCTGAAGATCTCCGAACTTCTTTCCGTTGATCTCTTCCATCTTCTTAACGCCGTCCATAGCCTGAGCCATGATCTCGTCGTTAATCTTACGACCGTCTTCATAGTACTGTGTGCAAGCTTCTGTTGAAATTGTGAAGCCCTGAGGTACAGGAAGACCAATGCTTGTCATCTCAGCAAGGTTCGCACCTTTACCACCTAAGAGGTTGCGCATGGTCATGTCGCCTTCGCTAAACATGTAAACGTATTTTTTCGCCATTTCACTACCTTTCTTACCGATTTAATTCGGTAAAACCCTTTCCATTTTTGCTACTTTTTATAATTAACTATGGGAACATAGTAATTACTTAATTCATACCGGGATAAAACCCTCAAAAATATAAATATCAAATCTGTTTCGACATTTATCGAGCTCCGCCTGACTTCTAACTGTCCAGGCTGCAGCTGTGTTTCTATAAAGACCATGACATATCATTCTGGAAAGATTGCCAGCATGATGATGATTGTAAGCTACAAAATCTGGTCTGGTCGCAAAGTTAAATATAAGATATGCCAGTGCCACATACATTGGAGTGTGAAGAAGCCTGTCTCCTTCGTGGAAAAACTCCTCTGAAAGCTGTCCTCTGAATACTTCCTTATGGTTCTTTTTATACCAGTAAAGACCCAGCGGATTAAAGGACTCTATGCAATAAACACCCTTATATTCTCTTAAAAGCTTATCTACTGTAGGGCATACAGAAAGATCAAATCTCTCTATCTTAAGCTCTACTATAAGTGGAACCTTACCATCTACAAGTTCAAGAAAATCCTCAAACCTCGGTATCTTCTCTTCTGAATCAAGAAGATGAAACTGTAAAAGTTCCTCATATGTATAATCAATAACTTTACCCGCTACTCCCAAACTACCATCAGGATTATGAACGGCCTCCTGAGGAATCTGACCATCTGCATATCTGGCCACTCTGGCCAAGGTAAAATCATGAAATATTACAGGGATTCCATCCTTAGTAAGCTGAACATCTAGCTCTATTCCGTAGCCTGCATCCACAGCCTTCTTAAATGCAGCCATTGAATTCTCAGGTGCATCTGTAGAATTATCATGAAGTCCTCTGTGAGCATATAAATTTTGTTTCAGCAGTTCATCGGAAGCAGGTTTTCCTATCATTCTTGGCATAATTGCCAAAAAATATAGAACAATTAAAATAATTATTATAAATAATACTACCCTTAAAACCATTTCATACGACTTTCTGCTGTCAATTTTTTAACACGCCCTAGCTATTTTAATACCTTAAGCCTTGTCTGACAAGTCTAAAAAATAAAATGTGTTTTTTTTCTCATTAATCATCCACATCAAAATTTTCCAAAACACTCTTCTTTGCCAAAGGCTTTGTATCGCCATGACGCACCATAAGCATAGTAATAAAGGCAAGACAAGAGAACACAAACGCATACGGGAACAGTGTTCTATAGGAAACATGCTCAAGTAAAAAGCCAGAAAAAATAGGTGTAAATACCTGTGCAGCCATAGAAAATGTGTAATAAAGTCCTGTATATTTTCCTATAACTGAGCTTCTACCCATTTCAACAACCATAGGATAAGAATTGACGTTAATTGCTGCCCAGCCTATTCCAATAACTCCAAAAAGAAAACTCAGAGCAGAATTATATGTAGTCATCATTGCTGCAGCAAGATAACATACCGTCATTATAGCTACTCCTATAAGAATAGTCTTTTTTCTTCCTATTTTACTGGAGATTATACCGATAGGAACATATGAAAGAACTGCCGCAACTGTAGCTATCATCAGGCAATCTGCATAAGCGCCGTTATGAAGATCCCATACTTCAGTGACATATCTGGAAAAAGCTGTTGTAACAGCGTTGTAGGCAGCAAACCACAAAAATACAGATACAAGCAGGAATACAAGGCTTCGAAATACATCTTTAGACATGCTAGAAGGAACATCTGAGTCTTCTGATTCAAGCTCTCCTCCCTCTCCGTCAAAGTTATCAACTTCTGCCCTTACCTTTGGTATCAACTTATTCTCAGGAATAGTAAAGAACAAAACTGCTACAGTAAGCACCATGAATACAACAAGTGAAATCATGAGCGGAATGTAATTGGTATCCGCTTCATTAGCTGCGGACTTAAGGAAAACCTTGATCATAATGAGCGTGTAGATTGCTCCAAGTGTTCCCATAAGGTTTATAATCGCATTGGCCTTACTTCTGTGAACAGCCGGAGTAAGCTCAGGCATAAGAGAAACTGCAGGTGATCTGTAGGTTCCCATTGCAATAAGAAGAAGCAGCAGAATTCCTATAAACAGGAAAAGATTTGTGCTTACATGCGCTGTGCAGATCAAAGCTGCAAGCAATATTACAGAAAAGAATGTTCCTCCAAGAATAAAGGGCATTCTTTTACCAAGCTTCGTCTCTGTTTTATCAGATAATGCGCCAAAAATCGGCAAAAGAAAAAGAGCAAGAACGTTATCAAGTGCCATTATTGCTCCGGTAAAGGTCTCACCTAGTCCATAATGGTAAGTCAAAATCTTGGGAATCTCATTGTCGTAGAACTGCCAAAAGGCACAAATAGACATGAATGCCAGACCGATTAGAATAGTTCTTTTGTAATTTAGCTTCATTAATAATACCCCCAACTTAAAAAATTTGATGTTTTTTACTTTTTTATCCCCATAACTTCTTAATAATAATATATCGAATCTGTTGCAATTTAAAGCGCTATCTCATATAATACGAACTGTTGCAAAATGAATGTTTTATGCGAGGATTTTTTAAATGATAAGTGCAAATAATGTCACATTGCGAGTAGGAAAAAAGGCTCTATTTGAGGATGTTAATATCAAGTTCACAGAGGGAAACTGCTACGGTATCATCGGTGCCAACGGTGCAGGTAAATCTACCTTCCTTAAGATCCTTTCAGGAAAGCTTGAAACAACTAACGGTGATGTGGTTATCACACCCGGTCAGCGTCTTTCCTTCCTCGAGCAGGACCACTTTAAATATGATGAATACACTGTACTTGATACAGTAATCATGGGTAATGCCCGCCTTTATGAGATCATGAAGGAAAAGGATGCCATCTATGCAAAGGAAGACTTCACTGATGAAGACGGTATCCGTGCAAGTGAGCTTGAAGCTGAGTTCGCTGAAATGAACGGATGGGAAGCTGAGTCAGATGCAGAAAGTCTCCTTAACGGACTTGGTATCGAAACAGAACTTCACTACAAGCAGATGAGTGAGCTTGATGGTAACGATAAGGTTAAGGTTCTTCTTGCAAGAGCACTTTTCGGTAATCCCGATATCCTGCTTCTCGACGAGCCTACCAACCACCTTGATATGGATGCTATCGCATGGCTTGAAGAATTCCTTATTAACTTTGAGAATACAGTCATCGTTGTATCCCATGACCGTTACTTCCTTAATAAGGTATGTACACATATCGCTGATATCGATTATGGTAAAATTCAGCTCTACGCTGGTAACTACGACTTCTGGTATGAGTCTTCACAGCTCATGATTCGCCAGATGAAGGAAGCTAATAAGAAGAAGGAAGAACAGATCAAGGAACTTAAAGAGTTCATCGCTCGTTTCTCTGCTAACGCAAGTAAGAGTAAGCAGGCTACATCACGTAAGAGAGCTCTTGAGAAGATCGAGCTTGATAACATTAAGCCCTCTTCCAGAAAGTATCCTTACATCGACTTCAGACCTGACAGAGAAATCGGTAACGAAGTACTTACAGTTGAAGGCATCAGCAAGACAATAAACGGTGAGAAGGTTCTTGATAACATTTCATTCGTTGTTCAGCATGATGACAAGATTGCCTTTGTTGGTGGTAACGAGCTTGCTAAAACTACTCTCTTCCAGATCCTTACTGGAGAGATCGAGCCCGATGAGGGAACATATAAATGGGGTGTAACAACATCACAGGCATACTTCCCCAAGGACAATACAAACGAGTTTGACAATGACTACAATATTACAGAATGGCTTACAGGTTATTCAGAGATAAAGGATGTAACCTATGTCCGTGGCTTCCTTGGAAGAATGCTCTTCGCAGGTGAGGATGGCGTTAAGAAGGTTAAAGTCCTCTCCGGAGGTGAGAAGGTTCGCTGCATGCTCAGTAAGATGATGATCAGCGGTGCTAACTGCCTTATCTTTGATGAGCCTACCAACCACCTTGATATGGAATCAATCACTGCTCTCAACCAGGGCATGATCAAGTTCCCGGGCGTTGAACTTTTCGCCTGCCGTGACCACCAGGTTGTTCAGACTACTGCAAACAGAATAATGGAAATTTTGCCTGATGGTTCACTTATCGACAAGAGGTCAACCTATGATGAATATCTTGAAAGTGACGCTATGGCAAGAAAGCGTACTGTATACAGCACTAACGAAGATGAAGATAATGATGATTGATACTGTCATCACTGACATGTATTAACATATATACCCTCTCCGTTAAGGGGAGTCTCCTGATAATCAGGAAAAACAAGTCATTATAACAGCACACATGGAGGAGTAATTATGCAGAAGTACAGTCCGGTAAAAGAAGGCAAAGTGAGGGAGATTTATGATACAGGTGATAACCTGATCATGGTAGCAACTGACAGAATCTCAGCTTTTGATGTAATTCTTAAGAACAAGGTTGAGAAGAAAGGCACCGTATTGACCCAGATGTCTAAGTTCTGGTTTGACTATACCAAGGACATCGTAGACAACCACATGATCAGCACAGATACAGCTGATATGCCTGAGTTCTTCAGAACAGAAGAATTTACCGGAAACAGTATGCTTTGCAAAAAGCTCACTATGCTTCCAGTTGAGTGCATCGTTCGTGGATATATTACAGGAAGTGGCTGGAACAGCTACAAGGAAAATGGCACAGTTTGTGGCATCAAGCTTCCTGAAGGTCTCAAGGAATGTGATAAGCTTCCTGAACCCATCTACACTCCTTCTACTAAGGCAGAAATCGGTGATCATGATGAGAACATCGACTTTGAGCGTTCAGTAGAAGTTTTAGAGAAGGATTTCCCTGGACACGGCAGAGAATATGCTGAGAAGCTTCGTGACTATACAATTGCTCTTTATAAGAAATGTGCAGACTACGCTCTCACTCGTGGAATCATCATCGCTGATACAAAGTTTGAGTTTGGTCTTAACGAAAATGGCGAGGTTGTTCTTGGTGATGAGATGCTCACACCTGATAGCAGCCGTTTCTGGCCTGTAGAAGGCTATGAGCCTGGTAAATCACAGCCTTCATTCGATAAGCAGTTCGTAAGAGACTGGCTCAAGGCTAATCCTGATAGTGATTACAATCTTCCTCAGGATGTAATTGATAAGACTATCGCTAAATACGAAGAGGCTTATGAGCTTCTCACAGGTAAGAAGCTTTAATTTCATCTAAAAATAGTCCATGGTTAATACGCCATGGACTTTTTATTATGCATGCATCTATAGTGATAGTCTTCTCTTTTCCCATCACTTGTTGTGATATTCCTTTATCTTTTCTAATACTTCATAGGGAATAACCATTTTCCCTGTTCCAACTCCTAAATCTATATGAGGCTTATTATCCCCATGGAAGTCTGAGCCACCACTTATAAGAAGCTTGTATTTCTCTGCAAGAGCTTTCATATCCCTCTCATCCTGAGGAGTATAAGTTCCATAAATAGCCTCTATTCCAACAACTCCTGCATCTGCTACTTCAGATACAAGCTGATTCATCGCATCTCTCCCTAGTCCATACAAAACCGGATGTGCAAGTACTGGAACTCCACCAGCAAGTAGTATCTGCTCTATAGCCATCTGCGGAGTTATTTTCTCCCTTGGAACATAGCAAGGACAATGATCTCCAATAAATCTGTCAAAGGCTTCCTTTACACTTGTGGTATATCCCTTCTTTAAAAGAAGTCTTCCAAAGTGTGCCCTTGTAATAACTGCTCCTGGATTCTCTTCCACCAGTTCTTCATAAGTCATTGGCATTCCAGCATCTGTCAGCTTCTGACACATTTTCCTGTTTCTTTCGATTCTTGAATCTATAAAGCTCTGTAATGATTTCTTGTAGTTTTCATCGGTATAGTTGATGTAAAGCCCTACAACATGAACATCCTTGCCATTTCTGACAGTAGAATATTCTATTCCGGGGATAACCTCCAGGTCGGGATACTTCTCCCCTCTCTCTAAGGCCTCCAAAAGTCCATCTACTGTGTCATGATCCGTTAAGGCTATAGCTGATAGTCCCTTTTCGTGAGCGTAATCAATTAGTTCTGACGGCGTATAGGTTCCATCTGATGCAGTTGAATGTGTATGCAAATCTACAGTTTTCAAGATTTTCCTCCCATAATATATCAACTAAAGGTAATTATACTTTACCTTCCCAGCCAAAAATGTTATAAAGGTATTCGTGCACAAACACACTAATAGTATTTTAACTTAAGGCGATGAAACAATGAATAAGATATTTTTTACAGATTTAGATGGTACTCTTCTTACCAAAGAAAAAAAGGTCTCCCCTGCAACTATGGATGCCCTTATAAAGTTCACAGATGCTGGTAATCACTTTGCTATCAGCACTGGCAGAGCCCTTGATAGTGCAAAAGCTGTTCAGGAAGAAAATAACCTGTTCTTCCCCGGAAGCTATCTCATAGCATTTAACGGCTCAGAGATTTACGACTGCGATGCTAAAAAGGATGTATTTAGAACCGGCGTCCCATTCGACCTTGTACCCAAGATTTTCAAAATGGCAAAGGAATATGGTATCCACTGTCACACCTACAATGACAACAATCTCATATCTCCCGCTGAGGATGAAGAGCTCGCATTTTATAGAAGAGTTATCAAAACTCCTTACATAATCACTGATGATATATGCTCTGAGCTTCCAGATGTTCCATGCAAGATCATCGGTATCGAATTACATGACAGATCACGAATCGACAGATTCAAAGAAGCTGTTGAGAATCAATATGGCGACAGACTTACTCTTCTTTATTCAAGTCCGTTCTATCTTGAGATTTTCAATAAGGAAGCTGGAAAAGGAAGTGCTGTAAAGCGTCTTGCTGATTACCTTGGCACTCCTGTTTCAGAAACCATAGCTGCCGGCGATGAAGAAAACGATATATCAATGATAAAAGCTGCTGGTCTTGGTGTTGCCATGATAAATGCAACAGATGATGTTAAAGCTATAGCAGATATCATCACTCAAAGCGACAATAATAATGATGGCCTTGCGCCAATTCTCTTAAATGCTCTTAGCTAACCCTAAGGGTATTTTTTTATATCGAATATTGTAAATAGTTTCTGTGTATTCAGATGCAATAATGCCAACAATCTCCGTTCTGTGCTCCTTCAAAAATGGCTTTATCACATAGTATTCCGGCATATATTCAATAGCAAGGACAACTGCAGCCTCTATCTTGAATTTTTCAAAGTTGTTCCTTACCCTGTCTACAAACCAGTAATATTCCTTTTCCGGATTGTAGGACAACGCCGCCCACTTTTTATTTTCTTCGCTTTCAACTATATAGCTGAACAAGCGGCCTTTCTGGTCCCAGTCAATTTCTAAATCAATTACCCTTTCTGTCAAATTAAACTCCTCCTTGTGCTAATCACTTCAAATGACCACACAAGAACATGAAGGTAAGTAAATGGAAGTAAAACCTTAATCATTGCAAAATCTATTCCTAAATCATTAACTAAAAAGTGGAAATAGTTGGACGATTGTCCGGATATCTCGTATGGTCATCTGACCGAAGAGAATAATATATCAAAAGAAAATAATTGTCAACACATTTTTAACTTGTGTCACAAACCGCATATTTAAGCCATTTTACACGTGGCAATCCGAATCAGTCCGGCAAAATAAGCGCTGGTTTAAAATCAAGGTAGTCCCCTGATACAAGCGAATACTTAATTCCATTTATATTCCCTAAAAGGCTGTCATGGAATCTCTCCTTACCATGGCAATGGGCATAAATTACCTGCTCAGCGCCGTATGCAGATGCCATAAAGGTAAATCTACTCTCCGTCTCCCCAAGCGCCGTAGGCGGATAATGAAGAAACATAATAAACTTCTCATAGCCGGCTTCTCTGGCTGCCTCAAATGAAACCTTCAGTCTCTTGGCTTCTCTCTCCACCAGCTTATCAGCGTGCTCAATTGTGTCAAAGCCTTCATAGCAATAGCCCTTGGTTCCAACTATCGCATAGTCCTTGTAAGGATAAAAGTTATTCTGCAAAAAGAAAAGCTGCCCTTTAAATCTATCGTTGAGCTGTCCTGTCTTTTTGGCATTCCAAAAATTATCATGGTTCCCCCTTATGAGAACCTTTTTACCCGGAAGGTCTGCTATAAACTGCAGATCCTCCAGGCAATTATCCATCCCCTTGCCCCAGGTGTGATCACCAACAAGCACAAGGGTATCATCATCACTAATCATTTTATGACAGTTCTTCTCTATTTTCTTTTCGTGATTCTTCCACACCTTGCCAAATATATCCATTGTTTTATCAGATTGAAATGCAAGATGCAGATCTCCTAAAGCATAAAGTGCCATAAAATAACCTCAAAATTCTTTTTATATCTGTCAGTCAAAATTAAATCAGCCAGCGTACATGAGTCCTTCAAGCTGCTCATCGACAGGCGTGCCCTCTATCGTTGCCGGATATCCCATGCTTGTATAGTAAATTCTAATATATCTTCCGTCATCTACCTGAGCATCCACGTATGTTTCCATATCTGTGAATATAGGATAAATCTTGGCTCCCGCGCGCATAAATGATCCGGGAGATTCTATTGTTCCGTCGTAATCAATTACATCCACTGCGAAGTCGCCAACAATGGTCACTCCATCGCCATGATAATTGATTTTTCTTCTAGGATCATTCACTTCAGGCTTGCCATCACTTCCTACATGCCAGGTTGTTGTGCAGGAAAATGTTCCCATGGCATCACTGCGCTCACTAAAGTACATATTATCAGGATCAGTGTTCACAATATTAGCGTAATCACCTATATCCTCCCTCTGATCATAAGGAAGCATGAAGCCCACATCTCCCAAATAGGAAGGGAAAGCACTGCTCACATCATAGATTGACCAGTCATATAAATCATCCATTCCGCCTGACATCATGTAGATATAATTCCTGTTGTCATCTGTTCTTACATGATAGACTCTTACTCCATCATATGCGTAGAAATACTCAGGTCTACTCTCTATTTCTACATCATCCACCTTAAGAGTCACGCCAACAGGATACTCATAATCATTATTTTCATAGATGTAATTCATGGTTACTGTTTCAATTTCGCCATCCCCATCTATATCCATCCTGGCATCATATACCATGCCTATCTCTTCGATAAAGCCCTCTTTGCCAGCCGGCATATACTTGCTATTAAAGATCTCAGGCATCTCATCATAGCCGATACAAACCTCTGTAGCACCATCAGCATAGGAACCAAAGCTATACACTGAGAAATAGAAGTTTATTCCTGTGTTTGAAAGATACCATGTGTAGGGATAAAAATACTCATCAGTAGCATCATTATGTGTGTAATCCTCGAGATTAATGTCGTAGCTTTTAAGTCCATCCTCTACACTGCCATAGGTTTCCTTGTAGTAGTCTGTTGCATAGTCCTCATAGTTATCATATATTTTTTTGATTAAGACATTCCTAAGGGTGTCATTATCTATAGAGATAACGTCAGACAAAACGAGCTCTTTTCCTGTATTAACGTCATAGGTCTTGGGGTCTATCGTATAATCCCCATGAGCTCCTCCCATATATAAATACAGCGTCTTATAATAACTAAGCACTTTGCTGTCAGCTCTTTGAATTCTAAGCTCCTCCGTATCTTCATAAGGTCCGTTAAAAAATTCATCGCCGTACATTTCCCTGGCTTCTTCAATCTGGAAATCTGCAGAATTCTTGAAATCCTCTTTTTCCTTCTTGAACTGATCTGTCAAAGCCTTATCCAGAAGTGGAAATTTTGAAGCACTCTCGTTTGAAAGCAAGATGGATTCTCTCTGTCCTTCAAAAAGAGCTGTATATGTTCCATCATCAGAATTCTGATGGAAGTATTCACTGTCCACAGCGTAAACCGGTTTTTCACCAGAATCATTAAGACCAAGGAATTCCCTGGCTCTTTCTTCAGCACCCGGATCTGGAGCGTCGGCAGTATCTGTACTATTACTTTCAGTAGCCTCCTGACTATCAGTCACATTGCTTACAGTATCTTTTACTGTATCCCCAACAGCTGTTGTATTTTTGCCGCAACCAGTCACAGAAACTGCTGTCATAATCGCCAAAAGTACACATAACTTCCTTTTCATTATAGTTCCCCTTTCAAATGATTTTCCTCAAAGTATTATATAATAAGTGCTCCTTCCAACCAACTGAAAATGTCGCAAATTAGACGTTTATACCAAAAGAAAAAGCAGCAAAAATGCTGCTTTTCAAAACTTAACTCTTTATTTTTGTAATTTAAAAATTCAGAATAAGTATTTAGCCCTCAACAATAAGGTATCTGCCATCGCCGATGTCGAAAACTTCAGCTGCTTCAAGAATATCTCCCTCACCGGGATCCATACCTTCCTCTTCAAAGTATTCCTCTACTTCTTCTGCTGAATCAACAACAACAGCCATGCAATCCTCTAAAAAGGCCTCGGCTTCCTCCGGGCTGTCTGCTACCGGCTCTGAAAAAAGCTGTCCCTGATTTTCCAGGAAGCAATTTAGTACTGCATCATCATAATCATGCATAGGCTGTCCTCTTTCCCGCAGTATGTATCTTAAACTGCGTTATTTCAGGCCTTTAGATAAGGCCATGGTTCTTCATCTCTCTGTAAAGTCTCGATACAGGGAGTCCGACTACATTGTTGTAATCGCCGTTAATTCTCTTAACATATTTTCCGAAGAGTCCCTGTATGCCATAAGCCCCTGCCTTATCGTAGGGTTCATCGGTATCAAGATATGCTGAAATCTCTTCATCATCCATATCGTACACCTCTACATCTGTGCACTCATAGAAGGTAATCTCCTTCTGTTCTATGGAGCTTCCCCACACTATAGTAACTCCGGTGTAAACCTGATGAAGATTTCCCTGGATGCTTCTTATCATTCTGTCAGCATCTTTTCTATCTGTTGGCTTTCCAAGTATCTTCTCACTATATGATACAACGGTATCTGAACCAATTACAACGAGGGTGTCTGTATTATCTCTTAAATGTTTATGAAAAATCTCTTTAGCTTTTGCCGCAGACAGCGAACAAACAACCTCTGATGGCCTTGTGCTTTCTATAATTTCTTCACCTGTTGCAGGTATTACTTCAAAATCAATTCCAAGGCTTCCAAGAAGCTCCTTTCTTCTAGGAGAGCCTGATGCTAAAACATATTTATAATCCATGATCATCCCTATATTCGGGTTCAAAAACCCTGCTTTCTGATATATCTTTTGGTTTGGCGATATCAGTTGCCTCCCTGCCAAACAGCTTCTGGGAGTTGAGAGCTTCGTTTCCTCTCCTGTTAACCTTCACATATACGCCTTCATTATTCATAATGTGAGTCTTCACATTATCCCTGAGCTCACAGTCAAGAATGTGCCACAGTTTCTCTCTAAGCATAGGGTTCTCAACAGGGAACATTATCTCAACTCGTCTCTCAAGGTTACGTGGCATCCAGTCAGCACTGGAAGCATAATACTCCGGGCTTCCTCCGTTTTCAAAATAGAAAATTCTACTGTGCTCAAGGAAGTTACCAACTATTGATCTGACTGTGATATTCTCACTAACGCCTGGAATACCTGTTCTTAAGCAGCATATTCCTCTGACAATAAGGTCAATCTTTACACCAGCATTACTAGCTTCATACAAGGCAGCAATGACATCCTTATGACAGATTGAATTCATCTTCGCAATAATATGCGCAGGCTCACCTGCTCTTGCATGTTCTGCTTCTCTATGAATGAGGTCAAGGATTCTATCCTTTAACCACAGAGGAGCAATCGTAAGTTTATTCCATGCAATAGGCTCTGAATAACCTGAAAGCATGTTAAATACAGCTGTTGCGTCCTCACCGTAAGCTTCAGCACAGGTAAACATACCTACATCAGTATAAAGCTTTGCTGTTGAATCATTGTAGTTACCAGTTGCAAGATGTACATAACGTCTTATGCCATCCTCTTCCTTTCTAACTACAAGAGTTATCTTACTGTGGGTCTTCAATCCCTTAAGACCATAAATAACGTGGCAGCCTGCTTTCTCAAGCATCTTAGCCCATACGATATTATTTTCCTCATCAAATCTTGCCTTAAGCTCAACAAGTACAGATACCTGCTTGCCATTATCAGCTGCCTTTGCAAGAGCTGCGATAATAGGTGAATTACCACTAACTCTGTACAGAGTCTGCTTAATAGCAAGTACCTTAGGATCTGATGCTGCTGTTTCAACGAATCTGACAACCGGATCAAAGCTCTCATAAGGATGGTGCATTAAAATGTCACCCTCTCTTATGCATTCAAAAATATCCCTGTCACCAGGAAGCTGTGGAACTGGAGCAGGACTATCATAACCATGCTCCTTAAGATAGTCAAAACCTTCCATGCCATACATCTTCATAAGGAAAGTCAGATCAAGAGGTCCATCAATCGTATAAACCTCTCTGTCTTCAACTCCAAGCTCACTTGTAATGATTTTAAGAAGTCTCTTATCAAAGCCCTTTTCAATCTCAAGTCTAATAGCCTGTCCCCACTGACGGCGCTTTAACTGCTTCTCTATCTCTTTAAGCAGATCCTCTGCCTCATCCTCATCAATAGACAGGTCGGCATTTCTACCAACTCTGAATGGATAGCAGCATACAATATCATAGTTAAGGAAAAGCTTATGAATATTTCTCTGTATTATCTGCTCAAGGAGCATTACCTTTCTGACGCCGCTGCTCTCAGGAATCTCCATGATTCTCGGAAGAACAGAAGGCACCTGAACCATGGCAAGCTCTATTTCATCGCCCTCTTCTCTTCCTTTAACCAGGGCTCCGATATTAAGAGTCTTATTTCTTATAAGCGGAAAAGGTCTTGATGAATCAACAGCCATTGGTGTCAAAACAGGATATACAAAATCGTCAAAATAGCGATCTATATACTCGGCCTCTTCATCCGTTAATTTCTTATAGTCTCTTATAATCTCTACGCCATTTTCCTTAAGCGCAGGAATAAGCAAATGATTGTAAATCTGATACTGCTTATTTACAAACTCATGAACTGCATCCGTAACAGCGTCGAGCTGCTGCTTTGGAGACATACCTGCAATGTCAGGCTTTTTATAGCCAGCATGGATCATATCTTTTAAGGATGCCACTCTTACCATGAAAAACTCATCCAAATTACTGGACGTAATGCTTAAGAATTTCAGTTTTTCAAATAAGGGAGTACTCTTATCCTTTGATTCAGAAAGACATCTCTCATTAAACTGAAGCCAGCTAAGCTCTCGGTTTATATAGTATTTGTCACTATAAAAATTTATATTGTCAGGATTTTTATCTATCTGATTTTTCTTTCCTGCCATAAGTTCCCCTCACTTTCAAAGTTTGGTCTGTCTCTTTTGTCTGATCACCGGCTTAATACCATAAACCTGTTCAAAGAATTTAGCTCTTTCTCCAAACAAGCCTCTCTCCAGTGAAATATCAGCCATGGTATCTACTGTGATCTCGAGCTCAGTATCCTTTATCGCCAGCTTAACGTTCTTGAACTTCTCCTTGTGTGTTCTGTCAAGACCATTAGCAAGCCTTAAGATTGCTGTAAGCTTTGCTATTGTCAGGTAAGCATCATGATCAATTCCTCTGAACCTGTAGCTTCCGTCATTATAGTATTCAAAGTCATCATGGTTAAATCTGACTACATTCGCCACAATTGATCTCTCTATATGCGAAACACCGATGATCTCCGTTGACATTATAATGTTGTAGGAGCAATCACCCAGGTTGACCATACTTATGTATTTTCCGCAATCATGAAGTATAGTACAAATCTGAAGCAAAAGCCTCTCTCTTTTTCCAAGACCATGTATTTTTTTCAGACTGTCAAATATATTAAGAGCAATAGTCTGAAGTGTTTCAGATCTTGATTTACTTCCCATATATCTGTGGGAAATATTCTGAGCACAGGCAACAATATCCTGTTCAAAGTTATGGCTGGTCTTTATGTATTTCTTTCTCTCAGCATACTCGTAAGCAATACCGTCACAGAGAACGCCACCAGGCGCCCAGATTGTTTCAGTTTTAAGAGCGTTACAAATATTACTTACAAGAAGTCCTGAAATATATATAAGTGGCAGATTATCCTGCGCAAGTCCAAGCTTTTTGGAAGTTTCCGCCATGGACAATCTCGTAAGACGAGCCATATAGTCTATGAAGGTCTCTGCCTTAGCGTAGCCCTTTTTGTCTATTCCAAAGTTCACTCTCTGCAAAACAGGAGTTACATAATCGTCCAGAAGAATGATGTTCTGAA
Source organism: Butyrivibrio sp. (assembly GCA_015056655.1). Classification (GTDB taxonomy): domain Bacteria; phylum Bacillota; class Clostridia; order Lachnospirales; family Lachnospiraceae; genus Butyrivibrio. The sequence continues at coordinate 25,080 of SVFV01000003.1, forward strand.
CCTTTTTATCCTTCAGGTGCATCTTGGTAAAAACTGCAAGCTGCGATTCCACAAGTTCCTGAACAAGAGAAGGATACTTACTGTAGCCTGCCTGAATGTTGCGAAGAGTGGAATGAAGTCTTAGAACACCAAGCCTGAGCTGCTGTGTAGTAACAAGGGTGTCATTATCAAACAGCGATATCTGAATACTTCCGCCGCCCACATCAACAATCGCAGTTGGCTTTTCAAGGAAGCAGGAAAATTCTTCATTATTAAGTGCGACAGCTTTATAATCAAGGAATCTTTGCTCGGAATTACTAAGGATGTCTATCTCAATTCCTGTTCTCTGGCGAAGAAGCTCAAGAACAGTGTCTATAGCCCTTGTTTCACGCATGGCGGAGGTTCCATAGGCCTGATATTTTGTAACACCATAGCTCTCCATAATATTCCCATACTCATTCAGGATTCTGATCAGCTCATCCATGTGAGTTGACGAAATCTGTCCCGTTGCATAGGTCTCAGTTCCAAGATCGATCCTGTGCCTTACATGATCAATCTCCTTAACCCCCTTTTTCTGGGACATTTCAAAAATTTTCATCTCCAGCTCGTATGAGCCCAAGTCAACCGCTGCAAATAAATCCACTGCCATATATATGCTGCCCTTTCTTTAACGTTGTCCCAAAAGGTGGTCGATGAACTGCTGGGCTGTACGTCCTGAAAGTCCACCATGACTCATCTCCCACTTCTGAGCTTCTGCGACAAGAATATCCTCATCCATATCTATGCCTTCACGCTTTGCCAAGGTCTTTACTATTTCATCAAATTCTTTTTTCTCGGGTGAACCAAAATAGATTGTTACACCAAATCTGTTTGCAAGAGAAAGCTTCTCCTGAACCGTATCATTTCTATGAAGATCATCATCAAGAATTCCAGGCTTATCCTTAAAGCTCTCACGTATCAGATGTCTTCTGTTAGAGGTTGCATAGATAAGCACATTCTCAGGCTTCTTCTCAAGGCCGCCCTCGATAACTGCCTTAAGGTATTTGTAATCAGTCTCGAACTCCTCGAAACTAAGGTCATCCATGTAAATGATGAACTTATAATTTCTGCCCTTAATCTGGGCAATAACATCATTGAGATCCTTGAACTGGTGCTTATAAACCTCAATTATTCTAAGCCCTCTATCATAGTATTCATTCGCAATAGCCTTAATACATGAGGACTTACCTGTACCAGCATCACCATAAAGGAGACAGTTATTTGCTCTCTTTCCAGCTACAAAGGCATCTGTGTTTTCTATGAGCTTTTGTTTAGCGATCTCATAGCCCACAAGATCCTTAAGCTCTACATGTCTGATGTTTCTAATAGGTTCAATGAAGGTCTCATTATCCACATGACGGATTCTGAATGCCTTGTGAAGTCCGAATTTGCCAACTCCATACTGTCCATAAAATGCAGCAAGTGAATCAAGCATCTCCTCTGCATCCTCACATGATGAAAGTTCATCCGCAAGCTCGCAGATTCTGTCCCTGACTCTTGTGTTATAAACCTTGCTCTTTACCTCTCCAACCTGATAGTCAAAGAGAACTGATAGCTCCGGAACATGGAGTCTGTCGATCATCTCAGTAAAATCAATGTCAAACCACTTCTTAAAACGCTTAAGATCAGTCAGGGCAATATCTCTAAGTGATCCACCCATTTCCCCTCTTATTTCTGTGGCATGACTGTATGCATTTTCATCAGATACGAGTAAAAGCGTCAAAAAGCAATGCCAAAGATTACCATAAAATCCGCGTCTTGCAGATTCATCAATCAGTATACTCATGCACTTATGAATAAGCTTTTCCTGTTCCTCCTGGGAGTATACAAATGGAGCCTTGTTTTTGTCAGAAAGAAGAATCAGAGTGTCCCTTAAAAAGCACTGGTCCTCTGTTGCATTGTTATAAAGGATAAGCTCATCATTAATGATTTCCTCATCCTCTTCGTTGTCTATAACTGATGCAGGATCAAAGGAAGCTCCCTGATCCTCAATTCCTTTTTCTCGAAGCCTCTGATACTGGCGTTTCCTGCTGACCTCCATGATCTTTTCAAACATTTCTCCAACAGGTGCCCTGTTTTTATCCTCGTTTACAAGCTCGCATACGCTTGCAAGCTTTTCATCTTCGCGGCTTTTATCATAAACATTTTTGCCAACTTCGATCTTATAATCTGCTATTGCCTCAGAAACTTCCATTCGTTTCTCTATAAGATCTACCATCTGTTTATCAATTGCATCAATATTCTCTCGAAGTATACTTAAATCCATGTCATTCTCCCCAGTTTATTTTAATATCATAATACCATAACCTCAGCGTTTTAAACACTTTTCGTGAACACAAATAAATATAAAAATACACTAAATTTAAGTAAAATCGGTTAAATCCATGCTATACTTTTTTATAGATGGCAATCCATTTATATCATAACTAAAGGGGCTATTTACTATGAGCAAACGTTTTCTGATTATATTCATACTAATATTGGGAGTTGCTACAGGCTTGTCTGTAGTCTATCTGCTCTCGAAGCGTGTGCCCATGAATGATGAACTGACTGTGGGAAATAATCCCGGCAATCTTTATAACGGCGGTCTTTTCTTTGAAATGGATGGAAGGGTTTATTTTGCAAATCCTTTAGAGAATGACTGTCTATACTCTATGAATCCTGATGAGTCTGATGTAAAAGCCATTACCGTTATGGCTACCAGAAACATCACAGGTGCCGGAAAATATCTCTACTACTATCTTGATACAAACAGAACATCACTTTCCAACTCCAACATCAGCGGACTTGGTAAAGTGTCTACTTTCTATGGTCTTTACAGAAGCGAAACCGATGGCGACAACCAGAAGCTCTTAGACAGACAACGAATATCTGATATCCAGCTTGTTGGAAGCACTCTATACTACACCGTTCCACAGGGCGAAGATGCAGGCGTCCATACCATCAGAATCGATGGAAAAGAAAAACAGCTACTCACAGCAGAAGCCTTTAATCCTTCCTGTGCATATAATGGCAAAATTTATTACAGTGGCGTTGAACTGGATCACAATCTCCATTCCTTGGATACCCTCTCTAATGGCTCTATCAGCACAGTATTAGAGGGCAATGTCTGGCAGCCTATTATTCAGGGTGACTACGTTTATTACATTGATGCTGCGCACCACTATCGTCTTTGCAGAACTCACCTTGCTTCTCAGGTAACACAGGTTCTTACAGAATCACGTATAGACTTTTTCAACATGAACGATCAGAACATCTTCTATGCAACATCAGAGTCCAGCAATCAGACTCTCAGAGTCATGCGACTTGACGGCACTGGAAACACTGTCATTGCAGAGGGTGTTTACCATGCTCTTAGCCTTACTTCAAAGTACTTATATTTCAAGCCATTTGACGTTGATAACGTTATGTTCCACGTTCCGATTGATGGCTCAGAACCGGTTACTACATTCCTTCCCTACGAGGGAAATTAACCCTAGACATCCTCTCCCAATTGTTTATAATGGAACAGAAAAGTAAAGAATAAAGTTTTGACGGGAGAGCAAATTCTATGAACAATCTACGACATATGCTTAGACCTCTTGATTTCTCTGTCGAAGAGCTCGATTATCTCTTTAACGTAGCTAATGACATTGAGAAAAACATGAGTGCCTATTCACACAAATGTGATGGCAACATTCTAGCCACCTGTTTCTACGAACCCAGTACCAGAACAAGACTTAGTTTTGAAACCGCTATGTTACGACTCGGAGGTCAGATTATCGGTTTTGCCGATGCATCTAGTTCTTCCGTTTCCAAGGGCGAAAGCGTCGCCGACACTATCAGAGTTATTTCCAGTTTTGCTGATATATGCGCCATGCGTCATCCGAAAGAGGGTGCTCCAATGGTTGCAGCAGCTAATTCAACCATTCCGGTTATTAATGCAGGTGATGGCGGACATCATCATCCAACACAGACTCTTACAGATCTTCTCACTATTCGTTCATTACATGGTTCTTTAAATGGTTTTACCATCGGTCTTTGTGGTGACCTCAAATTCGGCAGAACCGTACATTCTCTTATAAATGCTCTTGCACGTTATAAGGATATACATTTCATTTTCATTTCTCCAAAAGAGCTTAAGGTTCCAGATTATATAATTGAATTACTTACAGATAAGGGCATTTCCTATGAAGAAGTTATAAAGCTTGAGGATGTAATGGACAGACTCGATCTCCTTTACATGACACGAGTACAGAAGGAACGCTTCTTCAACGAGGAAGACTACATCCGCCTTCGTGATTTCTACATCCTGAACGAAGAGAAAATGACTCTTGCTAAAAAGGATATGCATATACTCCATCCTCTTCCCAGAGTAAATGAAATTTCTGTTGAAGTTGATAAGGATCCCAGAGCTGCTTACTTCAAGCAGGTTCAGTATGGATTATATGTAAGAATGGCTCTCATACTCACTCTTTTAGATAAAACAGACGCGCATATGAACCAGGGACTTTTAAGAGTCTTCTGATGTCGTTTAAAGCAAATAGTTATTAAGGAGATAAATCCATGTTAAATGTTGGAAAAATAGAAGAAGGCTTCGTTCTTGATCACATAAAGGCCGGAAGAAGCATGCAGATATACCATCATCTGGGTCTGGATAAGCTTGATTGTACCGTTGCCATTATAAAGAACGCCAGAAGTAATGTAATGGGCAAAAAGGATATCCTCAAGGTTGAGTGTGATATCGATACTTTGGATTTGGATGTCCTTGCATTTATCGATCACAATATCACCGTTAATGTAATCAAGGAAGGTGAAATCGTAGAGAAAAGGGCTTTGTTCCTGCCTCATCAGATAAAGGATGTCATCAAATGTCATAATCCTCGTTGCATCTCCTCTATCGAGCAGGAGTTGCCACACATCTTCTACCTCGCCGACGAGGAAAAAGAAATCTACCGTTGCCAGTACTGCGACGAGAAATATCAGGAATCCTCTTTAAAATAAGAGGACGATAAAAAGAGACCGGGTGGTGGATATATTATTGTGTTCGGCTGACGCTTTCGCTCTGTGAAAAACGTAGCGGTTCTAAGATGTTAAAAAACAACATCTAAGAACCGACGTTTTTCAAAGCAGCCTCACACAAATAACAAATCCCTGGCAGGCCTCTTTTTATCTGTGCTTGGTTATATAGTTGTTAATTAGTAATTAGTAATTTGGTTGTATGTATTTGAATCAGTGAACTCCGTAGTTGAAAGTTCGGTTATGTCAGTCTCGCCCATGAGGATCTGTGCTGCGAGGTCGGCGCAGGTCTGGCCGAGCTTTTCGTAGTCGATTGATACAGCGCCTGAGCAGCCGTCTTCTGCCTGTTCTTTGGTTGAGCCAAATACAGGTACCTTTGACTTACTTGCTGTCTCTAATACGGTTGTAAGATTCTCTGTGATCAGATCATCATTTAAAACACAGATACATTCTGCTTTAGATGCAAGCTCTGATGTAGCTTCTGCGAGGTTGCTATCCTCTTCTACAGCAGATACATAAAGGAGCATTCCATATTTAGCGGCTACCTTCTTGTATTCCTCTAAAGCTGGCAAAAGGCTGTCATTTTCTGAATCATATATGATACCAAGCTTATTCAGCTTAGGAAGAGTCTTCCTTATCATGGCGATCTCAGATTCAACATCTATCTTTTCAATAATTCCAGTAATGTTACCCTTATAAGGATTAAAAGCCTCGTCTATTTCCTCACCATCATCCTTAAGAGGATCCTTTAGTGAAGAATAAATGACAGGTACTTTAGTTCCAAGGGCGGAACGGTAAGCACTGTTTGCGCTCTTCTCTTCTATTGCGTATATGAGGTCAACTCCGTCAGCCACAAAGGAATCTGATATCTGGCTAGCTTTACTCTCATTAGAATCGGCATTTAAATATCTGATAGATAAGTTATCGCCCTCTACAAGGCCATATTGCTCAAGTTCCTTAACAAAGGCCTCTCTGCAAATATCCATGTTGTCATCCTCAGAAAACTGAGAAATTCCAACAACATAATAGTTCTTTAAGGCAGCCTCTTCAGAAGCCTCGTACTCCTCTAATTCAGCAGCATTGACTTCGCCATCCATCATTTTGCGATGAGCAAAATAGCCGGTAACCACAGCCGCCAGCATGGATGCAGCGATAATCACTGCAATCATATTCTTTTTCATAATATCCTCCCCTGCCTTGCCTAAGAAACATATTTCAAATAACAAGGACTTATGTTTCACTATGGAAAATAATTATCATTTTCTATAAGCGAAACAATGGCACTATTATAAAACATAAAGCTCCGGGGTGCAACGCCACGGAGCTTTTTATATGCTTATAATTCTGAATATTCTGTGTTCAGATTTGATTAATATCCAAACTCCTGTGCCCAGAACCACTGACCGTTGTCAGCCTGAAATACTGCGATTCCGCAAGTCTTAAAACCACCATCCATGATGTTAGCTGCATGTGTAGGAGAAGCCATCCATGCATCTACAACTGAATCACCTGTATAGTAAAGTTTAGCGAGGTTCTCACCGTACATAACGCTACTATCAACTGTGTACCATGCTGTACCATTTGGTCTATCGTGTGAGAAAAGCTGTACAAGCTCCTGAGCGCGAACACGTGCTGCCTGTGTAAGTGGCTCACTCCATGCAAGTGTTCCAAGACCTGCTGCAGCTCTCTTCTGATTTACAAGATCAAACGCAACAGATGCAGCTGCAACGGCAGCCTCACTTGATGTAGCCTCCCCAGCAAGTGCTATAGCCTCATCATCGATATAAATGGAATCTGTATCCTCATCAATACCTCTGATAGCAGCCATGTCATCGATAGCTTCTGTTTTCTTCTCACTACAAGCTACAGCTGAAAGTGCCATTACTGTAACCATAACAGTAGCGATTACTCTGTTAAACTTTTTCATTCCCAATCCCTTCTTAAAAGAAACACAATATAAAATTACTAATAATATACTATCACATTTATCATAATTGTCAATATTTATTTCATTTTATAGAATTTTTATGATTTTTTATTTCAAATATAATGAAACTTTATTTCAAGAACAAATCGCCTCAGAAAACTCCGCTATAAAAATATATCTTAAAAATTCAAAGGCCCCTCATTTTACTGAGAGGCCTTACTTAAATGTCTTATATCATCCGAACCATTTTATTAGTTCTTCTTATACTTAGCGCCTTTTCCGCCAGCCTTCTTTACAAGCTTAACTACCTTCTTGTACTTGGACTTGCTGGAAACCTTGATCTTAATGTTAGCGCTCTTCTTGATGCCCTTGAATGCGTTCTTACCAACCTTCTTGAGCTTGTTACCATTGATTTCGATGTTTGCAAGCTTCTTACTCTTGAAGAATGCCTTAGCACCAATCTTTGTAATCTTTGCAGATGAAAGCTTAACTGACTTAAGTCTCTTACATCCGCTGAATGCATTGCTTCCGATAGACTTGATGTTCTTTCCACCCTTAACAGTCTTTACAGAACCATTTCCCATAAATGCATTGTCAGCAATAGCTGTTACTGAGAATACTGCACCGTTTACATTAATCTTTGCAGGAATATTAACTGTAGCACTGTTTGTACCACCAGCAAATGCTACTGTAGTACCACTTGTTAATATGTAATTTGCACCATTAAATCCGAATGTTGCGCCAACAGGCATGTTAACTGAAATTGTGCTTGAAGCCTGGAAGCCACCATCAACTGTTGTTGCTGTAACTACTGCTGTACCAAGGCCAACAGCTGTAACAACATTACCATTTACAGCAATAACGCCAGGGTTAGAGCTTGTTAATACGATACCAGGATTTGTAGCATTTGCAGGAGCAACTACTGCAGGGAAAGCTACACTTGTACCATAATCAAGTACGAAATTAGCAGGTGCAGTGATACCTGTAGTCCAGATAGTTGTATCATGAGCATAATTACCAGCTGCGATGTAATTTCTTGTCCAGTGTGTACCTCTTGCAACAGGCATTCTGAAACCAACAAGGTTTATACCAGTAACTCTCTTATGGAATGTACCCATAATACCTGTCTCATAAGCTGAAGTTGTCTGGTTAAAGAACTGAGTTCTGATTTTTCCATATTGCTCAACATCTGCCCATGTTGTATCAACCTCGTACCAGTTTCCATCAAGCTGAACGATGTTCCAAGCATGACCGCCATTATCTCCTGATGTACCAGCCATACCTGTGATTACCATTGTAGGAACACCAAGCTTTTCCATGATAAGCTCAAAGCCTGCTGAATAACCATCACACACAGCGCTTCCTTCTACAATTGAGCCATAAGCTGTGTGAGCGAAGTCATAATATCCTCCATTTCCAGCAGCTAAGCATGCCTGGTCATATACAAGCTTATATACACCACAGAAATAATCATGAGCGATCATTTCATTACGTGCAGGCCATGCTGAATTTCCGCCATAACCCTTAATTGTGCTAACAATTGTGTTTACTTTGCTGTCGATCTGAGCATCCAGAGTTGCGAACTTTGTATCATCATAGTTTGCAACGAATACCATCCAGCTTGCATACTGACCATTACCGATCAAAGTTGAGCCATAATAAGTAGGTGAAACCATGTAGAGCTCAATCTTATTAGCATGATCATAATAGCAAGCCTCTGCTGCTCTGGCAGCCGCATAAGAAAAATCTGCTTTATTTGTATACTGAATTGTGAACGGAGCAGAGCCTGTATAGAAAGTAAAAATCTTACTATTTGCAGCAGCAGTGCTTGTTCTCTGTGAATAAGGCACATACTGTCCACCCATTACAGCCTGGTAAATAGCTGCATAGAGTACCTTCTCATCATCTGAAAGGTATTCATAATGCTTACCTGTTGTAACATCAACTCCAAGCGGCGCAGGTGTAAGGAAATTGCCCTCAACGGCCTCGCTGTTTTCGTCAATCTCAAGCTCAAGTTCTTCCATCTCAGGAGCATCCGGAAGATCTCCTACAGGGAACTTGTCTGATGCGCTTGCAGTTAATGAGCTGCCAAATAAAATGCCAGCACATAATGCTGCAACTGATGCAGTAAGAAGAGCTTTCTTACATACACCCTCTTTCAATGTCATGAGCAGATTCTGAAGCTTACTGCTATTGACATCATTTGAACAAACTTTTTTCATTCGTAACTTTCCTCCTAAATGATTTCCATGAAAACATGTTCTTCTGATTTTGCGATCAAAAAATTACTAATCCCCTCAAAAAAGTAATCCTCATTTACTCGCATAACCTATGCTATTTTAGCAGATGAACGCTCGGTTGTCTTTAGTTTTGTGTACAAAATATTAATAATTTTTACGTTTTATTTAAAATATTGGTCTCGTGTCGTTTATTAAATCTAAAATTATATTTGAAAAAGCTTCGCACATCACTTTGAGCTTAAATACTCAGCTATGATGTGCGAAGCCTTAACTTTTATTTCTTCTTAGTATAGGTTGCCTTTTTAGCTCCCGCTTTCTTAAACTTCTCAACTGCCTTGTTATATTTCTTAACAGTTGAAGCTGCCAGTGTAATCTTGGCCTTGGCGCTTATCTTACTAAGAGCACTTCCTCCGATAGAGCTTAGCTTGTTTATGTTCATGTTAAAGGTTGCAAGTGCGCCACATTTATAGAATGCCTTTGCGCCAATCTTTGTAACCTTTGTACTTGAAATACTAAACTTCTTAAGCTTGCTACACTCAGAGAATGCATTCTTTCCAATTGATGTAAGATTCTTTCCTCCTGTTATTGAAGTAATCTTCTTGTTCTTAGCAAATGCATTATCTCCTACGGAAGTTACCTTGAACTTCACTCCACCCTTCTTGAATGTAGCAGGGATGCTGATAGAAGTCTTTGTACTTCCAACAAGAGCCGCTGTGTCTTTTCCAGTTATCTTGTAGGTATTACCAGCTACTGTAAACTCTGTATTCTTGGAAATGGTTACTGTTACAGTACATACTGCATTAAATCCGCCATCAGCAGTTGTTGCAGTAATTGTGGCTGTTCCAGCAGCTACGCCCTTAATTGTATTTCCTTCAACTGCTACAATGGCAGGATCACTACTTATTAACGTATATTCTTTATTTGTAGCATTTGCAGGCTCTATTATAGGTTCTATTATTTCTGTTTCATTTATGTTCAGAGTAATGCTTTCTGGAATAGAAATCCCAACAACTGGTATGCCATTTACTGTAACTGCACAAGTTGCTATATAACCGCCCTCAACACTTCTTGCAATAAGCGAGCAACTACCCACACCCACCGCAGTTACTGTATTTCCATTTACTGTCACAATATTAGTATTACTGCTTTTAAGTGTATATAACTGATTACCTGCATTAGCCGGTTTAATTGTAGCTACAATATTTGCGGATTCTCCACAATTAAGCGTAAGTATCTGCTGAATAGAGATTCCAGTAACCTTTACAGCTTTTACTGTAACTTGACATGAAGCGTATATATTTTCATCTTCAGCACTTGCTACAACCACTGTTGTTGATCCAGCTTTTAGACCTTTGATTGTATTATTGCTAACAGAAACTACCGTTGGGTCCATACTTGTTAACACATATGCTTTATTTGTAGCATTACTCGGAAGTACATTCACATTGAGTGTAGCCGTTCCTCCTACATCTAATTCAACTGAACTATTCACATTTATTGAAGATACAAATACAGTGGTATCTGCAGAATAATTCCCTGCATTTATATAAGTATATGTCCAATGAATTCCCTTAGCTACAGGCATCCTGAAGCCAGAATAAGCATTGTTAGCTGTTCTCCAATGATATCCTCCTCTTATCCCAGCTGTGTACTTTGCCGTAGTTTCATTAAAGTAATCATGAATTAAAGTAGTATCAGGTGTTGGTGCGACCTCAGGATCGTTATCATCCCATGTAGTGTCAACTTCATACCAATTTCCATCTAACTGAACTATATTCCAGGCATGACCACCAAGAGTACCTGCATCACCCGTAATAACCATTGCATTTACATTCAATTCTTTCATTATAAGTCTAAATCCAGTCGAATACCCATCGCATACAGCAGACTTATCAACTAATGAGCCATATGCAGTATGTGCATAGTCAAAATACCCCGCATCTCCATTTGTATTTGCACAAATATGATCATATTTTAAATCATAATCCTTACAATAATAATCATGTGCATACAACTCTTTCACAGCCGCCCACGTTCCATTACCTGAACCATTTGCCTGCGCTTCTATTGTGCCCTTAATAGTATTTAGACTTCCTGTTATAGCGGTATCATATGCAGCAAACTGAGTGTCATCTTGTTTAGCTACAAAAATGATATTCATATAACGACCATTAGATGTAAAGTAGTAGCCATACAAATAAACCATATAAAATTCTACTTTAGCAGGATTATCATAGTATACAGCTTCCGAAGCTCTGTTAAACAAATATGACATCTCCGTTTCACCATAGCCATCTAATGGTGCACTGCTTCCTGTATCAAGAGTATACAAATATTGGCTGTAAACAGACTGGATTCCGGCATTAGCTCGCTGGCTGTACGGAACATACTTATTATCACTTACAGCCTCATAGATTGCCTTATATAACAGTTTCTCATCAGAAGATAAATAATCATAATGAATTCCTGTCACTAAATTCGCATTAACTGCAGATGGTTTAAAAATATCCTTATCATCCTCATCTACATCAGGAGGATTCAATTCTCGCACCTTAGGAATATAATCCATATCCCCAGTAGGAAGCTTTGTTCTTGCAGACACACTAATTCCGCCTGTCCACAAAAGCATTACAGCAAAGGCCGTAATAGCAAGCGTAGAAATAGACTTCATGCCAAAGCGTTTGCTACTTTGGCTGTTCGACTTTGAATCTCCTTTTTCACTTCTTTTGAATATCATGTTATCCCCCGTTTCTATAAGAGCACTCGTCCTAAAGCATTGTTAACTGATAGCCGCTTAAGCTATCCATCACTTCCACATATTATTTATTAACCTGCTTATAGGTCACCTTCTTAGCTCCTGTTCCTTCAAGAACCTTTACTGCGTTCTTATAATTTTTAGCCTTTTTCGTGTAGATTGAAACCTTAGCTTTAGTCTTAATTCCAGTGATGATATCCTTCTCTGAGGATTTAAGCTTATCGCCGTTCAGGCTTATGTTTGAAAGCTTCTTGCACTTGTAGAATGCCTGATAGCCAATCTTTGACACTTTTGATTTAGAAAGATCTACCTTAGTAAGATTAGCGCATTGGTTAAATGCATCTCTTCCAATAGATGTAAGGTTCTTTCCACCACTTACCTTCTTCAGCTTTTTACTCTTCATAAATGCATTATCAGCAATACTTGTAATCTTAAAGGTTCCGCCTGCTGCCACGATTGCATCAGGGATATTCAGCTTTGTTTTTTTGGCACCACTAATAAGTGCAGCGGTGTTCTTTCCGGTAATCTCATATTCACAGCCTCCTGCTGTAAACACTGTGCCATTTGCAATTTCAACCGTAGCATTGCATTCAGCCACAAATGCGCCATCAGCGCTTCTGACAGTAAGAGTCGCTGTTCCTTTATTCACACCTCTTATGCTGCCATCCTCATTTACTAAAACAATGTTTTTATCGCTGCTTTCTATTTCAAAAGACTGATTAGTTGCATTCGCAGGTGTAAATGTAACCTCGAGATCATAATTATATCCGTAGTCTATGGTTATTTCCTTTGGAACAGATATTCCTGTAACTCTGATCTGATCATCAGATACAATAATCATGCATTCTGCCGTAATAGTGTCATCCTCTGCACTTACTGCAGTAATTGTAGCGGTTCCGTAATTATATGCCATTAGCTCATTCTTTTCGCTATCAACATCAACTACAGATGAATCACTGGTAAGCAGATAATAATCCTTCTGAGTTGTATTTTCCGGAGCAAATTTAGGAGTAAGCGCAAATCTTGTTTCAGGCTTTACAACATACGTAGAATTATCAAAGCTTATGTTGTTTACAGGTATCACTGTATCATGTGTAAAGTTACCTGCACTAATATACTCTTCGGTCCATTTTTCTCCCATGGCCGAAGGGTACCTGAATGAAACAAAAATATTATTTGTAATTCTTATATGCTTGGCATTCACACTCTCCGGTGGCGTAATTCCCTTCTTATAATCAGCAGTCGTCCGATTAAAGAAGTACCACGTTACCGCATTCCCATCACCATCATCCCAAGTAGAATCCATTTCATACCAGTTACCATCAAGCTGAACCATATTCCAGGCATGACCGCCACCAGATCCACTATAGTAGCCTATTCCATCATTGATCATTACAGTAACGCCAAGCTTGTCCAGAATCAGCGCCAAGCCCTTGGAATAGCCATCACAAACAGCTTTGTGTAATACCAATGAACCATAAGCTGTATGACAGTAATGGTAATTGCCAGCTGTAAGACCTTCCATATCATATTCAAGATTATAGTCCCCGCAGTAATACTCGTAGGCAATCTTTTCATTTACTGCATCCCATTCACTGGTTGCTCCACGCCTTTTTACTTCTGCAACTATAGCGTCCACGCTGGCATCTATAGCAGCATCATAAGAAGCAAACTGCATTTCATCAGCTTCTGCCCTTAATGTTACATAGGTTGTATACACTCCATTAAGCGCATAAGCCTCAAATCCATAAGGTGCAACCATATCAAATTCAACCCTGTTAGGGTGATCGCACTGTACTGCAAACATAGCCTTGTAGAATGCAAACCAGAATGAATCAAAATTACTATACTTATTCCAATAGCAGTCATCTCCCGTATAGAAAGCATATCTATATGATGCAAATTCATTTTCATTATTGTGCTTACTGTATGGAATATACTTCCCATCTGAAACAGCACAGTAAAAGGTAGCATATAACTCCTTTTCTTGCGCTGTTAAATACTGATAATGTCTTCCAGTTGAAAGCGTTGCTCTTCTGGGCTCAAGCTTTGGAGCGCTTTCTTTTGGTGTATCTGCAGGAAGCACAGTAACACCTGAGCATACAGGCTTAGAATGCGTAGCAAGTCCGCCTACAGGTAATGTCCTCGCAGCATCTGCCTTTATTGAGCCAGATCCAAGTATGATGACTGACATCATCACAAACAACGTAACAAGAAGATGGTTGGCCTTTCCTTTCATTTTTGTCTCCTTCCGTCATAAAACACTTTTCAAAACCTCTATTGCTGCCTCTTATAATCCGCCTGCTTCGCGCCACCGCGTTTTATAAGCTTTACAGCATTTTTAAACTTTGATTTGTTCTTAGAAAGAATGCTAATATGGGCATTTGATTTTATGCCGTTAAAAGCCTTCTTTCCGACAAAGGAAAGTTTATCTCCATTTATCTCCAGCTTGGATAAAGCTCCGCATTTGTTAAATGCTTTGCTCTCGATTCTCTTGATATCCGCGCCTGCAAGCTTTACAGTTTTAAGCTTTGTACATCCGTTAAAAGCATTTGTTCCAATCCTTGTGAGATTTACGCCGCCCTTAACTTCTTTTACTTTAGTATTTCCGCTAAAGGCATTGTCAGCAACTGCAGTTACCCTGTATAAAACTCCATCTCTTCTGAAGTATGCTGGAATTGATACTGTTTCTTTAGAGCAGCCAATAAGCTCAGCAGTATCGGCTCCTGTAACTCTAAAGCTGCAGCCAGACTGACTAAGTTCTGAACCAACAGGCATTCCAACATATACCTTACATACATCGCTTATTCCACCATCCACGCTGCTCACCAATATAATCGCACTACCTACTCCAACACCTGTGATTGCATTTCCAGTTACGCTAACTATTTCAGGATTACTGCTGACAAGAAGATAATCCTTTGCCAGAGCATTAGAAGGAAATACACTGACATTAAGCAGCGCTGTATCTCCCTGAGAAATAACCTTACTATCCTCAACATCCACACGACTTACCAAAACGTTAGTATCATGCTTATAGTTATTTAAGTTATTGCACAGATAATCGTAGGTCCAATAGGTTCCTCTGGCTTTTGGTAAAATATATCCAATATAGCTACTTCCTGCGGTTCTCTTGTGAACACAACTAAGTATTTCCTCTGAATATTCTGTGGTAGTCCTGTTGAAGAAATCATGCATAACTCCAGAAGAAAGATCATCCCAGGTAGTGTCAACCTCATACCAGTTTCCATCTAGCTGAACTATATTCCATGCATGCCCGCCTGTATCAAAGCTCATTCCAGCATCACCAGTTACAATCATTGCAGGAATTCCAAGCCCCTGCATGATTAGCTCAAAACCAGCAGCATAACCATCACAAACAGCAATACCATCAACTAATGATCCATAGGCTGTATGTGAATAATCAAAATACTCTTCCTCTGATTTGCAGGTATCATCATAAAGAAGATCATAGGAGCCGCAATAATAGTCATGAGCAATTAGCTCATTATAAGCATCCCAGGAAGTGCCTCCTCCCTGAGCTTTTATCTTACTGATAATAGTTCCAAGCCTTCCCTTTATTTTTGAATTATAGGAAGCAAACTTTGTATTATCTTCATAGGAAACAAAAACAAGCCAGCTCTGATACTTGCCATTCTTTTTGTAATATCCGTATTCAGTTGCATAAACCATGTAAAACTCAACCTTATCCGGATGGTCATAATATATGGCTTCTTCTGCTCTGTTCACAGCTGCATTGAACTCTTTTGCAGTTCTATATCTTGACGGAAAAGTTGCATCGCCAGTGTAATACACCTGTCTGTAAGCCTTATATGCCTTATCATCAGTTGCTTTTTTATATGGAACATACTTCTTATTTGAGACTACGTCATAGATTGTGTTATAAAGAATTTTCTCATCAGAAGAAAGACACTCATAGTGCCTTCCTGTAGATATTTTGGATTTTTTAGCCTTCGGAATTATAAGCTCATCTCCGAATTTATTAGAACTGTCCTCACATTCAGCATAGCCAAAATTTCTGACTGTTGGCGCTTTGCCCATAGCTCCACCTGGAATCTTGTCTTTTGCAAAGACTCCAAAGCCGCAGGATAAAAATAACACAACGCCGCATACTGCTGTCATTGCAAGAACCAGTACGCTCTTTTTTCCATTATTCATTTAGATCCCCCATAAGTAAATGAACTTCCTGACAAATGAATAATACAACAATGCATTCTAACAAGAGTTCTTTTACAATATGATACCTCTAAATAACACAGAAAAAGTCAATATAAGAGAAAGTTTATGCTTTTTTCAGAAATACAGAATGAACTACAAATCGCTTTCCACTTCCGCTCTGGCCCTGGCAGGTTGATAGCGTTAGAAGTGACGGACAGCCATCAAAGCTCACATCCTCCGGAAAGGTGTATATAGAATTCTTTTTAATATAAGAAATGTAATCTTCGTATTCCTTTTCGTTTGTTACTTCCGTATAGCTATAGGAACCGTCAGTTGTTATATAGTAAGCAAAAACTCTGTAAATCCTGACTCCATCCTCTGTATAAACATAGATATAAGGATTATCCGCCAGTATATCCTCATCCTTAGACTGGTAAATCTTTTTTAGTGATCCAAACATAGAGCCATTCTTCATGTTGTGACCAAAAAGCATATCACTGTAACCAGTAAAATCGCTGTAGCTAAGGACATCCATATAGATGCTTCCAGCTTTATTACTCTTCCCTTCGAAGGTTGTGTAAAGGTATTGATTTATCTCGTTCTCTCTTACTACCGGATAGCTGACATCTACTGCTGGAAAATACAGCCATCCGATAAAATCAGAATTTACGCTCTTCAGTTCCTCAAAGTTAATCTCAAGATCAGGATAAGTAATGTCAGCATTGTTGTCATCCGAATTCGCATCATCTGCTGTTTCCTCAGCCTTTTTCACCCCGGCATCTCTTACATACTTGTTAGATATAGACTCATACTCATTGTCAGCAGTCTTATACTCCTTTTGATCTCTATAGATCATCATGGCTTCATAGACCACAATAGCAAGCAGCACTATAACTACAACTATCCTGATTACTTTCAAAAGGTCGAATTTTTTCTCCATACCTTATACCTACATTCCCCTCTTAATCACACCATCTCCGAATTTATCCCGGAGCTTTTTCTCCATTATATCAAGCTTATCCTCTTTTTCCTTTTGAAGCTTTTCTTTTTTAAGTTCCTTCTGACCATTGTTTACCCAGTCAAAAAGCGTACCTTGTCTAAAGCTGCCATCATCAAGGTTATCTACACCGACTCCCACAAGTCTTATATGTATATCATCCTCAAAAAGACCATTCTCGCCAGTCAAAAGGTTCCCCAGAAGGAGCATCGCATTTTCATAAATAACATCTGCATCATTGGTGGAATCCATAAGCTTCATCTGCCTTGAAAAGCGCTTGAACTCAGAGGTCTTTACCTGAACACTTATAGTTCCTCCATAAACGTTATCTCTCTTCAACCTGCCAGAAACCTTGTCTGAAAGATACCTTACTATGGGTGGCATATCCGTATCAAAATTGCCAGAGGTGATGTCGCTTCTTGTGGTGGTCTCATTGGAATAGCTCTTGGCATCTCTGCTTTCAGGGTGAACCGTGTCAGAGCCATAGCCATTTGCGCTTAGGTGGATATACTCTCCGGTCCTCTCTCCAAGCTGAGATTTTAAAAGCTCCACATCGTAGGTTGCGGCGTCACCAATCTTTTTAAGGCCAATCGATCTAAGTCTGTCAGCGGTCTTTTTACCACATCCAAAAAGATCACCTATATCCAAAGGCCACATCTTCTTTTTAACCTCGCGCATGAACAAGGTATGCGTCCTGTCTGGCTTTGTAAAATCACTTGCCATCTTCGCAAGAAGCTTATTCGTCGAAACACCGACATTCACTGTAAATCCAAGCTTAAATCTTATTTCCAGTCTTATGGCATTCGCTATATTAAGGGGGAAAGCTTCCTTTAACCCAGCCTCATCTGTATCAGTCTTATTGTAATAATCCTGCAGTAAAAAATCCGCTCCAAGCTCATCCCTCAAATGCTGCATCACATCCATATCTGAAAGCTCAGTCACATCAAGAAAAGCTTCATCAATTGATGCTTGCTGCATGAGCTGTGAATACTCAAGCAAAATTTCTATAAATGCATGGGAATATTCTCTGTAGGTCGCAAAATCAGATGACACAACCATGAGTCTTGGACATTTTGCAAGAGCACTGGTTATGGGCTCAGCCGTTTGTATTCCATACTTTTTGGCGGGGATGGATTTGGCTGTAACGATTCCATGCCTTGTCCTGATATCTCCTCCGACAACTGATGGCACAAGCCTTAAATCCAGCGCACCAGGGTCATCCTTTATCATCTTAACCGCAGTCCAGGATAGAAAGGCAGAATTTACGTCTATATGAAAAATTATCCGTTCCATTTTGCCTCCTTTCCAAACTCTATATATAATATCATAAAGGCAGCCTGACCGCGAAAGGAGAAGATTATCTCGCAGCCAGGCTGACCCTGGTAATAACTATTTAATTAAAGAATAACCTTGTCTCTCATTCTTCCAATTGCATCCATAGCAAGCTTACTTCTCTCACATTCCTCTGTGGTAAGAGTAATCTGCCAGCAAAGCTCACTACCCTTCATGTGCTCTGAAGCATAGGACAGTCCGTTTGTCCTCTCATCAAGGAAAGGTCTGTCAATCTGGTTCGGATCACCAAGAAGTATTATCTTCGTGTCCTTACCTGCTCTTGTAATGATACCCTTAGCCTGCGCCGGGGTCATGTTCTGAGCCTCGTCAATTATGAGATAAGTTTTAAGGATGGAACGTCCTCTGATAAAGTTAAGCGCCTCTGCCTGCACTATTCCTCTGTCAAAGATCTCGTCTGTCTTACCTTCAAGCTCCTTCTCATCCTTGTAGCGTTCCTCCTCATTGGAGTCGATCAGCTGCTCAAGGTTATCTATTACCGGCCTGAGTAGTGGTCCAATCTTGTCCTGCTCATCGCCTGGTAAAAATCCTATATCATCATCAAACTGTGAATTCGGTCTGCATACAAGAATTCTTCTATACTCACCTGTTGGTCTGTTTATCATTTTCTCAAGACCCACTGCAAGTGAATAAAAGGTCTTCGCTGTACCTGCCATACCCTTTACTATTACAAGTGGAGCCTTATCAGCTGGCTGCATCAAAGCCTCCTGAAGGAAATACTGTCCGGCATTTCTCGGTGTAACTCCGTATGGCTGTGACTTCTCAAACTCAAGCTTTTTGATTGTTCCGTGGTCAACCCTGCCCATCTGTGTCTTATTGGTGGACTGGTCTGACTGAAGTATTACAAATTCGTTTTCATAAAGAACGGGCTTAACCTTTTCTCCGTTTTCATCGCAGGTATAAACTGCATCAACCGGTACGCCCTTTCTCCTGAATTCTTTAAAGATTTCTTCCGGTGCAAATACGCGAATACGTCCTGCGTACTGCTCTCCATGTGACACTACCTGTTCAGTTGTAAAATCCTGGGCTTCAATTCCTAGAAGCTGCGCCTTGATACGCATGAGAATATCCTTTGTTACAAGGATTATCTTCTCCTTATGATCCATGGAAAGCCCTTTGCAAACTCTAAGGATTCGGTTGTCGGATTTGTATTCAACCATATCCTTTGGCAATTCAACATCCTTATAATTCTTCTCAATTCTAAGGATTGCGCCGTCTTGTAGCTCTACTCCTTCTGTCAGGTCTCCTTTCTCTCTTAAGGCCTCTAAAAGCCTAATCACTTCTCGGACATTGGCACCGCGCTCTCCCTCATCGCGTTTGTGCGTATCCAATTCTTCAAGTACCACCAGCGGCAATACGACGTCATTATCGTCGAAGCAGCGCAAAGCATGTGGCGCCTGAATGAGGACGTTCGTGTCTAGCACATAGATTTTTTTCATGCACCTTCCTCCTCTTTTTATGATGATAACATTGCTCATTTACGAGATATTATCTTTTTCATAATTATACCATATTTTGTGTTTATTCAAAGAAATAATTACAAGCCATTGTGGTTTTTTGACATTTAATCATTTTCAAACAATTAAATCTGCGCTATACTTATTTTGAGGTATTAAAGCCATTTTTATGGCAGTCTACTTCTTAAATTCACTTTGTCTGCATGGGGGCTTATAAGGTGGCACTTTTTAGTAGAAATGATATTGATCAACTTGATAATGATTACGTCCCTCTTGAAGAGTTTGCTCCTACTTTGAGTAAACAGGAGGTAATTAAGCGCAAGAAATTAGCTGATCTCATCGGTCCTATCAGGGATATCCCTGTTGCGCTTTCAGGAAGGCGTGACCAGATAGAAAGTGACCTTAACGCCTTCTCTATTGATCAGGACGAAAGTTTTGATGATACTCTAAACAAATTCAATGATTTATATAAATATCAGCAGGGACATATAGCAGACGTTAAGACTCTGTTGAAAACCATGGAACAGGTAAAATCAGCGGCTGTATCTCTCGGAGAGACTGTTTCTGAAGCACCTGTTTCTCCTGAATCCAGAAACTTTATGGCAGATATCGAAATACCAGAAATCAATCTTCCTAAGCTTTCTGAAGAATATATGCCTGATCCTGAGTTTGTAGAAACTATAAGGAGCTATTCTTCTTTTTCAAATATATTGAAAAAGTCTGTTGAGTATGCGCTTTCATCTATCGACCAATATCATGATCAGGTCAGTGCTCTTTCAGCCCAAAAAGATGCACTAAATGACCTTGCTTCCCAGGCTGATCTTCTGGCTTTACACACAACCATCGAAGCTACTCACATGAATGAAGAAAGCCAGGAATTCTCCAAAAAGGTTGCTGGTGAAATAAGTGAGTTATCAAGAAAAATACATGAAGCATCTGCAGCATTAGATGCAGAGCTTGAGATATTAGAGAATGGATTTAACACAGTCAGATCATCAATAGACACCATAAAGTCTGCGCACAGAGACTGCGTAAAATATTCTGATATGTACTCCGCTGCCAGTAACGAATACTACAGACAGAGCACGAATTATACCAATATTCTCATAAGCAGTCTTTCTTCACTTAACAAGGAATTCAGACAGGCTCTTAAAAAGAAAGACACTGCCGTTAAGGATTATCTAAAAGCCTTTGATTCCTTCTGCAAAAAGATTGAAAAGAACTATAAATCTGTTTATGCAAAAAATGAAGGAATGAAAAGTGTTGTGGATGGCTGTATACGAGGAGCTTCCTCTTTAACTGAAGAAATGTCAGAGACCATGAATCAGATAAAGCAGGTTCGTAATTCTCTGTCATCCATACGAAAAACCGACTCTGTCAGAAAGTCAAAATATGCCTCTGCCCTCTTAAAAGCATTTGATCAGGATCTTGTCTGGCTAAGCAAAAAGATAGAGGATACCTTCGACAGAGCTGAAGAAGATGATTAAATGGGGTAAATAAAACGACCGATGCTATGCACCGGCCGTTTCCCCCATATAATTCTAAACCGCAGAACGATTCAAAATAAACGTTTTGTATTGCTTTAGCCAACTAAAGCTATATCTTAATTTGATTTTATCATAATTTCGTATATTTGCAATAATAATTTATCATTTTTTGCTATTATCATATCAATTCTTGCGTTTTTTAGAATCTCATATATCTAGGACGTCCTGAACTTACCACATAATCCTCGGCACAAATATATGCTACCATTTTTCCTTTGTGATAGAACTCTGTCCTGTTTATTCCGTCCTCTCCCATTACCATTGTAATAGAATCTACACTTATGCAATCAGGGTTATGAGCATACCAGATGTCCTGCACGTTCTGAGCATAGGTAATTACAAAATCCCTGAGTTCACAATAATGGAAATGATCATAGGTTATAAGCATTCTGCTTCCATGGTGTCCATGAACGCTACCCTTTGGAAGTCTTGCTCCAATAACCTTAATCCTTCCACTTTTCATTCTCCTGAAGGAAACTATAAGCTCATGTCCTTCTTCTAAAGCCTGGAACAAAACAAAGGGATGCACGCTGCAATAAAGTCTCTCGCTTCCATACTTTAGCCTTCGTCTAAGCTGCGTAAGAACAAGTCTTACTTTAGCTAGAAAGGCTTCATCCTCTCCTCTTCTTTTGACCTGAAGACGAAGCGTAACCGCATACTCTGCCTGAAGATAATAGTAGTAGGCTTTTGCAATGTCCTGCATACCGCCTTCGCCTTTTCTGTACATGTCTCCAAGTTCGTAGGCAACATCAGCAAATCTACACCTGTAATGTCCTGATCCTTCACTTATGAATTTTCTAAGCTCGTGCCTGTATTCCTCTCTCTTCCTTGCTCTGAGGCTAATTCGGCTAAAATCTTTCTCTTTCATGTACACAATAATAACACAACTTGTCTAGTTTACACACCTTGTCTTTTTTCTTATAATTTACATTATAAAGTACAGAATTTATCATACTTTAGACTTTTACATTACGTTTTGTGGAGGAAATTTATGCTTACTGTTAAACAGAAGTTTTCACATCTTGGCTTTGCTATTACTTTATATATGGTAGTTGCAAACCTGTTATCGCTTATTGCAGCAGCCATAATTGAGGTTGGATATGTCATCTCGTACATGGTAAATTATATGGCAGTCGTCGGATATGATACAGTTCCTACTGATCCGGCTTTTTATTCTCAGATGCTGGAAGGCATGACAAGCGGATCATCTTTACTAATATTTGCTTCTTCGCTTCCAGGATACTTCGTTGCTGTACCTCTTACTTTGTGGTTCCTCAATGCTACCAAATACAGGGACGTACCTCTTAAAGGCTTATCCTTTAGTACTCCATATGAAAAGACACAGAAAAGAAATCTCAGCGTCGCAGAATTTATAACATTCTTTTTGATAGCAGTATTCTTCGGTGCTGCAGGAAGTCTTGTAAGTGCTGCTCTATCAGCGATCTACAGCACATTAACCGGCAAGGACATGAATAATCTGCTAAATACAATGCTGTCAGATATGCCTATTGGAACTGTACTGATTCTCACAGTAATCCTTGCTCCTATATTTGAAGAAATCCTCTATCGTTATGGTGTTGTTGGATACTGCAGAAGATATGGTGAGTGGAATGCAATCATTGTAAGTGCTGTGATTTTTGGGCTTGTTCACACAAACCTTTTCCAATTCTTCTATGCTTTCCTTTTAGGCGGACTTTTTGCTTACGTCTACATTCAGACCAGACAGATCAAATACACTATTGCAATGCATATGCTCTTTAATTTCCTTGGCGCAGGAGTTCCTTTGATGCTATCTCCTGACGGAGCCATGAATACTGCAGTTATAATTTATTATCTGTGCTTTTACTCTCTTGCAGTGATTGGATTAGTACTTTTGATCATATATATCAAAAGTGGAAAGCTCAAAAAGCCCACCGGAAATTCTCCTATTCCCGGCTACTTCTGCAAGGATACCTTTATAAACACAGGAATGATCGTATTATTTGTGCTTTGTCTCATTCTTACAGTTTATATGCAGTTCTTTGCTCCAAATTCAATGATGTAATTTTATGCATAAAAAATCCCCCTAAAGGAGACTTTGGATATTTCCATTGTCTACTTTAGGGGAATCATATCACTTGGATTCGGAAGGCTTAATCTTTTTATAACATCTCAACTCTCTCCTGAGAGAAGTCTGCCATACCAGTTTTATATAATTCCTGAACAAATTCGATTGCACTCTGTCCTGATTCCTCAATCGGAACATCATCTCTATAAATAAACTCAACTCTATTTCCGTTTGCCATTATGAAATTGACCTGAGTGCCGATAATCTGACCATCTCCAACATCCATTCCAACTACTTCAACGTCTGTTACTTCACGTACTCTTCCAGCTGCAAATAATACTCTCATCTAGACAACCTCCTATTCTAAAATCAATCGTCATCGTCACCAACTTCACTGAGCTCTTTCAGCTTAGTTGTCTGTTTGTAGATACCCTCGAGTGCTTTCTTGAAATCTTCAAATTTATGAACAGCATCCTGCGCATTTGTAAGTCCATCATTTGAAAGAGCTGCAACCTCTTCACTGGTAGCAGAAAGATTGGAGATATTATCGTTGATCTCATTTGTTGATTCGTCGATAACTTCCATGCTGTTTCCAATGTCAGCAATATTTCCAATAAGCTCTTCAACATTAGTATCGATTGTCTTAAATGCTGCAGCTGTTTCTCTGATAACCTGGTTCTGTTCTTCTACTGACTGAACTGTGTTATCAATACTTTCCATCGCCTTATTAGCATCTTCAGTAAGCTCTCCAATAATCTTGGTGATCTCACTAGATGCATTGTTGGTCTGCTCTGAAAGCTGTCTGATATCCTCTGCTACAACTGCAAAGCCCTTTCCTGCTTCACCTGCTCTTGCAGCCTCAATTGATGCATTAAGAGCAAGGAGGTTTGTCTGTTTTGAAATCGCCATAATGGATCCCAAGATCTTCTGAACCTCTTCTACCTTATTGAGCACAGCCTTTGTAGAATCAGCAGTGATATTACTTGCATCACGAACGCCTCTTGCTTTATCTCTAAGGACTTCAATAGTCTTTGAAACTTCAGCAACAGTATCCTGTGTACTCTTTGAGGACTCGATCATCTGTGTTCTCTGAGCATCTGCTACTGTGGTCTGTTCTCTGATTTCTGCAACCTTCTGTGCTTCATCAGTTACCGCCTGTGCAGTGCTCTCTGTTGATCTTGCTATATCAGTCATGCCTGAGCTTGTATCCTCAATGATCCTCTCAAGCTCTTCCACACTACCCTGTGCCTGATCAAACAGCTTTGAAATTCTGTTTGCGATCTTGCCCATTTCATGTGAGGTCTTAGCCTGTGTTTCTGTATGTTCCTCAATTGTGGCGTTATTTTCTTCATTAAATGTGAGAATAAGTGTTACTGAGAAATATGCAGCAACAACACAAAGAATAATGGATATTCCAAACATTACTATGTCTGCTCCGAAATATCCTCTGGCGGCAGCATATCTGATGGCTGTTATAATGGACATGATTGCGATAACAGTACTACCACCAATTACAATTCTCTTATTCATGTAGACCATACTACAGAATAAAATAGCAAAGCCAAAGGATGAGTAAACAATGTCAACTTCGACAATCATTACGATTACATAGGAAAGTGTTGCGCCAAGCATTATCATTGCGGCGCCCTTTCTTCCATCACTGAACTTGGCAACGGCTATCGTCATAGAAATTATGCTCAGGATAACAGCTACCAGTTCAAGATTTCTTCCAAAAGTAAAACCATTTCTAAAGCCTTCAACAAGGAATGCCAGTGCACATGCCACAACTATGACCATGCATACAGCATAGCCTCTGCGATTAGCTCTCATAAATTGTTCTCTGTTCATTGTTGCCCTCCTGATATAACTACCTGGATTACAAAATAACATACATTCACATCTAATCATATTTTAACAAAATGAACGATTTTAAGTTATTAACTTTACATAAATTTGAGGCTTTAGAGTTTATATTTGCTTAAGATATTAAAGAAAGATAAAAGACCTTTGTTTGTCTAAAATCACTTAATGAAGCGCATTCCCTTCCCCTCAGAGGAAGAAGCATCGTTTGTAGAATTATTGAATGTGTAATTTTTCAGGTTATCCTTGGCATAATTCTGATTTAAAGCTTCTTCTCCTTTACTCTTGGAAAGAACCTCATCTAACTGATTGATCTGTTTTTGCATAGAAATCATATTATTAGCCATTTTCTGCATAAGAAATAGAACCTGCTCCGGATTATCCTTAATAAACTTAGCCATATCATTCTCAGGAATGCGGATAAGTTTTAAATCAGAATATGCAGCAATAGAGTATATAGCAGGCTTTCCTGTAAGCATGCCAAGCTCTCCAAATATAGCACCTGGTCCAAGAATACCAAGTAGTGTCTCGTTCTCAGTGCCATAGCCAATGTACATTTCCACATGACCCTCAGCAATGGAATACATATCAAGGTTCTTTTCGCCCTCTTTTATTATGACTGAGCCTTCCTTGATATCATATACTTTATGTCTGTTTACTATGCTTTTCCAATCAAGATTTATTGCCATATTGATTACCCCTCTGCAAAATAATCATTGCCTGTCATAATAGTCTCTACCGCTACAAATAAAGTAGGTTCGTAGATAACCATCCTGAGAAACGAAGGCTATCTCATTGGTCGATTCCAAATAATAAATTTTATCATTGTCTTCTTTTTCAAGCTTTTGAAGTGCATCAGGATTATTGATAAGAGCATTGGCTGCATCGAGGTATTCCTCAGCAGTAGAGAATCCCATTTCACCACCGTGCTTTTTGAAATGATCCTGGAATTTCTGATTATTTCTGAACTTGTAATAGACCTGGGTTGTCGATGTTTCTTCTACTTCAGATTCACTTACTTCTTCAGCGGAAGAATCTACAGCCTCTTCATCAACTTCTTCAGAATCAGCTGCCTCCTTCTCTTTTTCCTCAATAGCCGCTATAGCCTGGGCAGCTGCATCATTTTCATCAGCATCTGTCGTAACATCCTCTGATTGCTCATCATCCTCAACGGATGAAAACTCAGAAACTATGGTCTGTTCCTCCTGCTGAGTCTGGCTTCCCTGCTGAAGGCTCTGTATCTGAGGATAGATGATGATATACATGGCTGCAAAGAACAATAGCACCATCATTCCTGTATAGTATGTCTTTGATTTTTTGTATCTTCTTCTATTTCTTCTTGCCATAAATATTTCCTCAATTTGCGGCATTCATACTGCACTAAAAATATTAATCGCTTACTTATATACGACTTCCCTTTGAATATAAAAGCTAAGTAAGAACAATATGCAGTCAACAGGAATCTTCACAAGAACCTCCGGCGATGAAGGTATCATTCCATGGAAGAAGCTTACGAGGCTTCCACTTAAAAGCATTATTATAACTGCAAGAATAAGATATCTAATGGCAGCCCTTGTCTTGCTTCCCTTTCCTTTAAACACAACCTTGTAGTTGATAAGGAAGTTGTAAATTGCAGAAAGTACTCTCGCACATATAGTTGAAAGCATTATGTAGCCTATAGGAAGTCCTGTTATCCTTTTAAGTAGTGCGCAAAATACAGAGAATAAAACCATATCCACTATACTTGAGGACAAGGATGAAATCAGGAACTTACCAAATACTGCATAAATTCTGATGGAATCCTTGATTGGTCTGAAATGGCTGGTCTTGTTTTCCTCTATGTAAATCGTCTTAATTGAAACTTCTGAAATATTTATGCCCTCTTCCTTTGCAGCAAGGAGCATGTTGGTCTCAAACTCAAACCTCTCTCCGTTTTCAGAAAGAAGTCTCTCCATAAATTTCTTAGGTATGGCACGAAGTCCTGTCTGGGTATCCCTTACAGATATTCCTGCAAGTGCAGACATAACCTTGCTTGTTACCTTATTGCCAAATACTGACCTTGCAGGTATTCCTGACTGATCAAAATCCCTTACTCCCATTATGAGATTGTCAGGATTAGCAATAAGAGCATCCATGCACTTTTTTATATCCTCTGGAGTATGCTGACCATCTGAATCAGCAGTTATTACACCCGGCATATCAGGATACTCATTCAGGCAAAAGTTGAAGGCATTTTTTAATGCTCTTCCTTTTCCAAGATTCACTGCATGGCGCATTAAAATAACGCCAAATTCTTCCTTTGCCCTTTTAAACAGCGTTCCATATTTATCTGGATCAGAGCCATCATCAACAATTATTACTGGTGAAAGCTCTGCCTTTTTAAGCTCATCCAAAAGCTTTATCATTTTTTCATCCGGCTCGTAAGCTGGAATAATTATCGGTATAGTTTTATTCATAGATATATCTTAATCCATTCACTTCATCATTGCATAGAAAGGATTATATCATCTCCGTTTCTCTGTACGCTATAAATCTTGTTATATTCAAAGCTCTCGCCCTGAGCCATCAAACCGTTAAAACACTCTGTAGCAAGCGAAAGTCTTTCCGCTTCATCATCCTCTGCCACCTTCTCAACATAGATAAACTCAGCATGAGAAGCTTTTATTTTCTGGCTTATGCTATCCCTGTTGTCATCCTTTTGAAGAGTCTCATAAACAACTGGAACAGGTGATGCCTCTTTGCTTATATATGTATCATGAACCCAGTGATTAAAGCTATCTGAACGAAGATTTAAAACTCTGTGTCCCCATAGTCTGGTCTCACCCAAAATATTTGCAAGAAATTCCTGTGCTCCCGCATCGAGCATTGCCTCGTTATAAGCTTTGTTCTCATCAAAAGTTTGTCTATATCCAAAAAGTGCTTTATAAATACCTGTGTAATCTGTAGTAAGTAAAATGAATGCTGCGATAATTATAGCAACATTCCTATATGCCTTTGAGCCGCCTTCTGCACTTCTTAAATTAGCCTTTTTAAGTGCTGCTCCCATTATAAGGTACATACTTCCAAGCACGAAGGGTGCACCGTATCTTGCAATTGAGTTTGTCATTGCGAAGGCATCAAGGTACTGATCCTCTGACTGGAAAAGTGATATATGCGCAAAGAATATCAGTCCATAAGTAATAAGCCCAGTTATCACAGTATAGATAACTATTCTCTTCTTCTCTTTTCCTTCAAATATCTTAAATTTACAAAGAGCAAAAAGCGCTGCAAATATAAGCACAAGAATAACGCCTATAGAAGGATCAAAGGTTATATTGTGGTCTGCATGCATAGGCATCGTCCACATTCCAAGCATGAAGAATTTCGCCTTATCAAGTGCATTAGAAGGAACGGCGTAGGAGCCTGTTGCCATCTTTATGCCAAGGCCTGTTGACTTAGCTACTCTCCTGTTTATAAAGCAAAAGCAAAGCCAGCTTGCGTATGTAAGAAACGCCATCCCCATTGATATAAAAGCTTTCTTTGTGTCTGCTTTTGTATCCCTTACCACGTCCCTACTTCTAATTACAAAATAGAAAATAGCTGCAAATGCTGCCCACTCTATTCCAACTGATTTTGTAATAAAAAGTACAGCCATATAGATGGCGATTCTTCCAAAGTAGAAAAGCTCATCATGATTATCTCTATCCCAAATCGCATACAGAAGTGCTCCGTACAAAATTCCAATAGTGATATCAGCAGGAGTTCCGTAGAACACTATGCCATTTACTATTCCAGGGATAAGGAAAATAAAAGCTGCTGCAATGCCTGATAAAGTCTTTCTCTTTTCAAAGGTTTTAACCAGCGGCAAAAGAAAAACGGCATTAAGAGCATAGTATCCTGCAAACTGAAGTCCTTCCCTATACTCTCTCATGCTGATCTGTAAAAATATCCATTTAAACAGTGAAGTCACCGGAGGGTAATCTCCAAACTCCGGTGACACATTTCCATATTTTCCTGGAAAACCATTTAAATAAAAAAGCTGTTTTGCATCGGATGACCAGAAATTGATGTCATCCCACCATGTAAAAATCTGATCTTTTGTAAGGAATGTAATTGCTGTAAGTATGACTACAAATACGACAGGAGCAGGTGAAACAAGTCGCTTAAGCTTTAGAGCCAAAGCATTTGTCCCATCTCTTTTTACTGCCTTAACTGCACTTATTGCCACTTCCAGTATTATTAGTAATGAAAAAGCGTATATCACCTGCATATTGCGAAGGACAGCCAGTACATAAAGTACAAGTATAAATCCTCCGCAGGTTACAGGAAGCGTATCGCATACACTTTCATCAAATAAATTTGCTATAAAAAACGCCGCTAAAATAATTGCAGTTACAATAAGTAGCCACATAAAGTAAAACTCCTAACCTCTTTCATACTCCCCAAATTACAGCTTGAACAAAGTTCCAATAAGACCTCTTCCAAGACTTGCACCAAGGTTTCCACCCAGTGTCTTTCCAAATTTCCCAAAGCTCTTTCCGGCAGCTTTTCCAACCTCTCGTCCAACAGTTCCAGAAACTGTTGATGCAACTGATTTTGCTGCTCTCTTCTTTGCAGCTTCTGCCTTCTGCTTTTCTCTTTCCTCTGCTTTTGCCTTAGCAGCTGCTTCCTTCTCAGCAGCCTTTGCAGCTGCAGCAGCTTCTTTTTCCTTAGCCTTCGCTGCCTCTTCCTCAGCCTTAGCTCTTGCTGCTTCTTCAGCATCAAGTACACCCTTTCTCTTGAGCATCTCATAAGCTGATTCGTTGTCTACAGCATTCGCGTATGTAGTATAAAGCAAATTTCCCTTAATCTCGTTATCACGAATTCCATCATCTATTCCACCTATCTTACTCATAGGAGGAAGGATAAATACTCTCTTAGCTATAGAGGGTGTTCCACTCTCATCAAGGAAGGATACAATTGCTTCTCCAGTGCCAAGCTCCATGATTGCATCAAAGGTCTTAAACTCAGGATTCTCTCTAAATGACTCAGCTGCTGCCTTAACAGCCTTCTGATCAGCAGGTGTATATGCATGAAGTGCATGCTGAATCTTGTTTCCAAGCTGAGCAAGAACTCCATCAGGAATGTCCCTCGGATTCTGAGTTACAAAGTAAACTCCGACGCCCTTTGAACGAATGAGTTTAACTACCTGTTCAATCTTGTCAAGAAGTGCCTTTGAGGTATCCTTGAAAAGAAGATGTGCTTCGTCAAAGAAGAATACCATCTTGGGCTTTTCCATATCTCCAACCTCAGGAAGTGTCTCAAAAAGCTCAGACAGCATCCAAAGAAGGAAGGATGAATACAAAACACCATTATTTATGAGGCTCTGGGAATCAAGAATATTAATCATTCCCTTTCCATTTGTATCAGTTTTAAACCAGTCCCTAAGGTCAAGAGCCGGCTCGCCAAAAAACTTGTCTCCTCCCTGTGTCTCAAGAGCTACAACTCCGCGGATGATAGCGCTTATGGAAACAGGGCTCATCTTGCCGTATTCCTCAGCATAAACCTTGTTGTTATCAGAAATCTCATTAAGAAGTGCCTTGAGATCCTTCGTATCAAAAAGGAACCAGCCATTGTCATCAGCAATCTTAAATGCGATTGTAAGGATATCACTCTGAAGGTCATTAAGTCCCATGATTCTTGAAAGAAGAATCGGTCCCATCTCTGATATTGTTGTGCGAAGCGGAATACCCTTTTGTCCAAAAATATCAAAGAAATTTACAGGATATTTTTTGTACTCATAGCCTGTTCCGGCAAGACCAAATCTCTCAATTCGCTCTTCCATTCCAGAGCCTTCAGTCACCATTCCTGCAAGATCTCCCTTAACATCTGCAAGAAATACCGGAACTCCCATATCGCTAAAGGACTCAGCCAAAACCTTCAGGGTAACAGTTTTTCCTGTACCTGTTGCACCAGCTATAAGTCCATGTCTGTTAGCCATTTTAGGTAAAAGAAAAACGTTCTCCCCATCTCCCCCATTTGCGATCCAAACTTTCCCATCCTTAAACATATTTCATACCTCTCCATTTATATATTTTTAAATCATCTGATTGCCATGCAATGCAGACTAAAAATTCTTTTTTAACAGGTTGCAGCCTTCCTCGTAAAGGACGAAAGGATAATATCCAGTATCTCATTTTTGCCAGCGTCATCTGGAATATCCGTAACAACCTCACTCATTTCAGCTACAACATTCTTTGTAAGCTTACCCTCAAGTGCCTTCTCAGCCCATTCAACATCATCAAGGGAGTGCTCACCTGTATACACCTTCTCGAAAATATAAGAAGCGCCTTCGCCTACAGCAAAAACAATGGTTCCGGCGATAAATGCATTTATAACTGCTGCACCAAGATTAAGCCCCGGGATCATCTTAAGGCCAGAAACGATAGCCTTTCCCATGGCGCCCTTGGTTCCAATATCCACGATGGAGCTGATCAAAGCCTTTGTCTTTTGATTTTTCTTGATCCCCCATATCTTTGCGATGGATTCAATCGCCATTTTTTCAGTTGGCTGCAAAAGCATGGCATCTGCAAAAGGAGGCGCTCCGGCACCAGCTGTGATTCCAGCAAGCGTAGCCACACTGATAACTGCCTGAGCCATAGCTCTTTTCCTGGAAAGATTGTAACGTTCAAGGTCTTTTTCAGCTGCCTGATAGCCCTCAGGCAAAAGGCTGTTTGTAAGCTCTATAAGCTCTGTAATGCCCTTTGGAATTTCCAATACGCCATCCTTTGTGGTGCTTGGCTTTGCAACTACAGAAACTATCTCAGTAAGCCTAGTGGCATATTTTGTCTTTGATAAAAATGTCTTTTCGATAATCTGCTGTGCTTCCTCAGTATCACTTTCCTTATATGACTGAGTGATGACAGCAATTATAGGTGCATTTTTCCATGCACTAATGGCATTCATAAGTGAATCTATAGTCTTAGGAAAAAGCTTAGCTGTGAATCTGTCAACGCAGAACCAGACAACACTAATTCTTTTATCCTCGTCTCTGTCCTTGAGACATTCCGCGGACCATTTTTTCACAGCACTCACTGCCTTGTGTTCCTTAAAAACACCTGGCTCGAGTCCAACAGTATCAATAAGGCGAAATGATAATCCCTCGTTATCGTAAATCTTAAAGTCCGGAGACTTCACGCTAGCTGAAAGTGGTAGTTTCTGGCAATTTTCGCCAAGAACAGCCTTGATCAAGGTAGACTTGCCAACACCTGCGTAACCCACAACAAGAACGTTTCCTTTGCCCATTGTATTTACCCCTCAAAAGTGAAACCAACGCCACCAACACTAATAGTATAGCATTAACAATTTTATGGCTCAACGTTAAAAAAGCCCCGCGGTCGAAGAACCGGCGGGGCTAAAATATACGTCTAAGTTTTTATGCCATGAGCATGCGGAACATTTCAATAACCTGTTCTTTGGTTGCTTCTCTCGGATTTCCGGGATAGCATGCATCGTTAAGTGCATCTGTAGCAAGAGTATCAAGATCCTCTTCTTTAATCTTATCAAGAGTCTTCGGAATACCAACATCCTCTGAAAGCTTCTTAACTGCATTTATTGCAGCATCTCTGTACTCTTCCTGAGACATATTGTCAACGCCTTCAACACCCATTGCTCTAGCAACTTCACGAAGTCTCTCACCTGTGTACTCACGGTTGAACTCCATAGAAATCGGAAGGAACATTGCGCAAGCTACTCCATGAGGAGTGTCATAATGAGCTGAAAGTGTGTGAGCCATAGCATGGTCGATACCAAGACCAACATTTGAGAAGCCCATTCCTGCGATGTACTGACCAAGTGCCATACCCTCTCGGCCTTCCTTGGTGTTTTCAACAGCGCCACGAAGATGCTTTGAGATAAGCTTGATAGCCTCAAGATGGAACATATCTGTCATCTCCCATGCTGCCCTTGTTGTGTAACCTTCGATTGCATGTGTAAGAGCATCCATACCTGTTGAAGCTGTAAGTCCCTTAGGCATTGATGACATCATTTCAGGATCAACAATAGCAACTATAGGCATATCGTGTGTATCTACGCATACAAACTTTCTCTCTTTTTCAACGTCAGTAATAACGTAGTTGATTGTAACCTCTGCTGCTGTTCCGGCTGTTGTAGCAACTGCAATGATCGGAACGCAAGGATTCTTTGTGGGAGCAACTCCCTCAAGTGAACGAACATCTGCAAACTCAGGGTTTGTGATGATGATACCGATAGCCTTTGAAGTATCCATAGAGGAGCCACCGCCAACTGCTACGATACAGTCTGCTCCGGATTTTTTGAAAGCTTCAACACCATTCTTTACATTTTCGATTGTAGGATTAGGCTTAATATCTGAATAAATCTCGTAAGGAATCTTCGCTCCGTCAAGAAGATCAGTAACCTTTGCTGTTACACCGAACTTTATAAGATCAGGATCAGATGCGACAAATGCCTTCTTAAAGCCGCGGTTGTTAATCTCGTTAACAACCTCACTTACTGCACCTGCTCCATGATAAGATGTGCCATTTAATGAAATTCTGTTTGCCATAAAACTATTATCCTCCTTTACAAAACTTCTGCGTTACACGCAAGTTTCCTACCAAAGAAAATCATAGCATTTATGGGCATTTATTATAAGTTACACTTAGGGCATTTTGTATCATATTCCATTCAATTTCAGAAAAAGTACAGGACTTTTTAAACTTCATGAATTGTGTTTAAAAAGTCCTTCTTTTTATAAAATATTCAATTTCAAGAAAAGATCCCGTACCCGGTCAGGCATAGCCTCGATCATAATATCAGCCAGTTCTTCTTCTGCATCCTTCATTCCGCCAAGTACCCATTTTACTGTCATGTAGATGGATGCCTGACAATACATTTCAAGAAGTTTTTTGATTTTAGAATCCGGCAATTTCCCAGACTTCTCACGAATGAGTCTGCAGTAATGCTCATATATCATGTAAAAATCATGATCCTTTAAGTTGTTCTGCTCATCAACGCGAAAGGCTGCAGTGAAAAATAGTCTCTCTTCCTTTATGTATTTGAACTTTTTGATAAGCCCCTCGCGAAGGGTCTCGCCACTTCCCATCTCCTTGAAGGATTGCTCCAAAAGCCTGTCAAAATACCAGTTTATAAGATCATATTTATCTATAAAATTCCGATAGAAGGTCTGTCTTGAAACACCGCACACATCTACTATCTGCTTAACGGTAATGTTCTCAACAGAAGTAGTCTTCATGCATTCCTTCACCGCTTCTGCAAGCTTGTATTTGCTGCTTAAATTTCCTTTTTCTTCCATGCCCATAACTTTTTTACTTCATCGTGACCAGTTCATAATCTCTCGTTCCAACACCAATCTTTTGTGCATGTTCCAGAGTTTCAGCCCAGGAAACATTAGGGTTACTGTTGTGCCACACATCCCCAAGGTCATGGAAGTGTGCTTTTGCCATATTATCGCCAAGCTGACTGTTTCTGATAGGCTTAACCTTCTGGCAAAGATCAACACAGGCCTGATCCAAAGCAACAGGGTCAAATGAAGCAAGCATTCCGATATCCGGAAGTATTGGTGCGTCATTTTCTCCATGACAGTCGCAGTTAGGTGAAACATCAGTTATAAGACTGATATGGAAGTTAGGTCTTCCACTAACGACTGCTGCTGTGTATTCCGCCATTCTTCTTCCAAGCATCTGAGGTGCATCCCAGTTATTATTCTCTATGGCATCAAAGGTACAGGCACCTATACAACGACCACAGCCCTTACACTTATCGGGATCGATCCATGCTTTATTATTGCTATAGCTGATTGCATCTGAACCACATTCCCTTGCACATCTCTTACAGCCTCTACACAAATCTTCTATAACATGAGGCTGTCCACTGTTATGCTGCTGCATTTTTCCAGCGCGGCTTCCACATCCCATGCCCAGGTTTTTGATCGCACCGCCAAAGCCAGCTTGCTCGTGACCTTTGAAATGATTAAGAGAAATCACTATGTCTGCATCCATCACAGCACGACCAATATAGGCTTCCTTACAATACTCACCATTAGGAACAGGCACGATTATGTCATCCGTACCCCTAAGACCATCAGCGATGATTATCTGACAACCTGTTGTAACAGTATTAAATCCATTTATATTTGCGCAGTCCAAATGCTCAAGAGCATGCTTTCTGCTTCCGGGATACAGTGTATTACAATCCGTCAAAAAAGGAAGTCCGCCATTTTCCTTAATAACATCTGCCACTGCCTTGGCGTAGTTAGGTCTAAGGTAAGCAAGATTACCAAGCTCACCAAAGTGCATCTTAATAGCAACAAATTTTCCGTCCATATCTATTGACTGAATTCCAGCCATTTTTATAAGCTTCTGAAGCTTTACTGTAAGGCTCACACCAAGCTGTGTCCTAAAATCTGTGAAGTAAACCTTTGCCTTTTCCATATGCCAAAATCTCCTTTCCTAACCTCTAGACCAAGTTACTACGCGCACATTTTTCAGTACTATTATACAGCATATTTTCATCTTAAAATCTCATCTATAGTTGAAACCGTACTAAAACTGCCCGAATGTTCAGAAATAATGTCCTTCATTATAGGTAGTTCAAAGTAGCTGACATAGCAGATAAGCATGTTGTTCTTTCCTGCTATCGCACCTCGTGAATCCATGATGGTACAAGTTTTGTTTAACTTGTCCTTTATGGCTTTTACAAGTCCTTCCGGATCCTGAGTTATGATTGTTACCTGCTTTATAGCTTCGAAGTGATCGGTGAAATGGTCGATAATGGTAGTCGCAACCACATATACCAAGAGACTAAGAAGCGCTGCAGTTGCATCAATCACCATGAAAACTGTTATATATACCAAAGCATTAAATGCAAGAAGAACCGGAGTCATGCTGTAGTTCCTGCCTGTTTTGTCCGAGAGCTTTTTTACTATGATATTCGCAAGAATTTCCGAGCCATCGATACAACCACCATTTCTAAGAATAAGTGAAAGTCCTGCGCCAAGTATAGCTCCGCCAAAGGCAACTGCAAGAAAATGCTCAGTATTTAGTTCAAAGGGTATCTCTTCAAAGAAACTCATTCCAGCAGCATAAACCGTTGATCCTATAGCAGCCTTTATCGTAAATTCTTTACCCAGGATGAAATAGCCCATCACTATAAAAGGCAAGAGTACAAGCGCCACACATATAGAAAGTTCTGCTCCAGTAAGTTTACTTATAATGATTGCGACACCTGCCGTTCCATAATCTATTGCATCATTTGGAATCAGAATGAGAGCAACCGAAAAGCTCGCCATTACTGCCCCAATTATGATGAACAAATAGGAAAGAAAACCCTGACTTTTTTTCATGAATTCGTGTTCTCCGTTTTATTTCATTGTTATCAGCTCATAATTATTGTGCTTTCCTAAATTGTGAACTCACCTTCTTTGACAGAAAGCTTGATTTTTCCGCCATTTTTCAGTTTTCCAAAAAGGATCTCGTCTACGAACAAAGGCTTGATGTCATTTCTTATAACGCGGTCAACCTCTCTTGCTCCAAACTCCTGGCTGATGCCTCGTTTCTTGATGAGGTCTTTAGCCTTCTTATCTGCCTTGAATTCTATCTTCTTTGCAAGAAGCTGTTCTGAAAGTTCTCCAAGCTTTTTATCAACTACAAGCTTAGCCATTTGCTCATCCATGCTGTTAAAGGCAACAATTTTGCTGAGTCTGTTCCTGAATTCAGGTTGGAATATACGCTTTACTTCTTCCATGAGTGCGCTGTTATCACGCCCTTCACTTACGAAGCCGATTCCGCTTTTCCCAAGGCGATTTGCACCGGCATTTGATGTCATGATGACGACTACATTTCTGAAATCAGCTTTTCTTCCCTGATTGTCAGTAAGTGTTGCGTAGTCCATCACCTGCAAAAGTACATTAAATATATCAGGGTGAGCTTTTTCTATTTCATCAAGAAGGAGCACTGATGAAGGATTTTTTCTGATTTCTTCTGTTAAAATTCCACCCTCTTCGT
Organism: Butyrivibrio sp.; assembly: GCA_015056655.1. Lineage (GTDB taxonomy): Bacteria > Bacillota > Clostridia > Lachnospirales > Lachnospiraceae > Butyrivibrio. The sequence continues at coordinate 62,457 of SVFV01000003.1, forward strand.
ATCCAACATATCCAGCAGGAGATCCGATAAGCTTTGCTACTGCATGCTTTTCTCCATACTCACTCATATCAAAGCGGACAAGCTTAACTCCAAGCTCTGCCGCAAGCCTTTTGGCTATCTCTGTTTTTCCTACTCCTGTGGGGCCTACAAAAAGAAGGCTTGCAAGAGGTTTATTCTCTTCTGAAAGACCAGCCTTTGAAAACTTAACAGCATTTACCACCTGGCTTACAGCCTCATCCTGTCCGAAGATCTTGCTCTTAATTCTGTCCTCTAAGGTGGAAAGACCTTCTGTGTCATCAGTTTCTACCGTCTCAATTGGCACGCGGCAGATTTTTGTCAGAATCTGATTTATAACTTCTTTATCAACATACTGAGTCTTTTTTCCTGATGGATGAAGCTTTCGAAGAGAACCTGCTTCATCAAGTATGTCTATCGCCTTGTCAGGTAAAAATCTTTCATTTATGTACTTGGCGCTCATTTTCACAATGTAAGGAATTACGTCATCCTTATACTTAACGCCATGGTATTCCTCATACTTATCCTTTAGTCCTTCAAGGATTTTTATGCTCTCATCCTCTGTAGGCTCCTTGATTTCAACATTCTGGAATCGTCTTACAAGGGATTTATTTTTCTCAAAATACTTCTTGTACTCCTCATAGGTTGTAGCTCCTATGAATCTGATATGACCATCTGCAAGGTAGGGCTTTAGCATGTTTGAAGCATCAAAAGAGCCCTCTCCCACAGCTCCTGCACCTGAGAGGTTGTGTATCTCATCTATGTAAATGATCGGCTTATCTTCTTTTCCTATCTCAGCAAGAACCTTTTTAAAGCGCTTCTCAAAGTCGCCTCTGTACTGAGTTCCAGCAAGCATTCCTCCAAGATCAAGAGCAAACACCTTAGCACCCTTTATTGCATCAGGGACATCCCCATCTCTCAGAAGTTCCACAAGGCCATAGGTAATTGCTGTCTTACCAACACCAGGTTCACCTATGTGAAGAGGATTATTCTTATCCTTTCTGCAAAGAATCTGAATGGTACGATCGAGCTCTTCTTTTCTTCCTATAAGAGGATTTACGTCCTTCAAGGTATCGTTTAAGCATGGAGCAAAAATCTTAAGATTCCCGGTATCCTCCTGCTCTTTTGGCTGACCTGTGGAAGCACTTCCGCCATGAGCACTCATCTCATCCTCAATGTATGAAAGCTCCTGCAAAAGCTCAGCCTCAGTCATGCCATCCTGTTCCATGTAGTAGACAGCATAGCTGTTATCAAGGTTCCAGATTGCATGAATCAGGTGACGTATATGAATCTCCGCGCAGCCACTTCCATAAGCACTCTGCCCGGCAAAGGTCATCATCTGCTGAGTTGCAAGTGAAAACTCTGCGTCCTTATCCTCAACCTTATCAACATACTCCTCCAGGAATGTCATAAGCTTCCTGTTAAGAGCATTGATGTCTCCGCCGCAATTCTCATACGCCTCCATAAATGCAGGATCGTCTAAAATCATCAGAAGGACAATCTCTGGCGTAACGTATTCATAATGTTTTTTGGTTGCAAGCTCTATTGCCTTCTGAAGAGCCAGCATAGCATCTCTTGAAAGATTCATATCACGCCTCCTCCACGCTCATGCGGAAGGGGAATCCCTCCTGCTTGGCTCTCATCAAAGCTGCATTCACCTTGGTTGATGCTATATCAAAAGGATACCTGCCCACCACTGCCTGTCCCTTTTTATGGACGTTCATCATGATGGACTGCGCTGTCACTTCATCCTTATGGAAAATATCCACCAGCACCTCCACCACGAACTCCATGGTAGTAAAGTCATCGTTGTACATGATGACATTGAACTGCCTCGGCTCCTTTATCATGTTTTTTGTTTTCTCTTTTGCCTGTCCCTGTGTTGCCATTGTTTCTCCTGGATAGTTTAGTTACTCTATTTAGTACTATTATATGATACTTTTTTCTTTTTAAAATTGGTATACAAAAACAAACAAATCACATAAAAAAGCAAAGAACCATATTTTCGATTCTTTGCTTTCATCCACCAAGCCCTTCATCCAAGAGCTTTCTATATTCTTCAAAACTAATTGTCACACCGCCCATGCTCTTTAGGTGCTCCGTCTCAAACTGGCAATCAATCATCACATAGTCGTTGTCATAGAGCACTCTTGAAAACAAGATAAGTGCAATCTTTGAACCGTTCTCCATATCTGAAAACATGCTCTCTCCAAAGAAGCATCTCCCAAGGCTTACACCATAAAGCCCACCTGCCAGATTCCCATCTACATAGGATTCAACGCTTAGAGCAAAGCCATTTCTCGCAAGTTCTCCGTAAGCTTTTTCCATGTCATCGGTGATCCATGTACCTTCCTTATCCTCACGCTTCGTGCGGCATCTGTGCATGGTATCTGCAAAGTCACGGTTTAGCTTTATTGCAATCTCATGCTTTTTGAAAAACTTCCTCATGGAATGAGAAATATGTACCTCGCCAGGTCTTATGATAAATCGCTCCCTCGGCGCCCACCACAGCACCGGCTCTCCCTCGTTGTACCAGGGAAAAATACCATTACTGTACGCAAGAAGCAGCCTCTCCATCCTAAGATCCCCACCAACCGCAAGAAGCCCATCCTCTTCCGCCAGCCTCGGATCCGGAAACTCTATTCTGTTATCATCAAGCCTGAATATTGGCATAATAGTCTTCCTTTAATGTCCTTGTATTATAGAAACCATCCGAATCCCCTCGCTTCATCAGTTAGCATAATCCTTTATCTTCCTGTGTTCGAAGAAGTCATCGATATTTGCAATGAGCTCAGCGGGTGGCATGGTTTTTAATAAATACTTCTCAGGTTTTAGTGACAGTACCTGCATAACGCTCTCCTTATCGCTCTTTACAGTAAGGAACATGACAGGTATATCGCTGGTCGACGGCTCGCTTCTAAGCATCTCCAAAACCTTGGGGCCGGTGGTTACAGGCATCTCATAATCCAAAAGAATAAGATCCACCTTGTTCTTTGCAAGGAAAGTGATGGCTGCCACACCGGAATTAACCATGAAAACCTGATATTTGCCAGAAAGCCAGTCCTTTATCGTTCTCAGCATGGTTCCATCGTCGTCCACAACCAATATCCTTTTTCTCTGAAGGCGCACTTCTTCCTGCTCAACAACTGACAGCATCTGTCTTGCGAGCTCTTTCACATTGATGGGCCTTTCAAACACAGCTGCAACCTTGTCCCTGGAAGTTTTTGCAAAAATCTTCTCAAGTTCCTCCGGTGAGCCAATGATGCTGACTGAGATGTCATCCTCAATAGCCTTATCTCCCAGATACACAAAGAATTCCATCATGCTATCAACATCGTCCAGATAAATAAGATATACTGTTGGCTTGTTTTCCAATCTTTCAATCTGGGTAACATCGGGATCAACCTTTGTCACCTCAAAGCCCTCTTCTGTTAATTCCTTTGCAATTGATGTGACCATAAAGCTTTTCCCGCCACCGATTAAAAGTATTCTTTTGTCCATTGCGTCTCCCTCTCAAAAAGATATTATGTTTCATGCAAAATTGTGTCCGAATCAGATTCCTTTTCAACTCACAAAATCCTTCAGCAGCTCAATAAGTGCATCCCTGTCCACTGCCGCCATAAGTTCCACAATCTTTTTGTACTTATCTTTGTAGCCATCCGGTATGGAATACTCCGATAGCATCTTCATTATTCCGTCAGCAGTATCGAAATCATATGCCTCCAGAAGTTCCTTCATATCAGAAAAAGCCCCCTTCAGTTCTTCCTCGGATATCTCAGGAAGATCAGCATTTTCCTTTTCTCCTAATACCTCAAACAACTTTTCCTTATAGCTTCTGTAAAGCTCTAAAAGCTTCGGAGTCTTGCTCTGTATCTTATCCTCGTTGCCCTCATTTCCACACTTCTCGAGGTACGCGGCATCCTGAGAAAGCTTCGTCGCTCCAATGAGCCTTGCCGAACTTTTTAGTGCATGAACAGCTACCGTATAATTCCTGTAATCCTTTTCTGTCAAAAATCTTTCAATATCGTCAGCCTTTGGATCAATAGAAACATAGAATTCATGAGCCACATTCTCAAGCACATCCATACTTCCGCAGTTCTTAAGTGCCTCGTCAAAATCTATGCCTTCAATCTTCTTAAACAAAGCCTTTCGCTCATCATCTTCCGTCCCTTCATCTGCCGAAACACTTTCCTTCGAATCTTCTACCGTCAGAATCTTTTCATCCGGCAAATATTCCCTCAGCATATTTTCCAAAACCAGACCATCCACCGGTTTTGAGAGGTAATCATCAAATCCTGCTGCCAGGTATTCCTCTCTGGCACTTGCTCCGGCATTGGCAGTAAGTGCAATGCAGGCAGCCCCCTCGCACAGATTGCCTTTAAGCTCTTTCATCGCCGCAAGAGTCTCTATTCCATCCATTCCGGGCATCCTGTGGTCGATGAAAATAACATCATATCGTTTCTGCGAAACCTTCTGCAGCGTCTCTTCTCCGCTCTCTGCCGTATCCACCTTGATCTGTGTATTTTTCAAAAGTCCCTTAACCACAGTCAGATTCATGGGAGTATCATCAACAACCAGTATCTCCGCATTGGGAGCCCTGAATCTTTCGCGGTACTTTTCTCTACTCTTTAAGTATTCCTTATACTTCTGCTTAAAATCACCAAGCTCCTCAAAAGATACCACCTCTTGCTTTACTTCAAAGGAAAAGTCCGAGCCCTCACCATATACGCTCTTAACTTCAAGCCTTGAATCCATAAGCGCCAAAAGTTTTTTAACGATGCTCATTCCAAGGCCCGTACCCTCAATAGACCTATTCCTTATTTCCTCAATTCTTTCAAAGGGAGAATACAGCTTGTTTAAATCCTCTTCCTTTATGCCAATTCCCGTATCCACCACCTGGAACCGGAGTAAAATATTATTCCCCTCCTCCTTTTTGTAGGAAACATTAAGCGTAACTGAGCCTTCTTCCGTATACTTAACAGCATTTGACAAAATGTTGGTCACGCACTGCTTTATCCTAATCTCGTCTCCGATAAGCACCGAAGGCAGCGTCTTATCAATATTTAGCTTTAGCTCCAGTCCTTTATCCTCAGCCTTAACAGAAACCATATTTATCAGGTCATTTATAGTTGACCCCAGATGATATTCCACAGGCAAAATATCCATTTTCCCCGCTTCTATCTTTGAAAAATCAAGAATATCATTGATGATTCCAAGAAGAGAATTGCCCGCACTTTTAACATTATTGGCATATTCCAGAATCTGATCATTGTCAGCTTCTCTAAGTATCATCTCATTCATTCCAAGCACAGCATTTATGGGAGTCCTTATTTCGTGAGACATATTGGACAGGAAAGAAGATTTGGCCTCACTTGCTTTCTGGGCAACCTCAAGCTCCTTTTCAAGCTCCTGCTTTGCCTTAATCCTTGCAATATAATCTTCCACGGAATGCACCGTGGTTTTTAGCGACTCATGCAACACTTTTATCTCATCGCGTGTACCGACCTTTATCCTGTCGACCTTCTTTCCGACCTCAATTCTTTTATCATCGTCAGAGTTGGCGTAGTCATACATAAAGTCTGACATGTATCCAATTGGTCCGCCTATGGTTGTCTTCGTATAGAAATTTGCCAATGCAGCAAAAGGCACACCAACACACAGCATCAAAAGAATCATCTTTATATCGTAGCTAAGCATGGCGTCATCCAGCCTGAACTCTATTTGTCTGATTCTGCTGATTGCCTCTTCCTCCTCACTATCGGAAGCCGTATTGTCATTGGAACCTGCGCTGCTTTCATTTGTCGCAGAAACCGCGCTGTCTGCAGAACCAGCGTTATTTTCATTCGGTGCTTTATATTGTTCTGCAATCGGTGCGTTACCTACTCTGTCAAAACCTTCCACAAACATATCCCTTAAATCAGGGAAAAGCACAACCATATAAAACGCAACAGCTATACCAAGAATCAGCTCCAGACCAATTATTATGGCAGTTATCTTTATACTGACCTTGGTTTTTCTTATAGTTCTCTGAATCTCTATATTTTCCTCAAAAGCCTTTGTATATCCAACTCCGATAGGGAAAATCATTTTTATAATATCAGGGAGCTTGTTTAAGATGAGACAAACAACAATAGATGTCAGTATGACGGACCAAATATCTCTTCCGATGTACTGCAAAAACGCATTTAGATTTGTAAGATCATACTTATTGATCATAATGACAGAAAAGCATGCGTATTCAGCAAAGCCTGTCCCTATCAGAGTTACTATCATTGCTATAAAAGTCTTTTTTATACTCTTGAAATACTTATATTGGGCAAACAGCGCATATAAAAGGGTAGCAACAAGATATATCACCATGTTGTAGGAAGTACTTGCAGAAAAAAACAGAGAAAAGCCAAAGGCTACGACAAAGGAGATCATACTAACGTAATATCCATAAAGACCTCCAATCAAAAGAAATGGCACAAGATAAAAAGTAGCATAAACCGTCTCTCCACTTGAGAGCATGAATTTATCGCCATGCAAAACAGTAAAAATGCATAATGTGGTAAGAGCTATCCAAATCATAACCGATACCAGACGAATAACTACTCTTAGCTTTCCGGAATTTCTATTCATAGAAACCTCGCGTATCTTATACAAATACCGTAATTAACTTTCCTAATTACTATATATCTTATCATCTCTGGCAAATTCTTTCCATGAATATCATCCATAAAAAAGGTATTTGGAAATAATCATGCCCTTCTAGAAAATTAGCATCCCTTCCAAGCCTCAGAAGAGATGCTAATTTTTTTAATCACTGTTATATTTCCAAATTCAGCATATATTGTGTTTTTCAGATAACAAGAACACTTCAAAGATAGCATCCTTGAGGTTCTCGGATACGTCTGCGCCTTTCAAACAGGAAAGGAAGTCTTCTGTGTTCTTGCTCATAAGAGCATTATAGATACTGTCCTTAACCACCATGGTGATCCAGGACTTCTCGAGGATGTCAAAGACAAGCTTCCTGTAGTCGTTCTGAGCAAGCTTAAGGCCTTGGATTTCAAGCCTTGCGCCTTGCGCAGAGCGAACATTCATGATGCTGACAGTGAGAATTCGGCGTGCGCTGTCATAGGAAATCTTGCTGATTTCTCCGCCTGCTGCCTTGATGCAGTTCAAAACGTCAGTATCTTCCGGCTCAACGCCATAAATACAAATCTCATAATTCCTCACAGAAGGAATCAAGCTGTCATCGCCAACGCAGGGATCTATTCCAACCGTCAGTGTTCCATCCATTCCCGACACTTCAAATCTGGTGGTCACATACTTACCATCTCTGTACGCCATACTTATACCATCGTCCTCATACATGGTGTACTCGCCGCTCTTACCGGCACCGATGAGGAGCTTGATATTCTCAGGGTTATCCGTTCCATTAGCTGTATCATTCTCAGACATAGGAACAATAGCGCCTTCCTTCAGAAGAACCGGTATCTCACCAAGTCCCCTGTAAAGTTTCCTTCTAGTGGTGCCCTGATATATTCTGCCATTAAAGATGTCGTAGGATCTGCCCTCCGGAAGCACCATGTTCACTGAAGCAAGCCTCGTCTCCTCGTCCATCTGCCTTGCAATAGCACCAACCACAAGTGAATCACCAAAGCCATATTCCGTAGGCACAGTATAAGCCTCCTCCACATCAGGAAGCTCATAATACATAGGTCTTACAAGAGGCTTATCCTCGGCAAAGGCTCTGTGATTCTCAGTATAAAGATAAGGAATCATGGCATGCCTCAGCCTCATGAACTTTGCGATCACGCCATGATAAGGCTCAGCCAGAACCCATGGCTCTTTATTTGCAAAATCACTGCAGCTGCTGTGAAGTCTCATTATAGGTGAGAACACACCGAACTGCACCCAGCGAAGAAGTCTTTCATCATTCTTATCACCAAGCATGTGTCCGCCGATATCATGACTCCACCAGCCATAACCAACATTACTTGCTGTACTTGTAAAGAACGGCTGATAATCAAGACTCTTCCATGTAGTCTTAGTATCTCCTGAAAAACCTACAGGATATCTATGGCTTCCAATTCCTGCATACCTTGAGAAAATCATGGGTCTTATGTTTCTGTTTTCCTGATCCAGATAGTGATAATGATTCAGGAGAATAAGGGGATCAACATCCTTTTCTGTTTTGCCTGTGCCCTGCTGCCAGTCGATCCACCAGAAATCCACTCCGTCATTCTCGTAGGGATGAATAACCTCATCAAAATAAGCCTTCCTGAATGCCTTGTTTCCAAAGTCAAACTCTGCTGGCTCTTCTTCCTCTGTATTAAGTCCAAGCCTTCCCGCTACGCTCTTGTACATCTTCTCAAATCCGCGAATACCATCTGCAGGATGAAGATTCAAAGTTGTTGCCAGCTTTCTCTCATGGAGAGTTTTAAGGAATCTTCTGTAATCAGGGAAAAGCTTCTCATTCCAGGTAAAACCAGTCCAGCCTGTTCCATATTTAGGATCAATCTCAGTGATATGCCAGTCCATATCAATAACTGCTACTGACAATGGAATGTTCTCCTCCTTGAACTTATCAAGAAGATCAACATAACTGTCCTCTGTATATCTGTAGTATCTGCTCCACCAGTTTCCAAGAGCATATCTGGGAATCAGAGGTGTCTTTCCACAGAGCTTATAAAAATCTGACAAACCTCCATAATAATCATTGCCATAACCAAAGAAATAGGTATCAATACATTCCTCTGTTCTGTTTTCGATCTCACCGTTGTCAAGGATAACAACTCCCTTGCTGTCGTCAAAAGCAGCATAGCCCTTTCTGCCAAAAATACCCTGCTCAAGGTCTACTGCCCCGTCTGCGTTGTCCAGGGTTCTCGCTGTACCTAAAAGGTTTCCATCCCAGTTGCCATGTCCCATTCCGAAATTCCAGGTTTCGCCTGTCTGCTTCACCGTAATCTTTAATGAGTTTGCAGAAAACTCTTTTTCATCATAAGTAAGGAGGAGCTTTCCAGTGTCGATAGTGATGCCATTCTTCTTATCCATGGTAAAGTCAACCTCTGGAAAATCTCTATTTACAACCCTGAAGGTTTTTCTGTCCTCAAACTTATCACTCTTACTGTATTCAAGCCTTATAAGACGCTGAGTAAGAATTGTGATTCTGTAATTTTTGCCCTTTATAATGTTTTTTGACATGAATATATATCCTCTTTGCTTTTATTCTAAATACTTCGGCAATTATCCTTTTACAGAACCGGACAGACCCTCAACATAGAATCTCTGAAGCCAGATGAAAAGAATAACTATCGGCACTGCAACAACTACCGCTCCAGCAGCAAACTGTGTGTAGTAGGTATCAATTCTCTTGAAATCTGTAAGCCAGTAAAGACCTACTGCTACTGTATATGAGCTCTGCTTATCTCCAAAGAGCATACTCGGGAAAATATAATCTGACCATGCTCCAAGGAAGTTTCCAAGAACCGTATACACAATGATTGATTTTGATAAAGGCAGTGTAATATGAGTAAAAATCTGAAGTCTTGTGGCTCCATCTATGATCGCTGCTTCATCAACTGCCTTCGGTATAGTATCAAAAAAGCCCTTGCTCACATGGTATCCCATGGCCGCACCTGCTGCTCCAACAACAACAAGTGCCAGAAGTGACTGGTTAAGTCCAAAGCCCTTTAAGATGTTATACACTGCAATAAGTGACATGAATCCAGGGAACATTCCAATGACCATCAGGATATTCATAAAGGCTTTTCTGCCTCTGAACCTCGTCCTACTAAGTACATAAGAAGTTGCAAGTATGATAAGTGTATTTATCACGCAGCTGCATGCCGCAACTATCATTGTATTTACCCACCATCTTCCAAAGGGCAAAACACTCTGATTAGAGAAAAGGCTCTTAAAGTTATCGAGTGTAAATCCATGAGGAATATAGTAGCCAACGTAATAGCCCTGTTCTGCTCTAAAGGCAGTAAGTACTATGAAGGAAATAGGGAAAAGCCATATCACGCCAAGTATTGTAAGGACTATATATCCAACGTTTGTCTGTGTCATTCTCATGATCATCACGAGTGTGAAGTAGCTTGCAATAAGTCCAAGTACATATCCAATTCCAAAGTTCTTAATTATAAAGCTGTTAGCTATTCCATTGCTTTCAAAAATACTCTTTCTCTGACTTTCCACAGCCAGCAAGAACGGATGCTGCCATAATCACTGATAAGCCAAGTGCTGCGAACTTATTCTTTTTCATAGTTATCCTCCTAAGTGTTACATTTACTCTTTTTGTTTTTTGCTTTTGATTCGTTTGTGCTTAAGTACTTTTGTCGTATTTTTTGGTTAACCGTTTAACAAGAATATACTACCCGTTGGTTAATCGGTCAACCTATTAATTTATTTTCATTTAACTTGTACAAATTAGGGGGATTTCAATTTATTGATTTTGCACAATCTTTGGTTTTGAGTTAATTTATGTTATTCGTTTTACTTTTTCTTTTTCATATCAGTTTACCAACTATAATCTACATAGTTTTTGGTGTCTTTATATGCATTTATTCTGATACAACCAAGGTGTTGCCTATAAATACTCTGGTCTATATCTGTTTTATATGCTTTTTATCTTCTATGAATTGCTCGCTTGCTATATATGTTGGTATTTTCAATACATTTATATGCCCTCTCACTTTCAATTAAAGTCTTAGAAACATATAATTTCTCTATTTTCTACCAATTTATAAGTATTATGTACTTAAATAAAGCTTAAAAAGCATATAAATGAAGATTATTCTTGCTGTTTTATAGCAATAAGATTTCTAGACCTGAGTAAATGCATATAAATCAGATATGCTCTTGATGTTTTATATACATAAGAAACTTAAATTCAAAAAAAGCAGTTGAAGTCTCTATCTATCAGACTCCCACTGCTTTTTTCTTTTCAATTATGCTCTTATGTGGTTTTATTTTTTGTAAATCTAGCCAATACTCTTAGGTGGTTATTATTATTATAAATCTAACCAATACTCTTAGGTGGTTATTATTATTATAAATCTAACCAATACCCTTAGATGGTTTTAATTTTGATTTTTTCAAATTAATGTCCTTATGTGATTATAATGTTTTGCATAATTCAGACTAATTCTGCCAGATTTCTTACAGACTGCCTCTCTACTACCCGGATAGGAAGCCTCTCGTCAACTGCAAGATCTTTTTCTCCATCTATCATTCTAAAGAGATATTCAGAAGCCTTCTTAGCCTTTTCTTCATAATCCTGAGCGACAGATGTAATCTTCGGTGTCATAAATTCACAGTCAGGGAGGTTGTCAAAGCCTATGATAGAAATATCGTTAGGGACACTTTTGCCACACTGCTTTAATCCCTCTACAACGCCAAATGCAACAACGTCTGACATGGTAGCAACCGCAGTAATCTCATCTCCTGAAAAAGCTATATCCTGCCCTATCTCCATTGCATTTTTGTAGGTGGTATCAGATATAAAAATACGCTTCTTTGGAAGCTCTATATTACTCTCCTTACAAGCATCAGAAAAGCCTTTAAACCTCTCCTTTATAACGCCCTCTTCATCCACTTTAGGTGTCACAAGAGCTATATTCTTATGCCCTTTTCCAATAAGATATTTTGCAGAAAGATATCCTCCGCGATAGTCCTCGATACCAACGTTAACTATCTTTTCACCTGGAGCATAGGTATCAATGAAAACCATCGGAACATCGATCTGTTCCTTAATCTCTTTTGCCTCTTCCTCATAAATACCAAGAAAGAACGCTCCATCAACATTCCATGAGGACAGCAATGTGATAATATCTCTCGGATCACCAACACCTCTTAGCATGAGGTAGTAATCATTGTTTCGAACGCACTTTTCCAATGCTGCGATAATATGCGCATTGTACGGATTAGTAAAAAAGTCCTCGTCCTTGCCAAGATACGGAACCGAAAGACCTATGATCTTACTCTCCTTCTTTGCTAATGACCTTGCCACAGCGTTAGGTTTGTAGTTATTTTCTTTAATGATATTTTCTATTCTTTTCCTGGTCTCCTCTGAAACCTTGTGGTTATTCCCATTTAGAACATTAGAAACTGTAGCAGTACTAACTCCCGCCAGTTTTGCTATCTCCTTAAGATTCATATCTCCTCCAAGAGTCCCCTTATTTAGCCATATTAACCGCTTAACCTAATATTAACTATATGGAATTGAAGTATCTATGTCAAGGGATTCAGATTGAATGACTTTATTGGAGATAAAAAAAAAGCTGCAGCACAATGTGCCGCAGCCTTTAGTCTACGCAAGCGTAAAATTATTTCTTATTAACAAGATCCTTAAGAGCCTTACCAGCCTTGAACTTAGGAGCGATAGAAGCAGGAATCTTGATGCTCTCGCCTGTCTGAGGGTTCTTACCAGTTCTAGCTGCTCTCTTTGTTGTCTCGAATGTACCGAAACCAACGAGCTGAACCTTATCCTTCTTCTTGAGCTGCTTAGAAACAACATCAACGAAAGCCTTTACAGCCTTCTCAGAATCCTTCTTAGAAAGACCTGTCTCCTTTGCAATAGCTTCTACTAATTCTGTCTTGTTCATATTATTTTTCCTCCAAAAAATAAGAAAATTTAACTACATCAACAATGTTAGCACCACAAATGGCTAAAAACAAGCATTTTTGAGAAAAAAATCCGAATTTTTGCGTATTTTAAGCCATTTTGGTGATTAGTATCAAAAATAATGCCCTAATATTGTGAAATAGAGCTATTGAAAAACAAAAAAGTATGATGTTTTCTTATCAAATTCGAATACTCATATCTAGAATTCAGATATTTTACGTTTTTCACAGACACAATTCAAAAATATTATGCTATGATATTTACCGTATTTAGCTAATCAATCTTACACATCTAGGAGGTTTTTCCATGGGAGGATTTTTCGGTGTAGCTTCTCGTGAAAGTGCAGTTTTCGATCTTTTTTACGGAACTGACTATCATTCACATCTTGGCACTCGTCGTGCCGGACTTGCAGTATATGACAAAAAGAAAGGCTTTGATCGCTCCATACATAATATAGAACGTTCTTATTTCAGGCCTAAATTCGAAGACGATATGCTGAGAATGGAAGGTAATCTTGGTATTGGCTGTATCTCTGATTTCGAGCCTCAGCCTCTGATCGTCAGATCTCATCATGGCACTTACGCCATCACAACAGTAGGAAAGATCAATAATATTGAAGAAATCACAAATAAGCTTTTTGCAGACAACCGTTCTCACTTCCTTGAGATGAGTGGCGGCGACATCAACCCTACTGAGCTTGTTGCTTCTATTATTAACCAGAAGGTTACTATTGTAGAAGGAATCAGATACGCTCAGGAAGTTATCAAGGGCTCTATGTCCATTCTTCTTATGACTCAGGAAGGAATCTACGCAGCCAGAGACCGCTTTGGAAGAACCCCTATTGAAATCGGTCACAAGGACGAAGGCTACTGCGTATGCTTTGAGAGCTTTTCTTATCTAAATCTCGGCTATGATCCCTATAAGGAACTTGGCCCCGGAGAAATAGCTTATATCACTCCTGAGAGCGTCGAGATTGTTGCTCCAGCTTTTGATGAAATGAGAATTTGTACCTTCCTTTGGATTTACTACGGATTCCCGGCATCCACTTATGAAGGCTTAAATGTTGAAGATGTCCGCTACGGCTGCGGTGCAAAGCTTGCACAGCGCGATATGCAAAGAGGTCTTCATCCTGATCTTGTTGCAGGTGTCCCTGATTCAGGTGTTGCCCATGCAATCGGTTATTCCAACACATCAGGTATTCCCTATTCAAGACCTTTTGTAAAATATACTCCCACATGGCCCAGATCCTTCATGCCTACAATTCAGGCCAGACGTGATCTTATCGCCAAGATGAAGCTGATCCCGATCAACCAGCTCATTAAAAACAAGAGTCTCCTTCTCATTGACGACTCCATCGTAAGAGGAACTCAGCTTAGAGAGACCACCGAGTTCTTATATAAGAGCGGCGCAAAGGAAGTTCACATCAGACCTGCATGTCCTCCTCTTATTTATGGTTGCAAATACCTTAACTTCTCTCGTTCCAATTCCGAGATGGAGCTTATAACAAGACGAGTTATTGAAAAACTTGAAGGATATCCTTCACCAAATGAAGAAACTGTAAGAAAATACACCGATCCTGATTCACCTCAGTATGAGGCAATGCTTGAAGAAATCAGAAAAGAGCTCAACTTCACATCTCTTCACTATCACAGACTTGATGATATGGTTGAAGCAATTCCGATTGAGCCCTGCAAGTTATGTACATACTGCTGGAGTGGTAAGGAATAAAAAATACAGGCTGTCGCAGTAAAATGCGGCAGCCTTTGTTATTACCAGATTCTATATTGTCCAGAAAGAGAAAGAAGTGCAAACATATACAGACAGTTATCATAGTATCTGCGAACACCCTTTCTCATTGGCTGATTCCAGAACCACTCTACCCATTTTCTTGCTACTTCAAAGTCACTGTTCTTGTCATCACTGTAAGGAACTGCAAGTGCGCTCTGCGCCATTGTTGAAAGAAGTCCCAAGGGATGTAGCACCGGTCTTTCAAGAGGTGTTCCATCTACTTTATATGCACATCTTACAGCTTCAAGGTCTGTTCCAAAGAACTTCATCATTCTAAGAGGAATAGAAAGCTGTCCCTCATCTGTTCCGTACCACTCAGCATCAAGGCCGATGTTTGCTGCTGTTCTGTAGGCATCACTAAAGAAATCTCCAAACTGTCCCCAAGGAAGAACCTTATCCATAGGGCTTCCGTCGAAGTTAGCATACTCAGCATTTAAGCCAGTTTCAGGATGACAAGCAGTTACAAGGAACTCTCGGCTTACCTTAGCTGCCTTTTTGAAGAACTCTCTGTCCTCCTCGTAAGCCCACTCACCAAAGAGCTCATAGAAATGAGGAAGGTGGTATGAAGGATCTGTATGAGGGCTTCCGGGTACAAAAAGAATCTGTCCATTTTCCCTGTTCCACATGGGATCACCAACTCTTCCATTCTCTCCCTTGTGAAGGCACGCCTTTAAGATTTCCTTTGCCTCTTTGCTATAGTTAAATATACCTTCTCCGTCGCCCCATCTGTGAGATGCAAAAAACAGAGCCATTGCATAGAATTCCTCTCCATCTGGAGCAGGACCATAAGCATTCTTTGTTCCATCAGTCTGGCAGGACCATGCAAAATATCCCTCGTTTTCGCCCTCGTCCATATACATATAGGTCTTTGACCACTTCCAGATTCTGTCGAACTCTTCCTTCATATCGAGCTGAACACACATCATCATTCCATAAGACATACCCTCAGTTCTGGCATCATTATTACCAGTGTCAGTAAGGTATCCCATGTCGTCGCCAGCTGTATGATAGATTCTCTCCTCTTCATCATAGAAGAATGTCTTAACTGCAGCTTCTAATTTTTCTTTTATCTCTGCATCAGTTTTACCGATTTCTTTGAATACGTTTCTGTATTCTCCAGTCTTATATGCGCTCATAAAATCTCCTGTCGTCTATTAAACACTCTGCACCACAATCTTTTTATGGTGCAAAAAATAGTTCCATACTGCCTTCACAGCATGGAACTATTTTGACATAAGGTCTTATTTATTTCTTACTATTTGTTGCGCATATATATTCAAAAAATGCCTATTCGCAAAATAGCCAGAGACAAACCTGCTTACTCGATATCAAGCTTTCCAAACAGTCTATCTTTTGCAAGCTCTCCTGAAACGAAAGGACCAGGGATTATGTCTGCTCCTCTGTGATTTCCACTGTAATCATAGTCAAAGGTAATAGGTGTTCCGTCGGGATTTTCAAACTTCTGCTCAGGCTCGAAGGCTTCGCCAAGAGTTTCAGTTGAAATCATGTCTACGCCGAAGCTTCCGAGCACATCATAGATGTTTGTATCAAGGAACCAGTCTCCATCCTTCTCGACAACATCAACCTTTACTTTTCCAGAGTTATCAACAAAAGCATTCTTCTCGTTCTTCCAGGGAGTAGCACCCTCGAAGTAAGCATTTCCATCAATCCATACAGGAAGATGTGAGAAGTGAGACTGCTCATGCTTTCTCATGTTAGGATACTCTTCTTCCATGTCAAACATCTTGATCCACTCATCATAGGTAGGATACTCATCCCAGCAGTATGTACCAACCTTGCGGTTCTCAATCTGCTTCTCCTCAGGATTGGAATCATTCTCCAGTACCCAGTCATCTGAAGGCCACTTCTGGATAAAGATGTTGTTGTAGAAGCGATCATCTCCATGAAGAATAGTCATGAAGCCCATAACTTCTGTTCTGTGAGGAATGTGGTAAGGAGTATATCTCCAGCCAGTTCCTTCGCCAACCATTGTAAATGATCCAGCGCAGAGGTTGTGAACCATTGCAACACCCTGAGTAGCCACGCGAAGTGATACATCTGATAACAAAATATTATTGTCTATAAGAGTAGGTCCATGTCCAACTTCTACGAATATATCCTGACATGTCATGCCACCCTGAAGCTGCTTTGCGAAGGATGGACGCTCATTGTCGTGAAGAAGATTCTGAGTGATACGTGTTCCCTGTGCTTCCCAGTCGCACCAGATACCCATTGTGCAGTTGTGGATGTGATTGCGTCGCATAACTACGTCGATTGCAGCATGCATCTTAATACCAGCTATCTCAGCACCACCAAGCTCCATCATGTTGTTGATGTGGTGAATGTGGTTGTCTTCAATAACGCTGAAAACACCGCCCTGACGACCAATAATACCACCCTGTTCGCAGTGATGGATGTTGTTTCTGCGGATAATGTGACTTCCGATTTTTTCCTTAACCCATCCGTAGTACTGACCACGGCATACAGAATCTCTCTCCATCTGGGTAGGACTCTTTACGTGCTTTGTTGTGTAATAGTGATTGTTGTCAGGATCATAGTAACGACCTACGCAGATACCAGCGCACTTACTTCCCCAAATCTCACAATCCTCGATGATCCATCCCTTACTCCAATGAGGGCTTATCATTCCATCCTGATAAGCTGCAGGCGGAGCCCAGGTTGTAGCAGCCTTGTTGATATTAAAGCCAGTTACTGTGATATAGCCAATGCCTTCCTTAGCAGGCATGAAACACTCACGTCTTACATTTATCTCAACATTTTCCTTGTTGGGATCAGCGCCGCCAAAGTTACCATAAATAATGGTCTCATCATTTTTGTTGTCCTGCTCGGCATACCATTTTCTCTTGGATTTCTCAGGATCCCATGAGCATTCATATACCTTGCCTTCTAAGCACTCATCCAAAGTTACAGCTTCATAAAGAGCTTCGTCATTAAGCCATACGCAGCCTGTGTGCTTATTGGGAGTAGCAAAATACCAGTCACCATAAACAAGTGTTGTATATGGATTGTACTCGCCAAAAATTCCATTCTTTACCTTTGTAACCCAGACGTCATCCTTGAATTTCTCCCATCCGCCAATCTTCTCAGCACCTGTAATAATCGCGCCAAGCGGCTCAGAGCTTCTATAAACTATTCTGTTATCCTCTGTTCCGGCATTTACAGGATTTACATATTCTCTGTAGGTTCCTGGTGCAACGATTACTTCATCGCCAGGCTTTGCAATAGCTGCTGCCTGATTTATTCTTCTAAAAGGAAGACTCTTTGTTCCATTTCCATCATGTTTAGCATTAGCATCTACGTAAATTATCATATTAAGTCCTCTTTTCTGAAAAGCCGGAGAAAAGCTGGTTTTCTCCGGCCACAAAACAATTCGTATATGTTACAGTTTAATCTTTGTTTCTACTAAATCTTCCAGTGCTTCACTTGATCCCAGGTACACAGGGTACTCTATATGTTCAAGAACCCACTGCCTGTCTACAGGATTGTAGTACTTAAGCTTTTCAAGAGGTGTCTTAACAGTAACCTCTTTGGATTCACCAGTCTTTAAGAATACCTTCTCAAAGCCGCGAAGCTGTCTGACAGGACGGTCAACAGCTGAGTTTTCAAATCCAACATAAAGCTGAACAACCTCTGCGCCATCTCTGTCTCCAGTGTTTGTAACCTTAACCTTTGTAACAAGCTCGTCACCTTCTACGCTTGCGCTTGGAGCTTCAATAGAGAAGGTTGTGTAGCTAAGTCCAAATCCGTAAGGTACAAGTGGCTTAACTCCGTTTTTATCAAGTCTTGTGTAGCCATGGTAATATTCGTAATACTGGTCAGTTGCTTCCCAGTCAACCTTCGGCAGATCCTCTTCTTTAACAGGTACAACAAAAGGCAATTTACCTGAAGGATTAACGTCCCCAAACAAAATTTCAGCAAGTGCATTGCCGCCTTCCATACCGGGATAATATGCCATCAGAACTGAATTAACCTTATCAATCCAGTCTGTCATCATGATCATGTTTCCACCAATCAGGACAACTACAGATTTTTCATTTACACTGCCAGTCTCCTGCAAAAGTTTAACATCTTCATCATGAAGTCCGAGTCCCTTTTTCCTGTCTCCTCCAATAGCGCCTGTGTAGTTGTCTGTTGTGTCATCAGAGATGAATTCCCCTTCATCATCATGATCGTAGCCAACTACATAAATCACTGCTTCAGCTTCCTCTGCTATCTTCTTTACTTCCTCAAAGTCTGAGCCATCACTGTACAAAATCTCAGCATTTGGAACCAGATTTTTTATTCCCTGAAGAGGTGTTATTACATAGGGAGGTCTAACCCAGCTTGATCCATGGTCACCTATTACAGCTGCATCAGCAAGCTTTCCTACAACCGCAATCTTCTTAATGGATTTATCTAAAGGAAGAACATTCTCATTCTTTACGAGAGTGATAGCTTCTTCTGCTGCTCTCTTAGCTAGAGCGATGTGTTCCTTACTTCCAACAACTGACATGTCATATTCTTTGTGTCCTTCGTCGAACGCAAGAATTGTTCTCACTATTCTGGTTGCGGCATCATCAATTCTGCTCTCTGGAACAAAGCCATCTTTAACTGCCTGGACAAGACGCTTACCAAAATACTGGGTCCAAAGCATCTCCATGTCCTGACCACCGTTAGCAGCTTCAACTGTATCAAGAACGCCCCAGCAGAAATCCGACATTACAAATCCGTCAAAGCCCCACTCTTTTTTAAGTACCTGACTAAGGAGATACTTATGATGTCCACACTGAACACCATTGTAACGGTTATAGGAACTCATAATGCTGGCAGCTCCAGCATCGATGCAGTCTTTAAAGTGAGGAAGATAAACCTCCTGCTCCGTTCTCTGGTCACAGGTAACACTTACTTTAAAGCGGGCATTTTCCATATCGTTAAAAGCAAAATGCTTTACACATGCCATGATATCTTCACTCTGAACACCCTTAACAAGTGATGCTCCCATCCTACCTATCTGGTAGGTTTCTTCGCCATAGGTCTCCTGGCTTCTGCCCCAGCCCGGGTTGTAAGGCATATTGATGCAAACACCTGCGAAAAGATTTCCACCAAAAGCACGAACCTCTTTACCTATAGCATGTCCAATCTCCTCTTCCAGTGCGGGATTAAAGGTTGCACCTCTCGCCATGGAAACAGGGAAACAGGTTGTCTGATCATTTCCGCAAACAACACCTCTTGGTCCATCACAGAATTTCATGGGCGGAACACCATGCTCATCAAGGCCACCTGCCTCGTAAGGAGTTACGTTGTAATGAGCTCCTTCATCTGTCCCCATTACAAGCTCCATTATGTCGCTCTCCTTAAGCTCTGTAACATCAATATTGCCAGCCATCAGACTGACCTTTTGTTCAAGGGTCAACTGATCAACTATTTTTCTAGCTTTTTCATCAAATGTCATTCTGTATTCTTTAGTCTTCATACCCTTCTCCTTTTTTCATAAGGAAGTTCCGCTCTCGCTTCGCTCGCCAGAACACGTTCGGACTAGGCTCGACAGAACCTCGCCAAGTCCTCTCAGCCCTTTACAGCACCGGCCATCATACCTTTTACGAGCTTATCCTGGAATACGATAAACAGAATAATCATCGGCATTACTGAAAGTGTCAGAACAGCCATGATCATCGGAATATCCAGTGAATGCTCACCCTTAAACTGTCCAAGTGCAAGAGGAAGTGTCTTGTTCTGAGGGCTGATAAGGAGTGTATTAGCAAATGCGAACTCGTTCCACATTGCAACACCATTGTAGATTGAAAGTGTCGAAAGTCCTGATTTTGACAAAGGCAAAATCATAAGGAAGAAATTCTTATAACGGTTACATCCATCGATTTCTGCTGATTCTTCGATTTCTCTCGGAATAGTCTTCATAAATGCTGTAAGAATGAATACTGACATCGGAAGTGCAAATGCTACGTAAGGTCCAATAAGTGACTTAAGTGAATCATAGAATCCGATCTTTGTTGTCATCTTAAAAATTGGAATAAGAGTTACATGCATTGGCACAGACATCATTGCAACTATTGTTGCGTAGATGAACGGATTAAGCTTAAATTCCATTCTTGCAAGCGGATAAGCAGCAAATGATGAAATTATCAGCATCAGAATAAGTGAAACTGCTACTACTATCACGCTTCGAAGAAAGTATCCGAAAAATCCATTTGTTACTACTGTTACATAGTTCTGAAAATACCAGGGATCTGGCAAATGAAATACACCCTGCTGCAGCATGTCGAACTGCTTTCGGAATGAATTCATTATCATAAAGAAGAACGGAGTAAGCGTAAGTACAAGCTGAACACAAGCGAATATTGTTGCTATAGTCCAGGCAACTACAGATTTTATCTTTTCCTTGCGATAATCCGTATCGTTCATGTTTTCTTTTACCATAATTAGTAATCCTCCTTAACCTTGAATACTTTGTTAAAGAGCAGCGCAATAGCAGTGATAAGAAGGAACATGCCCGCTGCTACTGTAGAACCATAACCCATGTTGAACTGCTGGAACGAAAGCTTATACATATAGGTAGCCATAAGCTCTGTAGAACCTGCAGGACCACCCTGAGTCATATTCCAGATCATATCAAAGTACTTAAGTGAACCTATAAGTGACATTGTGCAAGCTGTCTTGAAAATAGGTCCTAAAAGAGGAATAGCTATGAGCTTTATATACTGCCATCTTGTAGCTCCGTCGATGACAGCGGCTTCATAGATTGTAGTATCGATATTGCCATAGCCGGCAATAAAGTAAACCATATAGAAGGGAGTAAACTGCCATGCCATAACACCAATTACAGTGTAAAGCGCATTGGGAGATGTACCCAAAAGATCGATAGTTGTTCTTTTCCCTTGAATAAGTGTTGCAAGAGAAGAAATGATACCACCATTAGTTGCAAGAGCATAGTTAAAGAGGAATGCTATTGCTACTGAACTCATCAGATAAGGCAAAAACCATATAACCTTAAATGCATTGAATTTCTTTCCACCTGCATCCAGATAAGTTGCAAGTGCCATTCCAAGAGGTATCTGCAAAAGAATTGAGAATACCATTACTATTAAGTTGTGTGAAAATGATTTCCAGAACATCTCGTCATGAAGAAGTGTATTCCAGTTCTCCAATCCAATATAAATTCTGTCTACGGAAATACCATTCCATTTGTAACCACTAATTAAAAATGTATCAATAACAGGATAAACAATAAAAATAGCTATTAGCAAAAGCGCCGGTGCCAGGAACACTGATGCTGCTCTGGCCGTACTCTTGGCCTTAGCCTGAGCAAGGCCTACTTTTTTTCCTTTTCCCACGTTATCTCCTTCCCGCCGCCGATAAAGCGTTGCTTCTTTAGAAAAAGCCGCCCACAGGAATTTTTCCTGCGGGCAGCCTTTGTTTTTTAATTAGCCGCAGCGAATACGCTTGTATACTCTAAGCAATCGTATTACTGTTCAGCAAGCGCCTTCTGCATTGCATCATCCTCTTCCTGTCCGATCTCCTCAGGAGTCTTCTCAAGGCCAAAGAGCTCTGTCATGCAGTTCTTATGAACTTCTGTAACAGATGCAGGCAGATACTGGTCATACCAAAGCTGTACGTTAGAAGCACTAAAGAATACGTCTGCAACATACTTATCGTTAGGATCATCAACTGTCTCTGCACCATAACCCTTGATTGAAGGGATAGCACCTACTTCAACCTGCATGTTGTTATAGGTCTCATCATTGTAGTACTGAGTTGCAAGAACGAAGCAAGCATCAAGCTTAGCCTGATCTACAGAACCATCTGAATTGAAGCAGTTGAATGAGAATCCGTTACCGATAGCTGTTCCGATTTCTACGTTCTGAGGAACGCCATTTGCCTTAGCTTCTGCGTCTTCAGGGAAACGGAAGATACCGATGTTCTCTGTGTACCACTCTTCGTTGTCTGCCTTCATACCAGATGACTGCCATGAGCCGTGAAGCATCATTGCTGCAGAGCCATCATACATGAGCGCTCTATCCTGGTTATCATCAGCTGTAAGAGAGTTAACACCATCCGGGAAGTAACCCTTCTTTACCCAATCCTGAATCTTCTCAGCTGCAAATTTGAATGCAGGGCTATTGAATGATCCGCCATTCTCCTGTGTGTAAGCTGCATCGAATTCAGCGTTGCCTGAGTGACGTGCTACAAGATACATGTAGTACATGGAACCTGTCCACTTTGAAGCGTTTGCAAGTGCGAAAGGAATGTAGCCAGCTTCTTTAAGCTTTGCACACACATCTTCAAGTTCATCAATTGTCTCAGGAACCTCTAAGCCAAGCTCAGCGAAGATTGTCTTGTTGTAGTAAATATCACAACCTGAAAGTCCACCATAAGGAATAGCAAGAAGCTTTCCATCATATGATGACTGAGCGATAGCTGCATCGATAAATTCAGGGTGATCATACTTTGCATACATATCTGTGATATCGTTTGCGAAACCTGACTTGTAATACTCAGCCATAGGGCCGCCACCCCAGTGCATGTACATATCAGGAGCCTGTCCTGAACTCATTGCTACTACAAGTTGCTGCTTGTAAGTATCGTTCTGCTGGTGTACCTGCTCAACTGTGATGTTAGGATAGTCTGCCATAAATCTCTGTACAGCAGCTTCCTGAGTACTCTTACCAGGATCCTCAGTAGCAATATCCCAAAGTGTGATTGTCAGAGGCTCAGTTGTCAGCTCAGGAACGTTCTTGCCATCCGTCTGCTTTCCTGCTGATGTTGAAGCGTCTGCGGTTTCTGTGGTTTCAGCTGCATCATTGGATGCTGTGGTGTCTGTACTTTCTGTTGTTTCAGCGGCTTTACTGTCAGAATCGTTGGATGCCGGTGTAGCTGTTGAACCACCGCCGCAGCCTGCAAGTGTCGTAACAGTGAATACTGTCGCAAAGAAAGTAGCCAATACCTTTTTGTTCATAACAATATCCTCCTTATGAATAGTTGCCAGATATTTTCAGAATTTGTACTGAAAATATCGATGTTTGAAACAGTTATCTGTTTCTTTCTACATATAACTCTAAATTAGTCAGATAATTATTGCTTGTGAAAAGTTGCTATCTAGCATACCAAAATTGCTATTTTATATATGCAGATTTTTATATTATTTAATGTATTTTAATTTTTAATGTGCATTATGCATATTTTTATTGTATTAAATCCAAATTAGTATGGTATAATGCCTATTAAATAAGTTGTTGGGAATCATTTGGTTATTAATTATTTTATAATTATGGCAATTTTTAACCTCTGTCTGTTCAGACAAAAATTGCTATAGCTTTTTTTGGGGGAACAAATGGGGAAAACCGGTATGAAAAGCCAGCTTGTGAGCGTTCGTGAAAGCGTTCAGCATAAGATCAACACAAGTCTACGAATGTACATAAACCAGGAACACACCAATTACCCTGCACATTGGCATACAGATATAGAGATTATCTGGCCAAAGGAAGGATATTATAAGGTAATTTGTGCTAACCAGACCTACAACCTTGACGAGGGGGACATTCTTTTGATCTGCCCCGCGGTTCTTCATGAAATATTCTCACTTAGTCTTGGTACAAGAGTGTATATTCAGGCAGATTTTTCCAGAATCACAGCGCTTAAGGAAATAGACAAAGCCTTTCGCCTGATGTCCCCTGCACTCCATATTAAGAATAAGTATTGTCCTTCGGACATTTATAAACAACTCTGCGAATGGCTTGAAATGATAAAGGAACTTTATTTTGGTTCTGCTCCGCCGGTTCAAATGAGTGAAGGCAAAATCGGACACAGCCTTATGTCCTTTACAGAGCTGGATCCTTACGGAGAACTTGAAATTTACTCTATTCTCATGCAGTTTATAGCTCTGTGTGGTAAAAACATTAGTCTGTTCCAGGGGACTGATTCAAAATCAGACTCCTCCACTTTCAAGAACAGCTTGTCATTAAGCAATGTATGCGCTTATCTTTCAGAACATTTTACAGAAGATATATCTTTGGAAAGTGTTGCTGCATACGCAGGCTTTAGTAAGTATCATTTTGAAAGGTTATTCAGTGAATACACAGGAGTTACCTTCTATCAGTATTTACAGCAGATGAGAATAAATTATGCTCAGACGCTTTTATCAAACCCTGAGCTTTCAATAACAGATATCTCCTATCAGGCAGGCTTTGCAAGCTGTACAGCATTCACCAGAGCTTTCCGAAAAAGCACAGGTTATCCGCCGTCACAGTTTCGCATGCTTAATGAGGAGCATCATCCGCTTCCCGCAAATCCGCACTTTGCCGATTTGAAAAAAGCGTAATATAAAAGGTACCAGTCAGGTACCGCTAACTAAGTCCTTTCATAATTGCTATTTTTTTATAAAAGAAAAACCTCCCCTTCGCCAGGGAGGCTTTTCTTTGCATATTTTTAAAGTATGTCGTTTCTCTTTACATAAGTAGGTGTAACACCGTTTGAAGCAATTGTCTTAAGCTTCTTAATCTCAGCCCACTTATCAACTACTGCTCTCTCTATTCTCACGCCCTCTGCGATATCAGCGTATGAAAGGATGATAGAATCTTTGATCACAGCGCCCTGACCGATATGTACATTACGACCAATGATAGAGTTCTCTACTCTTCCTTCGATGATACTGCCGTTACAGATCATTGAATTCTTAACACTTGATCCGCTCACGTATTTTGAAGGACAAGCATCTGTTGTTCTTGTGTAAATCTGCCAGCCGGGTCTGAAGAGTTCATTAGCTGTGCTATAGTCAAGAAGCTCAATGTTAGCTCTGTAATAATCATCAAGACTTGTGATAGCTGCGAAGTATCCCTTGTGGAGATATCCTCTGACATCCATATCGTTACATGCAATGTTCAGCATATCAGCAAAGGAATAAGCTGATGATTCATTTCTTGCTCTCTTGATCAGATAGAGAAATAGTTCCTTTGACATAACATAGGTATCCATGGAAATGTTCTTTTCCTTGGCTGTTCCCATGTTTCTCTCGATGGAGGAAACACCCTTCTGCTTATTAAGATTAAGGATGTTACAACCTCTGTAGTAGTCCTTAGCCTGATCAACCTTGTGGTACATGATTGTGATATCAGTTCCGGTTGATACATGGAAATCAAGGAGCTGCTGGAAGTCCTGCTTATATACCATGTAGCTGGGAGCTATAACAACATAGTCTCTGGGTGTACGCTCTATCTGCTCGATATTTTCCATGTAGGCGTTGATATCTGTATTGTAGATGGAGCTTGCGCCATTGTTCTGAGTAAACATCATCTGAAGGCTACCGCGCTTAGAATTGATGTTGTAATGACGTCCAGATCCAATATGCTCAACAATTGAACGAGGTCTTGAATTCAGGTAAACATGAATCTTATCGAGACCAGAATTACTCATGTTTGAAATAGGAAAATCGATTACACGGAATCTTCCAAGGAAGGAAAAAGCTCCGATTGGTCTGTAATCATGTAATCCCTCTACTCTTATGTAATTAGGTGCGGAATTAATAACTCCTAATGCTTTATGTGCCATTATTTATCCTCCCCCTTTACATTTTTTGCAACAAGGAGGATTTCCTCGCTCTTCTTGCTTCCAACTGTAGTGTTCTTGCCAATCTTGACATTGTCAGCTACTAAAGCTCTCGTTACAGTTGCACCCTCCTCAACTACAGCACCGGGCATAAGAACGGAGTCGATTACCTTTGCTCCCTCTGCAACCTTGGTATTAGAGAAAAGAACAGAGTTGGTAACCTGACCTTCTACGTCAACACCCTGAGACATATATGCTCTGTCAACCTTAGCCTTAGGTCCAATGTATGCAGGAAGTGTAGCAGTGTCCTCTGTGTAAATCTTCCAGGAGCTGTCATCAAGATCAAGTTCATTGTTCTCGAGAAGGTCCATGTTTGCTTCCCAGAGGGAATCGATTGTTCCTACATCCTTCCAATATCCTGAGAACTCATAAGCATAGAGTCCCTTACCTTCATTCAGCATTACAGGGATGAAGTCCTTACCAAAGTCATGGCTGGAATCAGGATTCTTCATATCCTCCATGAGCATCTTACGCATGAGCTTCCAATTGAAAATATAAATACCCATGGATGCAAGGTTGCTCTTAGGCTTAGCAGGCTTTTCCTCAAATTCTGTAATTCTCATATCCTTATCAGTATTCATGATACCGAAGCGGCTGGCTTCCCTCATAGGAACGCCAATTACAGCAATTGTAGCATCTGCATTATGCTCTTTATGGAAAGCGAGCATCTTGGCATAATTCATTTTATAGATGTGATCGCCTGAAAGTACCAGAAGGTACTCAGGATCGTAGTTGTCAATAAAGTCGATATTCTGAGAAATCGCATCAGCAGTTCCGCGATATACATCAAGGCCACAGTCAGCCTTCTCTCTGGGTGTAAGAACAAAGACACCACTATCTCTGGTATCAAGTCCCCAGCGTCCGCCTGCTGCAACATAACTGTTCAAGAGTACAGATTCATACTGAGTCAGTACTCCCACAATGTCAATTCCACTATTTGCACAGTTACTCAATGGGAAATCGATGATACGATACTTTCCGCCATAAGCTACAGCGGGTTTGGCCACCTTATTGGTGAGGTCATGGAGTCTGCTACCTCGACCGCCGGCAAGAATCATAGCCAACATATTCGTCTGAGCCATATAGATTACCTCTCTTAAGAAAATTTATAAATTTATTATAAATTCATTTTAAGCGTTTTGCACAAATACCGCAACCAAAAATCCGCATATTTTGGGGAAAAATTGGCAGAAAATTGGCAGAAAATATAGGCTTTGGTTTATGCCTTCTCTGCAAAATACAGTTACCTTCTGCTGACGCTGAAGGTCAACGTAGATACAAAGGCCTTAAAAAATAAACAAGGTAAATAATCAGTGTTAAAAATCCGGAAGTTTTTGGCTTCCGGATTTTTATTTTGTAGGCTTATAGTTTTTGTTTTAATTCATCATATTTCTCAGAGGTCATAAGAGCGGTTTCATTGGTATCTTTAAGAGTTACTGTGTATGTCCAGCGTCCGTAGACCTCTAGCTTTTTAATAGAATCAACTCTTATGATGTATGATTTGTGGCAACGGATAAAGCTTGAATCAAGCTTTTCCTCGAGAGATGTAAGAGACTGCGAAGTGAGGAATACTTCGTCTTTTGTGACGATCCGAGACATTCCGTCGCTACGCTCAATCATTATGATGTCCTTTATGTCTACGAGGTTTATTTCTTCCTTGCCCTTGATTATGAGCTTTTCATGCGAAGGCTCTAGTTTTGCCTGTTCATTCTTTGTTTCTGTCATACCCTTAATTCTCTCAAGAGTTTTTGAGATTCGCTTCATGTCGAAGGGCTTTACGAGGTAGTCGAAGGCATAGATTTCAAAAGCATTCGCCATGTACTCACTATGAGCTGTGGCAAAGACGATTTTTACTTTGGGATCAACTTCTGTGATTGCCTTTGCGCATTCTAGTCCGCTCTCCCCGCCAAGGTCGATGTCCATGAACACAACCTGTGGGCGGAATTTCATAAAATCACTTATAGCGGATGCGAAGTTACCACAGGAAGCTACCACGCTGCAGCCCTCATTTTTCTCTATCATTTTCCCAAGGATGATTCGGATCTGTTCCTCATCCTCAACTACCATAACTTTGATCATACCAATCCCCATTACTTATCAGTCTTTTTATCTACGTACTCCATAACGCCATTGCCGATGTCATTCTTCATCTTGGTGTCAGCCTGTACATTCTGCAATTTGTAATAATCAAATACTCCGAGTTTTCCGGACTTAAGTGCTTCTGCCATTGCTCTTGGAACATCTGCTTCAGCCTTAACAACTTCAGCTTTCATCTCCTGCTCGAGAGCAACTGCCATTGCTCTTCTCTCTTCAGCCTTTGCCTGAGCAATCTTTGTATTCGCTTCAGCCTGGAGGCTCTGAAGGTTAGCACCGATGTTTCGGCCAATGTCGATGTCAGCTATATCAATGGAGATGATCTCATAAGCAGTCCCGGAATCAAGTCCCTTTTCAAGAACGACCTTGGAGATGTCATCAGGGTTTTCAAGAACGCTACTGTGGGTCTGAGCAGAGCCGACAGTTGTTACTATTCCTTCACCAACTCTTGCAAGGACCGTTGCTTCTCCTGCACCACCAATGAGCTGATTGATGTTTGTTCTTACAGTTACTCTCGCTTTTACAAGGAGCTCGATACCATCCTTTGCCACTGCAGAAATCTGAGGTGTCTCGATTACCTTAGGCGTTACACTCATTGTTACAGCTTCGAACACATCACGTCCTGCAAGATCAATCGCTGAAGCCTGTTCAAAGGTCAGGTCCATGCCTGCTCTTTCAGCAGCAATAAGAGCGTTTATTACGCTGTCTACATTACCTCCTGCAAGATAGTGAGCTTCAAGCTCATTTGTCTTTACTGCGATTCCAGCCTTTGTTGCCTTGATCATAGGGCTTACAATTCTAACAGGCTTTACTCTTCTAAGCTTCATTCCAACAAGTGAAAAGATGCTGATCTTCACTCCACTGGCGATTGCTGAAATCCACATTCCCACAGGAATAACTGTGAAAAATACAATAAGTAATACGACGATAAGTGCTGCGATAATGATAGGTGCGTTCATTTTGTTCCCTCCTTAAATAAAACTCTTCTCCACAATTTTCGTTTATACAAACATGTTAAGATCAGGTTTTATATACTTTCTTCATTTAAGTTTGTTATACATTAACTTTCAACGAATATTCTGTTATTTTTAATTGCTGTTATTGTAAGATTTGTTCCTTTTTTGATATATCCTGAAGCCTCTATATCAAGCTTTACACCATCAAATTCACCCTTCCCCGAAGGCTTTAAGTCTGTCAGCGCAACTCCCTTTTTACCAATCAGATATTCCATATCCTTTTCCTCGATGAAAAGGTTTTTGCCCTGCAGATCAGTATCAAGCTTTATCGGCGATTTAATGGACTTGGAATTAAATACTACTATGCTGATCACCAGCATAACCGCGATTACCACAATGGCAATCACACCTGCAATAATTCTCTCTGGCATTGTTCGCCCTGTCAGGAAAATCCCCGCTACTGTACATACGATTCCGCATATTCCAGGGACTCCAAAGCCCGGCAGATAAACCTCTACGCCAATCAGAATTATTCCGATTACAAGGGCTACTATACCCACAATCTGTACTGCTCCCATAGCTTTTCTCCTCTATAATATTCTTTCAATTCTTACAAGGTAAATACATTTTCTTACGCATTCTTTTCAAATTCCACTGCAAAAACAGTCTTCTCATTATCAGTAGTTACTTCAATTTTTCCATGATTTTCATCAAGAATCTGCGAAACTATCGCAAGTCCCATTCCATGACCTTCTTCCTTTTTCGTGGTAAATCCCTTTTTGAAGATATCTTTTTTAATGTCATCCGGAATCTTAGGGCCATTATCTTCTACTTCAAAAATATATTTCTCAGGTGTCTCTGTGATGTTGATTCTTAGCTGTTTTTCTTTTATCTGCTGGTCTGAAACATCATTTATTTCATACTCTGATTTATCAGTTTGGTCTGCTTCCAAAAGTGCTCTTATGGCATTATCTGTCAGGTTTGAAATAACCTTGCAAAGGTCCCAGTCCTCAATTCTGATTTCCTTCAGATCCGACTTCACCTCTATTACCATCTCGATATTTTTTGAATCACATTCAGCAAGCTTTGCCGCAAGTAGTGCATTTAGTGCAG
Organism: Butyrivibrio sp.; assembly: GCA_015056655.1. Classification (GTDB taxonomy): domain Bacteria; phylum Bacillota; class Clostridia; order Lachnospirales; family Lachnospiraceae; genus Butyrivibrio. Next base: position 92,652 of record SVFV01000003.1, read on the forward strand.
GCTTTGATGTCTTGATGGCTTTTCCTGTTTTTAGAAGATCCTTATAGACCTTTTTGAGATAGGCATTCATTTCCTCATATTCTTCAAGCTCCATAAGTCCGTAGATTACCTGAAGATGATTAAGGTAGTCATGTCTGTCCATCCTCAGCTTGTCATTAAGTTTTCCAAGGTTCTCGATGCTTTCCCGGAGCGCTTCGTTTCTCTTTGTAAGTCTCAAGTAACTAATTGCAAGAATCATAAGGCACCCAAGAAGTATCACAAGCAGTATTACCAAAATCAGCAGGTAAACCATTTTCCCTCCCCAAACATATTCCGTGATCACGTTCTGATATTAAGATAGCATTTCCATATAGTTAAACAATTACTATCCTCTCAATTATACAAATTGGACTCTGAACTGTCATTTAGATAAAGAAAGGGCTTTGGCAAAAACCAAAACCCATTAATTTTTATCCTATGTCAGGTTCATCTCTAAGTACAATGGAATCCTTGTTCTTTCCTTCTGTCTCGAACATGATGATTTCGTTTGCGCCTTTCTTTAAAAGAGGTGCAGGAATGTAGAGTCTCTTCTGAGGTCCAATTTCCCAGTAGCGACCAAGGTTGAAGCCATTTAAGAATGCACAGCCCTTGCCCCAGCCTTCAAAATCAAGGAAGGTGTCACAGGGTTCATCCACTTCAAAGGTGAATTTAAAGAAAGCAGGAGTGCCTTCGATGTAACCCTTATTAAAGTCCACTTTATCTACGTTATCAAGAGGAAGTGTGTAGATGTCCCAGTTGTTGTGCATGTGTCCATTTATCTGAACGCACTGGCCAATGCCCTTTCTCTGATGTTCCATACGTGGTCCAAAGTTCACACGTCCCATATTCTCAACGAGAATATCCAGATCCTTACCTCTCTGGGAAAGCTTCATCTGTTCATCTAAAGGTAAAGCCATGGCTTTAGCGACTTCTTCATCGCTCAATATTTCTGCCTCTTTGTTAAGTTCAAGGTCGTATAGTGTAACCAGAGGCTTTTTATCAACAAGGATATTTGCTCTGTCAGCTGTCTCCCATAGTCTTATCTTTGCGATGGCATCCTCAGTTTCAAGTGTTGAATGATACAAAATATATCCATAGCTCTGGTCAAGCTTTTCCATGCTTACAGGGAAAACACTGCTATGCTTTTTACTTATATCATCAAGCACAGCGAAAAGGCTTACCTTATCCTGAACCTTCAGTTCTCCGTAAGAAGCGCGCTTAATCTCATACTCCTTAAGCTCTGAAACGTCAGGTATTTCCGTATACTTTGCAATAACCTCTTTATACCTTCTGTATTTTTCAGTTATCCTGCCATCCTCTGTAAGAATTGCATCATAGTCATAGCTTGTAACATCAGGTGTGAGCTCGTCATAATAGTTACTGCCATTCATGAAGCCAAAGTTCGTTCCGCCCTCGAACATGTAGATATTTACGTTGCCCATTTCCAGCATGTCATCAAGATCTTTTACACTCTCTTCCAGGTTGCCTCTCATGTGGCCACCATTTCCCCAGTGATCAAACCAGCCAACCCAGAATTCAGCGCACATGAGCGGACCGCCATTTGTATAGTTTTGGAGGACAGCAAAACGTTCCTTAGTACGTGATCCAAAATTTCCAGTAGGATGTGCGCCTTCCAATACTCCACCATTTAAGCTCTCAGGGAAAGGTCCATCACTTGTAATAAGAGGAACATTTACTCCATGCTTTTTCATAATGTCCATTATGCGCTGCATATAGCTTTTGTCATTTGCATAATAGCCATACTCATTTTCTATCTGCATAAGGATTACATTTCCGCCATTAGTTATCTGATACTTGGTAATCATTGGCATCAGAACATCATAGTAATCCTCAACCGCCTTCATAAATGGCTCGTAATTTACTCGAAGACGCATTCCATCCTCTTTAAGGAGCCATGCGGGGAGTCCGCCAAATTCCCACTCCGCACAGATGTAGGGTGAAGGACGAAGTATCAGCTTAAGTCCAACCTCCTGTGTGAGTTTAATGAATTTCTCCAAATCAAGCATGCCCTCAAAGCAAAATTCTCCCTTCTTGGGCTCATGCATGTTCCAGGGTATATATGTCTCAACGGTGTTGCCACCCATTGCTTTCAATTTTAATAGTCTGTCTTTCCAGTATTCAGGTACGGTACGAAAATAATGAAATGCTCCGGAAATGATCTTAAATTTTTTTCCATCCAGATAAAATTTATCTTTTACTTCAAAGGTTCCCATAATGATCCTCGCAAAATCGAATAATGAAATAGATCTGCGCATCCATAGCGGAGCGTTCTTTGTCTATAGGGTAAAAAAAGGGAATACCAGCGAATATACCGGTATTCCCTTTTCAAAAGCTAAAATTCTGCCCTCGCATTGAAAGAGGAAGTTCGACTCTCGCTTTGCTCGATCGAACTAAGTAGTACGCTAAGCTCGAAAATACCTCGCTAAGCGATTACTTATACAGAGCATCCATCTGAGACTGAAGTGCTGCTGCAACATCAGCGATACCAGCCTGCTCAAGAGAAGCCTGCATCTCAGCTACGATTTCCTCAGCTGTGCCTGTGTACTTACCAAAGGAGATCTGCTTCATGTAGTTTGTATAAACTTCGTTACAGTTGTCGATCTTAGCCTGGATAGCATCTACATCAGGAACAAACTGTCCATAAGGATAGTCGATCTTAACCTTGTCATACTTAGCATAGAGCTCGTCAATCTTATCCCAGTTACGTGTAGCATCTCTGATCTCGAGGTCGTCGTTACGTCCCCACCAGTAGTTTGTCATACCGTTGATGTTGTCTGTGCTTGAATCAAATCCATCAGGAGTTGTTCTAAGACCTTCATCATTGATAGCGTAGGAAACGCCCTCGATACCATAGTTGAAGAGCTTGTAGCAGTCAGGATCGTTTCTGATAAGGTCATATACCATAAGTGCTCTCTCGGGGTTCTGAGATGCAGCTGAAACTGCCATAGCACCATGTGTGATTGAAAGAGCTACAACGTTGTCTGTCTCTTCACCAAAGTAGAAGAAGCCTGACTCTGCGTTCGGATCATCAGCATAGATTGTGTTTGCTTCGTTAGCTGAGCAAAGATCTGTCCATGTCTGTGTGTGGTGCTGCTCTGCTGCAACCTGACCTACACGATACTCATCTCTGTTCTGTGAAGATGTGTTGTTGAGAACGTCTGTAGGCCATACACCAATCTCATCCCACTCCTTCATCATCTTTGCATATTCAACAAGTGAATCTGTCTCTGTCATAACAGGAGTAACAACTGTGTAAAGGTCATCCTTTGTGCCGCCCCAAAGAGCGCCAGTTGCAAGACCATCAATTGCTACGAAGTTTGTGTGTGAAGAAATCCAGCCGTTAGCCATCTGTGCATACTGTGTTCCGTCTGAATCCCAAACTGCCTTAAGTTCCGGATGATTTTCCTTTACAAATGCAAAGTATGTTGTGAGGTCTTCCCAGCTGTGTACGCCGTCTGCAAGACCAGCATCCTTTGCCCAGTCAAGACGATAGATAAATCCGTGGTTTGTCCACTGTGCGTAGTTATCTTCAGGCATCAGATAGATGTCGCCATCATATTTACACATTTCCCAGTGATCTGCAGGTACGCTAGCCCATGTCTGAGGAGCGTAGGTCTGGAGCATCTCCTCTGAAAGAGGAAGGAAAGCACCATTCTTTGTATTCGGCCAAGCATCAAGCCAGTCAGATGCTGTACCAACAAGGTCTACAGAACCATCCATCTGTGCAAGTGTCAGATTGTAGTTTGCAAGATAGTCAGTCCACTCGATGTAATAAATCTCAAGCTCAGCATTAACCTTCTCTGTAAGGATCTTATTGAGCTCTGTAAGCATCTCATCAAGACGCTCAGCAGCTTTTCCATCAGGTCTGTCACCTGTTGTCATGTAGTTGATGACTACATGCTCTGATGTGTCGATGTCTGATGCAGGAGCTGTTTCAGTTGCTGCATCGCTTTCTGAAGACTCAGCAGTCTCCCCGGACTCCTCAGTCTTTGTCTCTGTCTTGTCTGCTGTTGTACTTCCACCATTTGAAGCACCGCCACATGCAGCAAGTGAGAATGCCATTGTGGCACTCAGTAAAACCGACAATACCTTTTTCTTCATTTAATAACCCTCCTATGAAAGAAATGAATGTTATATCTAAACTCGCCTCCCGAGTTGAGATCACAAGGAAGTTCCGCTCTCGCTTCGCTCGCCGGAACACGTTCGCACTAGGCTCTAAAATACATCGCCAAGTGCTCTCAGCCTTTTACCGCTCCAACAGTAATACCACCGATGAAGTACTTCTGAACAAAAGGATAAAGAAGTACGATGGGGCCTGTTGCAAGCATTGCGTTTGCCATCTTTACAGTCTCTGTAGGAATATCTGTAAGTGATACGTACTGTCCTGCTACAGAGTTTTTAAGAGCCTGTGTCTTGTTTACGATTTCGTAAAGCATGTACTGCAGAGGCTTTACATCAACCTTACTTGAAAGGAAAAGTGATGACTGATACCACTCATTCCAGTAACCAAGTGCAAGGAAAAGACCAATTGTTGCAAGAGCAGGCTTAAGCATTGGAAGAACCAGTCTTACGAAGATAACCATATCTCCTGCTCCGTCAATTTTTCCTGATTCAGTGATCTCATGAGGAATCTGCTTAACGAAGTTCTTCATAAGGATTATGAGCCAGGGTGACATCATCAAAGGAAGAAGCACTGCAAAGTAGCTATCCTTGAGATGATAGGTCTGAGTCATCAGCAGGTAGTAAGGTGCAAGTCCTGCTGAGAAAAGACTTGTAAAGTAAATATAGAAGGAAATTGCATTTCTGAAAGGGAAATCCTTTCTCTGAAGTGCGTATCCTGTCATTGCTATTATTGAAAGTCCTACACCTGTTCCAACCAATGTCATGATGATGGTTAAAAGGTATGCCTTCCAGATCAGTCCACTCTTTGTAACCATCTCATAAGCCATCAATGTGAATTCATGAGGAATGATCTGAACTCCATGAATTCTTATGTAATTTTCTGATGTAAAGCTTGATGCAAGTATTATCAAAAACGGAAAGATACAAGCCAGTGCATAAAAGGTTGTAAGAAAATATCCTACGCCTCGAACGACCATGTCGGTTGCTCCAATTTTTACCTTGGCTCCACTATCCATTAAGTCTAAATCTTTTGTCTTAGCCATATTATTGCCTCTTCTCATTTTTATAATGAAGTTCTGCTCTCGTGCTACGCACTCGCCAGAACAAAGTTCGCTCACGAAAATCGAAGATTTTCTAGCTCACTTTAGAATAACGAATACTCGGGATCGATTTTCTTGATAACTCCGTTAACAACCATGACGATCACAAAACCAACTATTGACTGGTAAAGACCTACAGCAGATGCTGTTGAGAAGTTGAAGTCTGTCATTGTAGCTCTGTATACGAAGGTCTCAATAATATCTGTGGTGTCATACAAAAGTGAGTTTGTTCCAACAATGTTGTAGAACAATCCAAAGTTACCTTTAACGATTCCTCCAAGTGCGAACAACAAAAGAATAATTATTGTAGGCTTAAGGCTGGGGAGAATGATGTATCTGATTCTCTGGAATGCATTAGCGCCATCTACCTTTGAAGCTTCAATTATCTCTGCATCTATTCCGCAAATTGCTGCGAAGTAAACTACTGAGTTGTAACCTGTTTGCTGCCAGAGATAAATGATTACCAGAAGTACCGGCCAAACATTCGGATCAGCGTATGGTTGCCATTTCTCAAATCCAAGTGTTCCAAGGATTCCATTCACAAATCCTGTATCATAGTTCAAAAGGTTAAATACCAGAACTCCTACAAGAACCTGTGAAATGAAGTAAGGCAGAAACATCATTGTCTGTGCTACCTTCTTGAAAAGCTTTGCCTGCATTTCGTTAAGCAGGATCGCCATCACTATTGCAAGAAAATTACCAAGTACGATGAATGCCAGGTTATAAAGAATTGTATTCTTGGTAAGTGCAAAAAGCTTTCCAGAGGATGTAAGGAATTCGAAATTTGCAAGTCCGATGAACTTACTTCCAAATAATCCTTTTCCGTAGTTATATTTAACAAATGCTACCCATATTCCCGGCAAAGGCATGTAACTGAACATAAAGAAGAAAACAATTGCCGGTATACACATAAGTATCAGTGTTCTATATCTGATTATGTTTTCGAAAAAGCCTCGCTTTTTCGGTTTTACCACTGTTTTTGAATTCGTGTTCCCCATTAAATCCACTTCCCTTTTGTTATTTAGTAGTATCTTTCTTGTCATTTTAATCAATTTGCAACCGGTTTCATATAAATATTCAAACATATTGCTTGCATATCGTCAACAAAAAATTTGAAACCGGATTCAAATTTGTGTATTTTAAACAAAAAGAGACGCTAACTATTAGTGTCTCTTAACTATTGCATTTTGTTATTCACTTTTATGACTTCTCTGATTCACATTTTATTCATATTTTATGAAATGCGTTTCAAAGTTTCAGTATTCATAATATCGCTATTTTACTTAGGCTCTACTAGGTCCACTGCTCTCGCGTTTTACCAAAGTGGGCTTTATTGCCTGTCTTGCAGGCACCTTTTCGCCCTTTGAAACCGCTATTGCCGTATCAATAAGACACTGACCAAAGCTTTCATAGTTATAATCCACACTTGTAAGCTTAGGGATAGTTACCTCTGAAATATAGGTATTATCAAAGCTTGCAACGGAGAAATCCTGAGGAATTCTGTATCCGCTGTCCTCAATAGCCCTGACAACACCAGCAGCAGCAAAGTCGTTTATAGCAATGATAGCTGTAGGGAGCTTAGGCATCTGCATGATTTTCTGCATGCACTCATAACCGCTTTCAATGGAATAGCTTCCGTCAACAATGTAGCCTGGATTCACCTCTATTCCATGCTTTTTAAGAATCTCTTTATACAACTGCTTTTTCTCAAAGGATGATCTTACATCCTCTCTTCCCCCAACGATTGCTATCCTGGTATGTCCGAGAGAAAGCAGATGTTCCATCACAATGTCAATTCCGCTTGCAGCATCGATCTCAACACTATGACTATCTATGCCATCGTCGAGTCTGCCTGTAACTACAATAGGTGTAGTCTTAGCGATCTTCTTGACCACTTCTCCATATCGCTTGTCAGTCTGCACATCATCAACACGTCCACCTATCTGAACAATGGCATCAACCTTCTGCTGTCTCAGTATTTCAAGCTGTTCCATCTCATTTTCAGTTATACCAAAGGAATTGTATAAAGACACAGTATAACCAGCCTTCTGAGCTGCGGATTCACAGGCCACAAAAAGCTGAGCATAGAAAGGATTTCGGACATCAGCCACGATAATCCCTATGGATTTTGTTGAAGTTTCTGATAATCCCTTTGCGAGCGCATTGGGTTTAAAGTTGTACTTCTCAATGATCTGAAGCACACGTTCTCTCTTCTCAGAGCGAACATTCGCGCTATTAGTCATAACACGGGAAACAGTCGCTGGTGAAACGCCTGCCTCCCGAGCAATATCATAAATTGTAATGGTTTTAGATTCTACGCTACCCATGATAAACTATCACACGCTTTCTTAGAATTTGAAACCGGTTGCATTTTTATAATATGTGATAGTTTACAGGACTGTCAAGCAAATATTTTTTCTCCGTTTACGGTTACAGCTATTTCGCCTTCTCCGGTTCTTCTTACATAAACAACTGCCTCACCATTCCAGAGCTTTCTCCTGTTTGCATATAGAGGCGTTGTATCAGAGACATTTCCGCTATCTATTCCAACAAGCTCTCCAGCTCCTTCTACTGTTACAGCAATTTCAGGGAAGTTGTCCATGAATTTAGGATTTCCTGTTTCAAAATTTATAAACTCAGATGTATCCTTATCTCTAGGGATAAAGAACTCTTCTCCCGGAACTGCGCTTCTAAGTGGAACCTTGTTTTCATCAACAGCCATGACCTTAAACTGGTATAAATATCCTGTTTTGGCTGAAGCTTCTTCGAAGTTCTCTCCTGTAATGGCATCAGGCTCATCCCACTTCTCTATTTCAAGATGATGGAAAGCGCCAGGTGTTCTCAGTTCTCCGCTTACATTCTCATCTAGCTCAGCCCAAAGAGTTCCTGCCTTAAAGCTCATGACAAATTCAAAGGCATTGTCCTCATTTCTCTTATCAAACTCATCTACAAGCTCGCCATTTAAGTATATTGCAAGGCTGCTGTCATCAGTAAGAAGACTGTCTGTTACATATACTCTTACAAGAATATCCTCGCCTTCCTCGTAGTCCCAGGAATTGCTCATTGGAAGCCAGTCACTTGTACCATCTGACACTCTTCTAGTAAGAATCGAAACCGTAGGTTCATCGGACCAGAAGGTTTTCCTTCTAAGATACTCCGGCTTAGGAATACCTGCAGTAGTAAGTATTCCAGAAGTTGATCCGTGAACAGGCCATCCATGGGCTTCTCCAAGATAATCTATTCCAGTCCATAGGAACTGTCCACAAATGTAATCCCTGTCCTTATAAGCTCTATATGCCTTATAGCTATGCCCATTCTCACTTCCAAGGAAGGTCTTTGCAGGGAATCTTTCGTGATCCTGTTCGTAGAATTCCTCCTTGTAGTTATAGCCAACCACATCAAGGCCATCTATAAAGCCAATATGTGTAGAAAGCTCAGGGAAAGCTGCTGCTACTGTAACAGGTCTTGTGGGATCCTTTTTCTTTACAATAGCTGTCAGCTTTTTAGAAAGTACAGAAAGTCTCTCCATATTTGGCTTGTTCTTGTCATATCTTCTCTCATTCTCAGGCTTATTGGCATCATTATTGCCTGTCATGGTATCAAACATGGGATGGCAATATGGATCATTAGGATAATCTACCTCGTTTCCAATGCTGTAGAGAATTACAGAAGGATGGTTTCGGTCTCGTCTTACCATTGAAATAAGATCTTCCTCATGCCACATAGGGAAATCCTCATAGTAGCCCTGGTGCTTAGGAGGATATACATTATGTCCTATAGACCATTTATTCTTGGGATTCTCCCACTCATCAAAAGCCTCATCCATCATAAGAAATCCCATGTGGTCACAGAGATCATAAAGCTCAGGCATGTGAGGATTATGGCTACATCTTATGGCATTGCAGCCAGCAGCCTTGAGTGCCTCAAGGCGTCTTTGCCAGACTTCTTTTTTCATGGCAGCGCCAAGGCATCCACCATCATGATGAACGCACACTCCCTTAAGCTTTATGCTCTCACCATTAAGGAAAAGCCCCTTATCAGGATCAAATGTAACTGTCCTTATTCCAACCATGGATACATCAACAAGGTATTTCTTTGCTTTTCCTGTATCATCATCAATCTTATATCTGCTCTCCATTCGGTAGAGATATGGATCTTCAACTGACCAGAGGTGTGGATTTTTAAGGGATCCGCGAACCCAGTCCTTTGATGTCTTATCCGGATTATCCTCAGCATTTTTATAGCTCTTTAATGTGAGTACTTCCTTTCCTTCATGATCAATAAGCTTGGATTCCAAATAAATAGTCTGCGCTTTTCCTGTCTTATTGTAAAAGGTGTGATGAACAGCAATCTGAGCTGAGCTTCCATCCTCCGCTATGCTCTCAGTATTAAAGAAAACACCATATTCCTTGGGATAAACCTGCTCCTGAATGGTCACATATACTTTTCTTGTAATTCCACTTCCAGTGAACCAACGGGAATCAGCGATATCATCATGGATAACCTTTACGCTTACTTCATTCTCCTCGTCTCCAAAAACAGCCTGATCTGTTATGTCATAGGAAAAGGAGACATAACCGCTAGGCCTTTTTCCCAGATAATAGCTATTGCACCATACCATGCTGTTCTTATAGACACCATCAAAATGAATAAAGATGCGTTTTCCAGCGCATTCTGCAGGGAGCTTGAATCTGCATCTGTACCAGCCACGACCTCCTGCAAGATAGCCTGTTCCACTGGAATACTCCGGTGAAAAGGGCATAGTTACAGACCAGTCATGCGGAAGAAAAACACTCTTCCAATCATCTGTGCTGTCATCATAGCCCTTATACCAGGCTTCCTCACATTCACCATAGTGAAACTTCCAGTTATCGTTTAATTCAATGATTCTTTTATCCATGAAATACCCCAATAGATGCCATCTTGAAGCATCTTTTCCCTTAACACAAATAGCTATTTTAATAGAATCTGTAAACAACAGTTCCATGAGCAGGAACAGTAGCCTTTATCACTTCCGGAATGTTTCCTTCGCTTTCTGTGCCATTCCATACATCCTTGATCATCTCAGTTGCAGATGGCATATTGTAGGCTTTAACTCCTATGCTGTCCTTAGAGCATTCAATTTCTCTTTCTTCGTCAGTAAGGTTAAACAATCCAACAAAGCACTCTGTTCCCTTTTCATCAGTGTTTACCCAGATCGCTTTTTCATCATCTCTGTAAACCTGTAAACCTCTGTGATCACCGTCCATTACTGCCAGAAGGTCTTTGTTTGTAAGGAATGAAAGCTCCTTATCTGTCAGCTTTGTAAGCTCTGCTCCGATCATAAGAGGTGAACCAAAGAGACACCAGAGGCTCATCATTGTTCTAATTTCATCATCAGAGAAATTAGAAATTCTCTCATTGCCAAAGCCATGTCCAAGATGTCCCAAAGGAAGCATGTCACAATCAGGATAATTACCCTTTGATACTCTGCCATTCCAGGTCTCGCATCTCCAGAACATTTCCTTTAAAAGTCTCCAGTCATCCCAGAAGTCATCTGTAATTCTCCACATGTTGGCATTCTCTTCATAGAAGAAATCTCTGTCCACATGAGCAGGCCCCGGTGAAAGTGAAAGTACGATCTCTCTTCCCGATTTTTCTATAGCCCTATGGATCATCTTTGTCTCTTCATAGCCGCTAAATACTATTCTATGTCCGTCAGGATACATAAAGCTGTCGCAGATATCATCACACTTGATAAAATCAACGCCCCACTCAGCATACATTGCAATAAGATCATCATAGTATGCCTGGCCAGCCTCGTTATTTCTTACACCGTACATATCCGGATTCCAGCCACAAATTGACCATGCATCAGCAGCCTGATCGCAGGTAAAGCTGCTTCCATGAATAGGACATCTGTTGTGGGCTGCCTGTCTGGAAATACCTCTCATGATGTGTATTCCAAATTTAAGACCAAGAGAATGCACATAATCTGCAAGGCTCTTAAAACCAGAGCCATCTGCTGATGAAGGAAATCTTTTTGGTGAAGGCTGAAGTCGTCCATATCCATCCAGTTCATCATCTCCAAAAGGAATATACTGATACTCATGTCTTCTTGATCCTGCATCATTGGAATACCACTCAATGTCTATTACAACGTAGTCGTATCCGAAATCCTTCAGATTCTCAGCCATGTACCTGGCATTAGCCTTTATCTCCTCTTCAGTGACTGTTGTATCGTAATAATCATAGCTATTCCAGCCCATAGGGGCTCTTTTTGCAAACTCGTTAATACCCATTATCTATATCCTCCTTATAAACTTACGCCAATCTTACTACTAAGTATTTCACATTTCTACTGTAATAATCTGCGCAAATATTGCTGTAATAATATACTTTTATGGACTTGAATCGTACTATATTATGTGGTATTCTCTATGTAGTAATCAATACTACATCACATAGTATTCAAATAAACTTACTAAAACAAGTGTCTCGGCACTTGGAAGGAGGAATTATGACAGCAAAAGAATTAAAGAAATTTTTTAAGGAGCACCTGGTTCCTTCCAAGTTGTACAAAATAGGTAAAGAGCGTGATGGCAGAGTTTGCCTGACTAAGGAAGGAAACTTCTGGGAAGTTTATTTCATGGATCACAAAGAAAAAATAGGTCTCATGAAATTCACTGATGAGAACAGCGCATGCCTCAAGATGAAGGATGAACTCAGGAAAATCATGGAGACCATCTACGAGATTACCTGGATGCCTACTAAAGCCACGAAAGCTTAATTATATATCATTAAAATGACAAAGGCTGTCTTACAAATGTAAGGCGGCCTTTATATTTCATGTTTTGATATCAGAACTTTTAAAATCCACATAGGTCAGGATGTGAAATATAATATTGCACACACAAGAGAAAGTGTCCAGAATACCACGCTGAAATATATTGTCCATCTGTTGGAGTCATATTTCTCCTGAGCAATATAGTTTTCCTTAATTGCTTCTATTCTCTCCTCTTCGTGGCCATCATAGATTGGAGGCTCTTCTTCCTCCTCTTCTTCTACTTCACCGTCCTCACCTTCTTCGCCCTCCGCGGTTTCTTCTGTCGTTTCATCCTCCAGGGCTATGTCCTCTATCTCAGGCTCTGAGTCAGGCGCTTCTGGCATTTCCACTTCATCAGCAGATATCTCTGCTGTGTTGTCCTCAGGTTCCCCTTCCTCATCTTCCTTGCCTATTGCATCAATGTCCTTTAGCACAGGTTTTTCAACCCTGTTGAACTCTCCAACAATAAAGAATCCAAGTCCAATCAGGAAAAGACCCAACGTATAGATTAAATAGATTTTATTATGTCCCATATTTCCCCCGCACAAGAATATGTTATTTGCTCAAATTTAGCTGAGCTTTTTGATTTTAATATCTGATGGAGCTGTCTCCTTCAGCATCTTCTTATACTTTTTCTTTACAGAATTACTCATATAGAACTTGCATTTTGACCCTATCTTTAAAAAGCTCCCTTCCTCGATAGAAGTAATCTTTGTGGATTTGATTTTTACTGTTTTCAGCTTCTTACAGCCATTAAATGCATCCTTGCCGATGTATTTAACATTCTTGCCAATTGTCACTTCTGTAAGCTTCTTATTCTTCTTGCATGCCTTAGCCTCTATTCCAACAACCTTAGCCTTTATATCGCCGATCATTACTGTATTGGGTATGGTGAGCTTTGTTGCCTTCTTATCAGCTACAGCCTTGAAGCTTACTGACTTTTTATCTATTGCCACATAGGTTCCTGACTCAGTCTTATACTCCTGCCCCGGAATCAGAGAAATGATTATATCCTTATATCTTGGCCAGTAAACCTTCTTTGCAAGGTTTCCTCGCTGATCAGCCCTGTTCTCTCTGTCAGCAGGAATCTCAAAGTAATAGCACCAGATATATGCTGCGTCATAGGCACCCTTCTTGCTGTTTTTTACTGCAAGAATTGGATTTAAAACTCTGCTTGTATAATAAGAACTGCTTGAGGTCAACTCCTCCTTTAAGAAGTTCAGCTGTCCCTCCAGACTCTTATAATCATAGCCCTCTCTGCTGCAAAATCTTTTAAGCCCCTCATATCTTGCTGCATGCCACTGACAGATGCCAAAGCTTGTCCCATTATCACCAAGCGCATTGGGATTAAAGCTGGACTCTCTTTCAATATTTGCCAGAACACCTGCTGCTCCTGCATTATTAAAGCTCATGTCCTGCATGAGGTAGTAAAAGATTTTCTCCTCGTTGTTATTACCGCGCAAAGAAGCAGCCTGAGCGTCTATTCCAAAAACAAACAGGCTGCACATTATAGCAGATGCAAGACAAAATACTAATCTCCCCCAGATTTTCTCTACTTTCTTCATACCTTTCCCCTTTCTGCTATATTAAGGGTCAGGACTATGCACTTTCCTGACCCTTAAACTTTTTATTTTTCAGGTTTCTCATAATAGAATGAGCTTCTTCTGATAAATCCGATTTCCTTGTAGTTAATAATCTGCTCTGTACTTCCGATAAAGAGCACTCCGCCAGGAGCAAGCGAATCGTAGTACTTTCTGAAAATCTCATCCTTTGCTTCCTCTGTGAAGTAGATGAGAACGTTTCTACATACGATAAGGTGATAATCCTTCGGATAAGGCTCTCTAAGCAGGTCTGCCTGCTTGAAGTTTACACGCTTCTTTACTTCATCAGATACGCGCCACTTATCACCTTCCTGAGTCATATACTTTGCTTTAAGGTCAGCAGGTACTGCCTTAACTTCCTTTGCATCATACACTCCGGCTCTGGCCTTAGCAAGTGCTACAGTATCAATATCCCATGCAGTTATACTGATCTGATTAAGAGGCATATGCTTGGATAAAAGCATAACAATTGTATATGGCTCGTCACCTGTAGAGCAAGCTGCACTCCAAATCTTCAGGTTCTTTCCGAACTTCTTGATAAGCTCCGGAACCATATCTCTATCCATGAGATTCCACTGATCAATATTTCTAAAGAATTCAGAAACATTGATAGTCAGATATGTAATGAATGTCTCTCTGGCAGTCTGGTCCTTTTTAATAAGGTCCATGTACTGATCATATCCCTTACATTCTGTCTTACTAATAAGCGTATCAATTCTACGCTTCATCTGTTTTTCTTTATAGGCGTTCAAATCAATCTTTGTCAGCTTATAAACTTCGCCTTTAAACCACTCATAATCAACTGCCATGTTTAGACCCCCTCGTTAAAATTTTTGCTTAAATATGCTTAATGCCTTAATCCATCAGCAAATTCTAACTACATTTTAAGTATAACCAACGCTATAGTGTATGTAAAATTAAATAAATCTAAACAAAATAAAGTAAAATAAAAAACGAGCAGGAAAATTTCTCTTTTTCCCCTCGTTTTATGCCATTTCATAAAAACTGCCGCATCAATATGATGCGGCAGTTAATAAATGCTAACTTAATTACTCTGCATCCTGCTCAGCGATAACCTTGTCGATATCTACGCTAGCAACATCAGCGTTGTCATCAGCTTCGTCTTCCTTCTCAGGAGCTGTAAGAGCCTTAATGCTAAGGCTGATCTTACGATCTGCTTCGTTGAACTCAACGATCTTTGCTGTAACTTCCTGTCCGATGCTAAGTACATCTGAAGGCTTCTCGATATGCTCTCTAGCGATCTGAGATACATGAAGAAGAGCATCAATACCAGGCTCAAGCTCGATGAATGCACCAAAGTCTGTCATTCTAGCAACCTTACCTGTTACCTCGTTGCCAGCTGCGTACTTTGTCTCAGCATCCTTCCAAGGATTCTCATCATCAAACTTTCTTGAAAGAGCGATCTTGCTGCCGTCGATTCCCTTAATCTGAACCTTAACAGTATCGCCAACCTTAAATGTCTTCTTAGGATTCTCAACACGTCCCCAAGACATCTCAGAGATATGAAGGAGTCCGTCTGCACCACCGAGATCGATGAATGCACCAAAATCTGTAACGTTCTTAACAACACCTTCAACGATGTCGCCTACGCCGATTGTCTCAAACAGCTTCTTGGCCTGCTCAGCCTTCTCAGCTGTGATGAGCATCTTGCGGTTACCGATATATCTTCTTCTCTTAGGATTGTACTCAGTAACAACAAACTGGATTTCCTGTCCGTCGTACTTAGAAAGATCCTTCTCGTATGTATCTGATACAAGACTTGCAGGGATGAAGATACGAACTTCATCAACTACAACTGTAAGTCCACCATCAAGTACCTGTACAACCTTAGCTGTAAGTACTTCCTGATTGTTGTAAGCTTCCTCGATGCGCTTATTGCCTCTGTCAAGTGCAAGACGCTTATATGAAAGGATAACCTGACCGTCTGCATCGTTAGTCTTAAGGACTTTGACATCCATTGTGTCACCTTCCTTAACAACCTGAGTCAGATCGATGCTGTTATCATTGCTGTATTCATTCTTTGTAAGAATGCCATCTGATTTATAGCCAATGTTAAGAATAATCTCATCAGGCTTTACAGAAATGACAGTGCCTTCAACGACCTCCCCGGTATGAATTGTTTTGAACGACTCATTGAGCATCTGTTCAAATGATTGTTCTGACATATTGTTGAACCTCCTCGATAATGTTCTTTGGGGTGGACGCCCCGGCGGTTATTCCCACCAGCCTAACCGATTTAGGAAGTTCTAAATGCAAGTCATCCAGTGTTTGAATAAAATAAGTATTTGCACATTTCTTACTGCATATTTCATACAGTTTTCTTGAATTAGAACTGTGCGCTCCGCCAATCACTATCATAGCGTCAACCTGTCCGGCAATTCGTTCAGCTTCAGTCTGCCTTTCTTGAGTTGCACTACAAATAGTGTTCACAACATTAACATTGTAGCGCGAATTAGAAAATTTATCAACGGTTTCTTGAAATTTATTTGTATTAAATGTAGTTTGCGACACTATGCAAATTTCAGTTCCCTCTGGAATGTTTAATTTTTCAACGTCCTCGGGCGTTTCCACCACGTATACCGGGCCCTGTGCATAGCTCACAATTCCGTCAACTTCGGGGTGTTTCGCACTACCAACTACTACTATTGTTTTTCCCGCAGCACTTTCCTTCTCCACTATGTTATGGATTCTCTTTACGAAGGGACAAGTTGAGTCTACATACTCGATTCCTTTTTTCTCTATGAACTCATGAATTTCTTTTCTGATTCCATGAGATCTGATTATCAAAATTCCGTCCTCTATAGTCTCAAGGTCCTTCTCAGATTCAATAACCTTAACGCCCTTTTTCTCAAGGTCTGAAACTACAGCTTCATTGTGGATAATGGGACCATAGGTGTAAATTTGTCTGCCCTCATTCTTCTCCACCTGATTATAGACTTCATCAACTGCCCTTGTTACACCAAAGCAAAAGCCTGCGTGTTCTGCGAGTATTACTTCCATGTTTTGTCACCTTTTGACACTAAAAAGTGCATTACTTATTTTCTGCTGTTATAAAGCTCGATTATCTTGTCTGCAACTTCATCAATTGTCATGTATGAAGAGTCAATCTCAACTGCATCATCTGCCTTTTTAAGAGGTGAAATCTCTCTTGTCATGTCTCTGTGATCACGCTCTTTGATGTCAGCCTCGATCTCATCAAGATTACAGTTTTCGCCTCTCAGGGTAAGCTCCTTGTAACGTCTCTCAGCTCTCACTCTGCTGCTGGCTGTAAGATATACCTTAAGCTCAGCATCAGGAAGAACAACAGTACCGATATCTCTGCCATCCATAACAACATCGCAGGTCTTCGCCTGCTTCTGCTGAAGCTCTACAAGCTTAGCTCTTACCTTACCATTAGCACTTGTCTTAGAAGCCATAGCGCTAACTTCCTCTGTTCTAAGGAAAGCATTAACATTCTCGCCATTTAAATATACAACCTGCTCTCCGTTCTCATGCCCGATTGAGATATCTGCTGTATCGACGTTTTTCTCGATATCTTCAGCATTATCAGCAGATACGCCGTTTCTGGTCATATGTACAGCCATTGCGCGGTACATAGCGCCTGTATCAATGTAGATAAATCCAAGCTTCTTGGAAACAATTTTTGCTATTGTGCTTTTTCCTGCACCTGCAGGTCCATCTATTGCTATATTACTCATAGTTAACTCCTTATTATTGAACTTCGTCTAAAGCTGCATTCTCTCCAGCCAGATGTCCAGTTGACCAGGCAATCTGAAGATTGAAGCCACCTGTCTGAGCATCAACATCTATTATTTCGCCAGCAAAGTATAAACCCTTTACCTTTTTAGATTCCATTGTTGAAGGATTGATCTCGCTTGTGGCTACTCCGCCCCTTGTGATGATTGCTTCATTAAAGTCGCGAAGCTTTGTCACATGCATCTTCATATCCTTTATAAGTGATACAAAAGCAAGTCTCTCCGCCTTGGTTATAGCATTGATCTGCTTCTCCGGATCTATACCAGAAAGCTCGATCATTATAGGGACAAGCTTTGACGGGAAAAGTCCAGCCAGAGAGTTCTTAAACTGTCTGTTCCTTGCCATATCAAAATCTCTTTGGATTCGCTTATCAAGCTGCTCAGCAGTAAGAGCAGGCTTCAGATCAAGGTGAATCACATAGGAATAAGGATTTCCCTTTTTATCTGCAGCTTCGTAATAGCAGCTGCTTGTAAGTATAAGCGGGCCACTAACTCCGAAATGCGTAAAGAGCATCTCACCAAAGCCCTCATACACATACTTCTTTTTCTTAGGCTTAGCTGACTCTTCTGAGGGAAGCTGTTCAAGCTTAATCTCTACATTCTTAAGCGCAAGTCCCTGAAGCTCCTTGCACCAGCTCTCAGCTGTCTCAAAAGGAACAAGAGAAGGTGTCACCTTCGTAACCTTGTGACCAAGCTCCTTAGCAAGCTTGTGCCCCTGACCGGTTGAACCAGTACTTGGATAAGATAAACCACCTGTACATACAATAACAGCATCAACCTCTGTAATGCCTGAATCAGATGAAACAACAGCTTTTACACTTCCATCCGGATTAGTCTGAATCCAGGTCACTTCATCCTGGTATCTGATTTCAACGCCCTTCTTTTTAAGAATCTTAACAAGGGTACTGATTATATCTGAAGAATGGTCAGATACAGGGAATACTCTGTCTCCGCGTTCTGTCTTAAGCTTACAGCCATTACTCTCAAAAAGCTCGTAAACCTGTGTATTATCATAGCCATAAAGAGCGCTATACAAAAACTTAGCGCCATGTGGTATCTTGTCAAAATATTCAGAGATATCACAGGCGTTAGTTACATTACATCTACCCTTTCCGGTAATATATATCTTCTTACCGGGCTTTTCATTTTTCTCAAAAATAGTAACTGATGCGCCGCTTTCGCTGGCAGCTATCGCCGCCATCATTCCAGCTGCACCGCATCCAATCACTGCAACATGTTTCATTTTAAGCCTTTCCAAATGCTTCAAATGCTGATTCAAGCATAGCTACAGAATCGTCCTCATCAAGGTCGTAATCACCTGTAACAGCCATGCATCCTGCACCATGGATGAAAATCCACATTTTCATGAAAAGCTGTTCTGCGTCTGCAACTCCAGCCTCTCTAGCTCTTGAAACTTCACGAACAATATTCTCGTCAGATCCGTTAACAATGTCATACATGCTCTTGTTGTCCTTAATATCTGCAGATACAAACAAAAGCTTAAACAGATTAGTATGTTCCTGTGCAAATCTAATATAGCAAAGACCAAGATCAATAAAAGGTGTGCTGTGCTTCTGCTCTCTGCCTCTGCAATAGTCCTCAAAATAAGCGATAGCCTGAGCAGCAACATCTCTCTTAAGCTCATCCATATTGTCATAAATACGGAAAATAGGCTGTGTTGAGCAGCCTGCAGCACCTGCAAGTTTTCTAGATGTGATCTGGTCGAACCCCTCTTTTACTGTGATTTTAAAAGCAGCATTTACTATTTCTTCCTGTGTAATCGTTGCCTTTCGTGACATATAACGGTTTCCTCCTTAATATTACCCGGCTAATATTCAGTATTTATCATGCTTTGGGGGCATGTCTATTCCGCTCCGGGTAAATAGCATACGTTATTATCTTAGTGTTTCGAATTGTGTATGTCAACAATATTATTTAGCTTTTTGCACTAAGTTCAGCTACGATTTAACCAAAAATAATCAATGTAAAAGGGCAGGTCACATATTTAATGCTTCCCGCCCTTTTAAACTATTATATATTCCCTGCTGGACGTGTTTATTCTGCCAGTTCTTCCTCAGCTGCTCCTATCATAGCCATTCTCTGCTCTGCCGTAAGTGTTTGGGAGGCTTCGTCAGAATAAGCATTCTCTATAGATTCATTTACACGCTCTGTTCTATCCTCATTCTCTATGTTGCGAACAATACCCTCTCTGAAAACCTGCTCATTTTCACTAAATTTGCGATTATCCTCAGCTCTTGTGGACATCTCGCTGTCATAACTGTATCTGGATATATTTCCTTCAAGGTACAGTTGTCTCAACTGCTGATCAGAATAGCTTTTAAATGATGTAATCTGCGGTTTAAAGGAGGATTCATTTTCCTGCTGTGCTGCTTTTATTGCAGCCTTGACCTGAGCTGCTTCCTCTGCAAGCTCTTCCTGTGTTACAGCCGATTTCTTCGGCTCACTCATTTCAATATTCTCAAGTCTTTCAGCACTTTGTTGGAACCTTGCCTGTCTGATATCATCTATAAGACCTTCTTTCAAGGCCTCAATATATGGATTATCATCACTAGAAGCTACTCTCTGTGTTTCTACCTGTGCATCATTAGGAAGATTATCCTTAAGCTCCTCAGTTGCTATCTGAGCATACATAAAGTCAACAGCCTTCGTTGCCTGGCTCTTTGCCCGGGTCTCAATTATATTACCCTGCTCACTCTCCCTAAGTTTGGATTTACTCTCTTTACTTGCGTGTGCTGTATCTCCATCCTTGGAAACAGATATTACATCCTTAAGTCCTTCTCTGCTTTTATTCTTTTTAGCCGGAGCATCTGATTTTTTTGATGATGCCTCAGGCTTTTTAAATATAGGAGCTTCCGCAGCTTTTACAGAAACTGATACGGATGGTTTTGGCGCGCTAACAGCACTGTTATTTGCTACTGCAATCGTGATATCTGCCATAACAACCTCCTTGTTTTGCATGCATAAATTCCTACTATGATTATAACATTTGTTATACTATACCTTAAATACTTTTCTGACAATTAATGCTATTGTCTGATTATTTATTTCATATTGTTTTTAAATTGTTGGAAAATAATTTTCAACATAAAAAATCCCGGAGTAAATAACACTCCGGGATCTATAATAACCCATCTATATATTACTGGAAGTTTGTAACAAGCACTACGATTCTGAGTGCAAAAAGTACAAATACAAACCACATAACAGGCTTAACGTCCTTAGCCTTACCGATGAGAACCTTTGTGATAACCCATCCAAGAACTGCGAACATGATACCTGTTGCAATTGAGTATGAAAGAGGCATCATAACGAGTGCAAGGTAAGCACCAAGTGTATCAGCTACGTCACCATCAAATGTGATGTTCTTAGCACTTGCAACCATGAGCATACCTACATAAATAAGTGCAGGAGCTGTAGCAAAGCTAGGAATTGCAAGGAAAATAGGGCTAAGGATAAGTGATACAACGAACATGATACCTGTTGTAAGAGCTGTAAGACCTGTACGTCCACCAGCTGCAACACCGGCACTTGACTCTACGAAGCTTGTTACTGTTGAAGTACCAAGGCAAGAACCAGCTACTGTACCGATAGCATCTGACATAAATACGCTACCAACTCTGGGAAGGTTACCCTCCTCATCAAGAAGGCCAGCCTTGTCAGCAACACCTACTACTGTTCCAACTGTATCAAACAGGTCAACATAGAGGAAGCTGAATACGATAGCGATAAATGAAACGAAGTGTGAAGCAGCCCATGCAAAATCAAACTGGAATGCTGTCTCCTTGATGCCACCAAGCTGAAGACCAGCTGAGAAATCAGGGAATACGTTACCAGCTGTATACCAGCCTGAAGCCTGTGCGATCATACCAAGAACCCATGTAGCAATGATTCCGATAAGAACAGAACCTGTTACATGATAGTGCTCAAGAACGATGATGATGATCATACCAACAAGGCAAAGTGCAACGTCTGCGTCTGCGAAGTTACCAAGTGCTACTGTTGTAGATTCACTGGGAACGATTACGTTTGCGCCTCTAAGACCGATGAAGGCAATAAACAGACCAATACCTGCAGAAATACCAAACTTAAGGTTCTGAGGGATGCTGTTGATGATCTTCTCACGGAACTTTACAAGTGAAAGAAGAAGGAAAATGATACCTTCTACAAGAACTGCTGTAAGGCAGATTCTGAAAGCATTCTCGCCCTCGTTTACAAGCTCACCAAGACATACAGTATATGCAAAGTATGCATTAAGACCAAGTCCTGCTGAAAGAGCGATGGGGTAATTTGCCATGAATGCCATTACAAATGTAGCAATTGCTGATGCTAATGCTGTAGCAACGAATACACCACTAGGATTCATTACTGTTCCCAGGATGCTAGGGTTGACGGCCAAGATGTAAGCCATCGAAAGGAACGTGGTAAGACCAGCGATAATTTCAGTCTTAACCGTTGTGTTGTGTTCCTTTAATTTAAATACTTTTTCCAACATGTTACTCTCCTCCTTTTGCGGCTGTGCCGCTGTGCAAGAACACAATGATAACTTTAATAAAAAGCCTTTTCAAATATAGCATATTTTAATATCACGTTAAAGCGAAAAAGAGCGAAATTATTCAGTTTCCTTAAGAAAGCGTATACATCAGCTTCTCGCAGAAATCCTGAGCAGTTTGTGTAGTTGCAAGTCCCTCCTGACCTGTCTCTCGAAGACATGCAGGAATGAGATGTCCAATTCTTCCCATGGCATCAATGACTTCATCCACTGGAATTCTGCTCTTTACACCTGCCATTGCAAGGTGGGCTGATACTACAGCGTTCACTCCACCGTAGGCATTTCTCTTGATACAAGGAACCTCCACAAGTCCTGCCACAGGATCACAGGTAAGTCCGAGTATACTCTTGATGCAAAGAGCCACGGCGTTAACTATAGTTTCGTTGTCACCACCCTCGAGATATGTGAGTGCACCTGAAGCCATGGCCGCAGCACTTCCTATCTCTGCCTGACAGCCGCCTTCTGCTCCTGCAATGCTGGCGCTTTCAGCTAGTACTTCACCAATTCCTGCCGCTACATATAAAGCTTCAATAATCCTCTCTTTTCTTTCATTCTTTGACTCTTCGTATGTAAGAAGAACCGCCGGGATTACGCCACAGGCTCCCGCAGTAGGTGCTGCAACTATACGCCTCATGCAGGCGTTAGATTCGCCCATTTTCACAGCCTTTTCTATTACAGAAGAAATGAAATCTCCAACCAGCGCCGAACCCTTTTCATTGAATTCTCTGACCTTTTGTCCATCACCACCAGCCATTCCACTTTTTGAAATAAGCTCGCTTTTATAATTCCTGTCAGCATCTCTCATGGCTCCCAGGATTTCTTTCATTTTTTCAAAAGACTCTTCTGCGGATATGCTCTCTTCTGTGCAGTCTTCCTCCTGAACAACCTTCCAGAAAGGGATGCCCTTACTCTCTGATATTTCTACTATTTCTGCCAACTTCTTAAACGCCATTATTTAATCCTCCAAAAGAGAGTAGTATGTAACCTTCTCTATTCCTTCCAAATGTTCAAGCCACTGCAATGATTCTCTGGGAATCTCCTGATCACACTCAAGAACCATTACAGCGTGTCCTCCTCGTGATTCTCTATAAAGCTGCAGTGTAGCAACATTAACAGTTTTGTGAGACAGCATACTTGTAACCTCAGCCACATGCCCTGGCTGATCCTGGTTATGCACTATGAGTGTCGGATGCTCCCCTGAGAAATTAGCTGACAATCCATCAACCTTTGAAATGTTAATAAGTGAACCTCCAAGGGATTCTCCAACTACCTGAAGTTGTTTTCCGCTTGTTCCTACAAGATTCATTAAAACAGAATTCGGATGAGCCTCTTTTAATTTAGCTGCCCCGAAGGTCAGCTTCATTCCCTTTGCCTTAGCTATATCAAAGCTATTGGGAATATTCTCATCATCAGGCTTCATTCCAAGAAGTCCTGCAACAAGCGCGTACTTAGTTCCATGTCCGTTACCCGTCGCAAGGAAAGAACCATATAAAAGAATCTCTGCTTCTGCTATGTCCTCTCCCATAAGCTTTCTTGAAACATATCCAATTTTCACAGCCCCGGCTGTATGTGAACTTGAAGGTCCGACCATTACAGGACCAACTATGTCAAAGATATTCATTTATTTGTCTCCAATTATCTTTAGTTGCAATTTTCAAGTAATATTCTAATTGATTTCAAAATAAAAAAACAGACAAAAGCGTTTTTAGACACCTTTGTCTGCTAATGGCTTTAATTATTTACTTACCTTTAATTTGTACAGTGTTCCAAGAGTTCTTCCACCTGAGAAGAATCCTACATCACCATGCTCAACAACAACGTAGTATTTCTTCTTTGCTTTAGCCTTGAACTTTAATGTACCATTCTTATAAATGTTCTTCTTTGAAGAAGCAACAAGTCTTCTTGATGAATCGTAAACCTTAATTCTGTAGCCGTAGGTTACAGCCTTTGAAAGCTTAAGACTAATCTTATGTTTTCCAGAGCTGGTAGCCTTGAATCTATAATAGTCTCCAGTAGACTCACCCATTACACCAATATAAGTCTTCTTAAGCTTGATGCTATCAGCTTTTCCATAATCGTTATTAGGCTCAGATTCAACATTTTTATCCTTATGGAATCTTGTCTGGAATGAGTAAAGCTCTCCGACACTGTTATAATCGTTAGAGACTCTCACATAAACTGTCTGATTTTTCTTAAGGACATAATGTACGCCTTCTGTATTATGAACGTCTCCACTCAGCTTAGAGTAAATAGAATAAAGCTCATTCATATTTGCATCATAAAGTGAAAACTTCCATACAGGAATCTCTGTTGAATCAACAGAATTTCTCTTAAAGTCCATGGTTATGTATCCAGAATCAGGAGCAGTAATTCTAAAGAAATCCTGATCACCACTTTCATCTATAACACCAACATAAGTAGCACCCATTGCAACATTCTTTGCATCATTAGCGCTATTATTTGGCTCTGCAACAACACTTGGAGATGAAACAAAATTTGCTCTTATAGCAAAGCTAATATCCCTTGCGTTGTAATCATTCTCTACCTGAATATAATACAATGTTCCAGGCTCTACCATAACTCTGCGAGTTGAAGGCATTGTGCCATATTCACTGCATATTTTTTGAGCATTGCTATCAAATAATGATATTTTCCACTGTCTATTCTCAGTATCAAGTACTGCTTTCTTTACAGAAAAGCTTACATAGCCAGACGTATCAGCTACATACTTAAAATACACTTTGTCATCTGCCTCAGTTACTTTTCCATAATAGTCTGCATTATTTGTTATAGCAGTTGCACTGGCTAAATCCTGTGCCTTTGCACTGATTGTGCTTCCAGCTAAAACGAAAAGAGCTGCAAATGAAATAAGCAGGCTCTTCGCTACTCTTTTTATCCCATTATCTTTCTTCATACTTTTCCCCTTATAAATCAATTAGTTCCCCTCAATAAAACGGATTCATTTGGATTATTTCCACAATGAATCCGTTTTATAGTTTAAGTTACAATATTCTATTAAGCGTTAACGATCTTGCCAAAGTCAGGCTTAAGTGAAGCGCCACCAATAAGACCGCCATCGATGTTGGGCTTTGAAAGAAGCTCAGCAGCGTTACCAGCGTTCATTGATCCGCCATACTGGATACGAACTTCATCAGCTGTAGCCTGATCATAAAGCTTAGCGATGAGCTCACGGATAAGTCCGCAAACTTCCTCAGCCTGATCAGCTGTAGCTGTCTCACCTGTACCGATAGCCCAGATAGGCTCGTAAGCGATAACAAGCTTCTTAACCTGGTCAGCTGTTACGCCATCGAGATCCCATGTGATCTGTCTCTCGATCCATTCCTTGTATGTGTCAGCCTTACGAAGTGCAAGTGACTCACCGCAGCAAAGGATAGGTGTAAGACCTGAAGCAAATGCCTTCTTAACCTTCTGGTTGATAAGGATGTCGTTCTCACCGAAAATATCTCTTCTCTCAGAGTGACCGATGATAACGTACTCAACACCAGCATCCTTAAGCATAGGAGCTGAAATCTCGCCTGTGAAAGCACCATTGTCAACGATGTAGAAGTTCTCTGCTCCTACGTGTACGTTTGTGCCCTTAACAGCCTCAACTACAGGTACAATGTCGATAGCCGGTACGCAGTAAACTACGTCTACAGCATCATTCTTTACAAGATCCTTAAGCTCTGCACAAAGAGCTACAGCCTCGCTGGGAGTCTTATTCATCTTCCAGTTGCCGGCAATTATTCTTCTACGTGCCATTTTATTTTCCTCTCTCACTACGGCATTTCATCATTTGTGCCATTTCAGTG
The DNA here is from genome assembly GCA_015056655.1 of Butyrivibrio sp. Lineage (GTDB taxonomy): Bacteria > Bacillota > Clostridia > Lachnospirales > Lachnospiraceae > Butyrivibrio. Next base: position 118,477 of record SVFV01000003.1, read on the forward strand.
GACGCTTTCGCTCTATTTCAGACGCAAGGGTACTAAATCTGTAAAAAACACAGATTAAGTACCCGCGTCTTCAAAAGCCACTTCAATGGCATCAAACGCTTCAATGCCTAATTTAGATATCAAATACAAATTTATTATTCACAAGGAAGTTCGACTCTCGCTCACGCTCGATCGAACTAAGTAGTACACCAGGCTCGAAAATACCTCGCCAGGTGATTACTTATCGTCTGCTGCAACTACGCCAGGAAGTTCCTTGCCTTCAAGGAACTCGAGGGAAGCGCCACCACCTGTTGAGATGTGGCTCATCTTGTCAGCAAAGCCAAGCTGGTTAACAGCAGCTGCACTATCACCACCACCGATGATTGTTGTAGCATCTGTCTCAGCAAGAGCCTTAGCAACAGCCTTTGTACCTTCAGCAAGTACAGGGTTCTCGAATACACCCATAGGTCCGTTCCAAACAACTGTTTTTGCGCTCTTTACAGCATCTGCGAAAAGCTCTCTTGTCTTAACGCCGATATCAAGACCTTCCTTGTCAGCAGGGATTGAGCTTGACTCAACGATAGCTGTCTCAATGTTAGGATTATCGATAGGATCCGGGAAACCACCAGATACAACTGTATCGATAGGAAGAAGAAGCTTCTTGCCGTTCTTCTCAGCCTTCTCCATCATTTCCTTACAGTAGTCGATCTTCTCGTTATCAACAAGTGAAAGACCTACTTCATATCCCTTAGCCTTAAGGAATGTGTAAGCCATACCACCACCGATGATAAGAGTATCGCACTTCTCAAGAAGAGTATTGATAACATTGAGCTTATCAGCAACCTTAGCACCACCAAGGATAGCTACGAAAGGTCTAACTGGATTCTCAACAGCGTTTCCAAGGAAGTCGATTTCCTTCTGCATAAGGTAACCAACTACATTGCTTCCACCCTTTTCTGTGATGTACTTTGTAACAACAGCTACAGAAGCGTGTGCTCTGTGAGCTGAACCAAAAGCGTCGCATACATAATCATCAGCAAGATCAGCAAGCTCTTTTGCAAAAGCCTCACCAGCCTCTTCAGGCTTAGTCTCTTCCTTGCCTCTGAAACGTGTATTCTGAAGAAGAACTACATCTCCCTCGTTCATAGCTGCAACAGCAGCTGTAGCATCAGCACCAGTTACGTTGTAGTCAGCTACGAACTTAACCTCCTTGCCAAGCTTCTCTGAAAGTCTCTTTGCTACTGGAGCAAGTGACTCGCCCTCGTTAGGGCCATTCTTTACCTTACCAAGGTGTGAGCAAAGGATAACCTTTCCACCATCTTTGATAAGCTTATTGATTGTAGGAAGAGCTGCAACAATTCTAGTCTCGTCTGTGATCTCACCATTCTTAAGAGGTACATTGAAATCGCAGCGAACAAGAACACGACGGCCCTTTACGTTAATATCATCTACTGATTTTTTGTTTAATGACATAATTTTTCTCCTTATCTGTTTAAAAAAGGTCCGGCCCACTTGGACCGGACCTCTTAAATAAGATCTCTTTAAGTTGGATTCACAAGGTAGTTCTGCTCTCGTATCTTGCGATGCTCGACAGAACTAAGTTCGAATCATCGCTTCGAAAAAACCTCGCTAGGTGATTACTTAACGAACTTCTCGAAGTACTTAATTGTACGAACCATCTGTGATGTGTATGAGTTCTCGTTGTCATACCATGAAACAACCTGAACTTCGTAAAGGTCATCACCGATCTTTGTAACCATTGTCTGTGTAGCATCGAAGAGTGAACCATATGTCATTCCAACGATATCTGAAGATACGATCTCATCCTCGTTGTAACCGAATGTCTCAGGATCTGAAGCCTTCTTCATAGCTGCGTTGATAGAATCCTTTGTTACTTCTGTAGCTGACTTAACAACTGCGAAGAGAAGTGTTGTTGAACCTGTAGGTACAGGAACTCTCTGAGCAGCTCCGATGAGCTTGCCGTTAAGTTCTGGGATAACAAGACCGATAGCCTTTGCAGCACCTGTTGAGTTAGGAACGATGTTAACAGCGCCTGCACGTGCTCTTCTAAGGTCACCCTTTCTCTGTGGTCCGTCAAGGATCATCTGATCACCTGTGTAAGCATGGATTGTTGCCATGATACCAGACTGGATTGGAGCGTAGTCGTTAAGAGCCTTTGCCATAGGTGCAAGGCAGTTTGTTGTGCAAGATGCAGCTGAGATGATGTTGTCATCTGCTGTAAGTGTCTCGTGGTTAACGTTATATACGATAGTAGGAAGATCATTTCCTGCAGGAGCAGAAATAACAACCTTCTTAGCACCAGCGTTGATGTGTGCCTGAGCCTTATCCTTAGATGTGTAGAAACCTGTGCACTCAAGAACAACGTCTACACCGATCTTGCCCCAAGGAAGGTTATTTGCATCAGCCTCCTTGTAGATCTCGATCTCTTTACCATTTACTGTGATTGAGTGATCGCTGTATGAAACCTTGTCAGCATACTTATACTTACCCTGAGAAGAATCATACTTAAGAAGGTGTGCAAGCATCTTAGGATCTGTAAGATCGTTGATTGCTACGATCTCTGTTCCTTCGTGCTCGAACATCTGTCTGAATGCAAGACGACCGATACGGCCAAAACCATTAATTGCTACCTTTACTGCCATTTTAAGTCCTCCTAAAATGATATTAAAATTTATTTTGCTGTTACTAATTCTTTACAACTGATTGTCAAAAATTTGACAGCACAATTATCATATCGAAAATCTTCGGATTTTTCAAGTAATCTGATGGCAAAAACACAAATTAATTACCAAAAAATCTAAATTTTTTATAAATTACCCCCGAATTGTTGAATATGTTATATAATTTGTGCCACAAAAAAGGGAGCTGCCCGCTCCCTTTTCATTATAAATGTGATGTTTACTTAAAGAATGACATATCTTCATTGAGTGCTTCTGCTATTCCCTTTAATGCATCAGCCGAAGTGGCAAGTGTGGTAACCGTTGCTGAAAGCTCCTGCATGGAAGCGCCTGTTTCTTCTGAAGAAGCTGCATTTTCTTCTGATATTGCAGAAAGTGCACTCATGGTATCAACAACCGCATTCTTAGATGTCTCACAGGTATCTGCACCATCTGAAATAAGCCGAACACCTCCAACGGTATCTCTTATATCTTCAAGCATTCCATTTACAGCTTCAAGTGTATCTCCAAGAGCAACCTGCTGTTCCATGTTGCCCTGTTTTACATCCTCAGCGGCTGTAACTGCTGCCGTTGCCTGCTCCAAAAGGACATCCATCTCTTTACGGATTTCATCTGCCATTTCCTTGGAATTATCAGCAAGCTGTCCAATCTCTTCCGCAACAACCGCGAAGCCTTTTCCTGCTTCTCCTGCTCTGGCTGCTTCTATGGAAGCATTCAGTGAAAGAAGGTTTGTCTGCGTAGCGATAGATGTAATTCCTGCAACCTTATCATTTATATTGGATACAGCTTCCTGTGTAGCCTGAATGGTCTTTGAAATCTCATCTATCTTCGCTGTCATTTCAGTTGAAGACTCCTGGAGAGATGCAAGCGAAGTGCTTGAAACCTCTGAAGCTTCTTTCATCTTTGAAGTAATGCCTGACAGGTTTCCTGTAGAATCCTGCACATTCATTACAGCATCTCCGATTCTTCCAACGTTTTCTGATGCGCTCTGGATCTCATCTGCCTGCTGTGTAGCACCTGATGCTATCTCCTGAACTGCATTAGAAACATCTTCTGTTGTCTGGGAAATCTGGTTGGCAGTATCCGACAGTTCCTCTGATGAGGTAGCAACGCTAGCTGCAGAGGCCTTGATCCTGCCAACGATTTCCTCAAGTTTACCGAGAACGGAGTTAGTATTTCCTATCATCAGACCAAATTCGTCTTTTCTATTAGTATGCTTGTCTATCTTATCGAACCTTCCATCAGCAAGTGCAGAAAGTGAATCATTTACATCCTTGATAGGCTCTACAAAGTTATTCGCCATAACAAATGACAATACTGCTGCAAGGATCATCATTATAACTCCAAGGGCTACCACGGTGAGTGCTGATGCTCTTGACGCAGCCATTATTGAGTCCAAACTTTGTGCACAGCAGATTGTCCATCCGGTATTTGCATCCTTAGCATAGGATACTACTGATTTCTTACCGCCATAGCTGCTTTCATAATTTCCACTTTCCAATCCCGATGTCATAAAGACTGACTGGCTAAGATCAGTGGGTTCATCATCAGCAGCTATCTCATACTGTGAATGTGCAGCAAGCGTTCCTGTTGAGTCTGTGATAAAGGCTTCATCAGCCTCTTCTGCCAGGAATTTGTGGAACTCATTAAGATCATAGTTTCTCTGAACTATACCTACGACATTTCCATCCTTATCAATTATGGGAGCAGCCATTGTAAACTGCCTTACTCCGGTAGATGTCGATACGATTATATCCGATACTGCAGTTTTACCCTGCATAGCTTGCTTGAAATAATCTCTTTGGCCTACATCAACAAGCTTTCCGCTGTTTCTCAAAACCTGCATTCCATCAGGTCCTGTAAGCACAGTAATATTTCCATCATTAAGCATGTCATCTACTGCCTGTAGATAATTCTGTGCCCTGTCAAGGTAAATAGGATTGTCCTGATCTCCCATAAAGTTAACTGTTGAAGGATCAAGTCCAACCGCCTGAATAGTCTTTAAATTGTTACTGACAATCGTATTGAACTCAGACTGAATGTACCAGCATGACCAGTCAAGAGCAACTTCAGCATCAGTTCTGGCTTTTTTGGTGGATGTGTAATAGCTGACATATACAGCTACTACAAGCGGCACGATAGTTACTGCAAGCATAACAGCTATCAGTTTGGTTTTTATGCTGTCTTTAAAGGCAATTGCGCTTTTACGCTTTTTCTCTTTCTTCGCCATCGTTATAGCCTCCTGTAAAAATATGAAAACAATCAAATAACTTCCCAAAATAAATGATTCGTTATAATATAGAGTAGCACTAAAAATGCGCATTTTGTGCAATTTAACGCTTTTTAACAAACGTTATTCCGTCTTTATATTTGAGGTTTAATTAAATATGGATTTATTATTACCCGCAGATTACCATCTGCACACTCATCATTCAGGGGATTCTGATGCTCCCATGGAAAAAACAATAGAATCTGCAATCACGCATGGTCTTAGAACAATTTGCATAACTGAGCACATGGATTTTGATTATCCTGTTTTTGAAAATGTCCCCGAAGGACTTTTTGAAGTGGATACAGACGCATATTTTGCAGAGTACAAAGAGCTTAGTAATAAATACAAGGATAAGATCACTGTCAGATTCGGTATAGAATTAGGCCTTCAGCCGCACCTTGCTGAGAGGAATAAGGCATACCTTGAAAAGTATCCCTTTGATTTTGTAATTGGTTCAAACCATCTTTGTCACACAAAGGATCCCTACTACCCTTCTTTCTATGAAGGAAGAGAACTTAAGGATGCTTACATTAAATTTTTCGAGTCTACTCTTGAAAACATTCAGACCTTTGATAATTTTGATGTACTTGGCCATCTGGACTATCTTGTGAGATATGCCCCCGGTCAGGAAAGCAATTACAACTACATGGATTACACCGATATTACAGACAAAATCCTCACTCTCATAATCGAGAAAGGAAAAGGTCTTGATGTCAACACCAAAGCCCTTTACTCAGATCCGCCCTTTGAAAATCCTAATCCCTGCAAAGGAATTCTTACAAGGTATAAAGAGCTTGGCGGAGAAATCATAACCTTTGGATCCGATGCACATAAGCCCGAAAATGTAGCTGGTGGCTTCGAAAAAGCAGTTCAGATTGTCAAAGAATGCGGCTTTACAAAATACTGCACTTTTTCAGAACGCAAGGTGGAATTCCACAACCTATAAGGAATATAATATTTGTATCTAAATGAGCATATACGCACTTTCAATTTAACGAAAGGAGCCATCATGATACTGATTCTATTTCTCATAATAGCCATAGTAATAGCTGCAATCGTTATATTAGGTTACAACTACATAAACTACTGCAGAAAGCTTCGCGGTCATCTCAGGGGTCTTGGTGTGCCCTATGAAAAGATTACAGGTTTTTCCAAGTCTCTTAATTCTGCTTATCTTAAGGACCTCATTTACGAAAAGGAGACCGAGCTGTCTGAGCAGAGTTACATGACCTGCGATAACTAATTATTATTGAAGTTTTTACCTTATGTTTATATTTGATATACTTTTGTAGGCTATAATGGATAATAATGTATGAGGGGAGTTTTTTAGCATGAAATCCAAGCCCGGTCTGGTCAAAAAGCTTCAAATTATTAAAGTCGTTACACTAATTACACTAACACTGCTTTCCGTAGTGTTATTTATTATGCTCATAACAGATGAAGAAGCTATTGAAGCCATAGGTGATCATCCAAGATTCCTGGCTCTTATGATAGTCGTATGGATAAGCCTTCTTATTTCGTTCGCATCCTTTGCGATTGATTTTATCGTCATGAAAAGGCATTACGATCTTACGAAAAATCTGGATGAGCTGGCTTTTCTTGATAAGCTCACCGGTCTTCCCAACAGATTCAGTGTGGATCATATGTCAGAAAAATATAACACTCGCGAAAAGATGATACATCTTGGTTGTATTCTGCTTATGATCAATAAGCTCGATGAAATCAACAGCGAAAAAGGCCGCGAAGCCGGAGACAGAGTAATCTCAGATTTCTGCACAATACTTGAATCTGTTGGTCATAAATACGGAATGGTTGGAAGAAACAGCGGAAATGAATTTCTCGTTGTCATAGAGGATTGTGATCGCAATATCATGGAATTGTTCCTTGGCGATCTCCAGCGAAGGATCCACAACCACAACACCATTTCTCCTGAATTTTCAATTGAAGTATCCTACTCAAGCGTTCTAAGCGATACCATTATGGCAGATCGCTTCTACACGCTTGTTACTGATGTTTACAGAAGTTTTGATGAGAAAGCGCAGACACTATACTAAGGAGCCAGAATATGCTTAAAAAGGTTTCAAAACTTCATAAAAACAGGCAGCTTATAAGAGCGCTTGTAATGAGAGTCTGGAATGATGACAGGACTTCTTTTGCCCAGCTCTACTCTCTCACCTGTGATGATGTTTACAATTATTGCAGGCATATTCTGAAAAATGATGAAAGAGCAAAGGAAGCTGTAATCAAGACCTATACTTATGCTCTTAGTAATATTCTCTCACTGACTGACCCACTGCTTTTTGAAGCATGGCTTAGAAGAATTGCCTTCCAGACCTGCTTTGATATGCTTTTATATTTCAGCGATGAGAATATGTATGTTTTTTCAAATCCCGCTGAACTTGAAGCTATCCCGTTTTTTGAGAGACAGATTCTTTTTATGTACGACAACCGGGAACTAAGTGAGCTTGAAATAGCAAGACTTCTTGATATCACCCCCAGGAAAGTTTCAGCTCATCTTAATTCCGCAAGAGAGCATATGCTTCAGCTAAAAACCATTAAGGGTCTATAAAATATGAAATACGCCAGATTTTCCAAAAACAAATTTCATATGAGTGACCAGGATGCCGCTGCTATTTTAGAGGAAGTATTCCTGAATTGCGGTAAAGAGGCTGTCAGCTTAACTGATGAGGAATCCCAAAAGGTTTTCGAATCAGATCTTGGCGGTTCAGATATGCATTATGCAGTAATCTGCATCGCTGTGACAATGTTCATAATCACACTGATTTTTCCAGTCTTTCTCGCAATTGCAGCTACTCACAAAGGGCAGCCAACAGACACAGAGCGAATCCTTGCTGCTGAAAAGATGGCAGATCCAACTACTTATGACACAAGTGAGCTTGTAAAAGGAAGCAGGGACAATACTCCTGTGTGCCTTGTTCCTACCGCCGACGGAATAAATGTATTATCAAATGATTACGTTTCGCTTGATGCTTCGAATGTAGCAAGTGGATACATAGTTATCAAATATACCGGGGCTTCAGAAAAGGTAAAGCTTAGAATCACAGGCCCTGATGAAGTGACCTATACCTATAATCTCACAACAGGCGGAGGTATAGATGAAGTATTTCCACTTCAGGCCGGGGATGGAACCTATGTAGTCGGCGTTTTTGAAAACATAGCAGGCACCTCTTATGCTCAGGCTTTTTCAGAGGAGCTTTCAGTGAAGCTTGATGACCCGTTCCTTCCATTTTTGTATCCAAATCAATATGTATCCTTTACCAAGGATGATCAGGCCATTGCCTATGCTCAGTATCTATCCTATGAAGCTAACTCTGACCTTGATGTAGTTTCAAACGTTTACAATGCACTTATAAGCAGTCTGACCTATGACTACGAGGAGGCTCAGACTGTAGAAAGCGGCTACCTTCCTGACATAGACGAGGTACTGACCACAGGAAAAGGTATTTGTCTCGACTATGCATGCCTTATGTCTTCGATGCTTAGAAGCCAGCAGATACCCACAAGGATGGAGGTTGGTTATGCAGGCCAGGCGTATCACGCATGGATAAGTACCTACATCAAGGAAATAGGCTGGGTAAATGGAATGATCGAGTTTGATGGAGAAAAATGGTCACTAATGGATCCCACCTTTGCTTCCACCACAGATACAGAAAAGCTAAAGAATTTCATCGGTGACGGTGAAAACTATAAGACCAAATACATCTATTGATTTTTATTTAAGGAGCTTTAGACATGAAACCTTCTTCGACCAAAAGAATGTCAGATTATGAAATCTCTGTTTTTTGCAGGCAGATGGCCCTTCTGATAAAGGCTGGTATTCCGCCTGCTGAAAGTATAGAGATTATGCTGCAGGATTTTAAATTTGAAGGTGATGACACCATCCTTAAGACAATTCTTCAGATTTTAGGATCCGGTGAGAAATTCCATATTGCTCTGCAGATGTCAGGCGCCTTCCCTGGTTACGTTATTCACATGGTTACCATTGGTGAGGAGTCAGGTAATCTTGACCTTGTTATGGAATCACTTGCTGATTACTACGAACAGGAAGAGACCATCAGGAACAATATTTCAAGCGCCATCTCCTATCCTCTTATCATGATAGGTATGATGCTCGTTGTAATCATTGTGCTTATAACCAGAGTTCTTCCTATATTTGGTCAGGTATTTGCTCAGCTTGGAAGCAGCATGAACAGCTTTTCAAATTCTCTTTTAAGCATAGGCGAAGCACTGAACAACTACACTGTGTTATTTATTGTAGTGCTCTCTCTCTTTGCACTTGTCTGTGTTTTCTTTATCAAGACAACAAAGGGACGTGACCTTTTCCGCAGGATGGGACTTCACATTCCACCAATCAGAAAAATTTTTGATGAAATAGCCACCACCAGATTCGCAAATGGTATGGTACTCACTCTTTCAAGCGGAATGGATACCTACGAGGGACTAAGGCTTGTAAGTAACCTCGTTGAAAATGATGAAATGGTCAGAAAAATTGATAGCTGCAGATCCATGATCGCAGATGGAAGCAGCTTTCCCGAGGCTCTTCAGGCATCAGGAATACTTAACAGATTTTACTCAAGGATGGTATCAATCGGCTTCCAGTCCGGTTCAATGGACACTGTCATGAAGCAGATTGCAACCAGATATGCAGATGAAACACAGAGAAAGATTTACAATTTCATCTCCATTCTTGAACCAACTTTAGTAATTGTTTTATCACTCGTTGTAGGAATGATACTTTTATCAGTAATCCTTCCTCTGATGGGAATTATGTCCTCGATAGGATGACGGCATGGAAGAAATATATGTAGGCAAAAAGAAAAACAGAATATCCACCTATACAGGAAGGCTCGTAAAGCTTGTTATAGTGGTTGGACTATTAGTCCTGTTTTTTACCGGTATAAATGAGATAAGCAGCGGTAATGTCGACAAGCAGGAAAAGTCCCTTCAGACAGCGATTGAACGAGACATTGTTCAGTGCTACTCCCTGGAAGGCATCTACCCTCCAAGCCTTGAGTATTTAGAGGACCACTATGGTCTTATTTATGATAAAAAGTTATTCTTCATCGACTACAGGCCGATAGCATCGAATATTTATCCCGAAGTAACCATACTTCGTTTAGATGACAGATAGGATTATTTATGAAAAAGGAATCTGGCACAAGACATATAATTGATATGGTTTTCGTTGTGGCACTATTGTTTTTATTTTCAATGAGTGCCCTGATGCTTATTGCCATAGGATCAAGTATATATAGCAGAGGCGTGGATGTCATGAAAAAGAACTACGACTCCAGAACCGCTTACGCCTATATCACTGAAAAGCTAAGGCAATATGATTCAACCGGAAATGTAAGTGTGGAATTCCTGGGTAGTTCCAAGGCTCTACGCGTGGATTCCACCCTTGACGGAACAGCATACGTTACATATCTTTACGAACATGGCGGAGAGCTTATGGAGCTTTTTGCCAGGGCTGACTCCGGAAAGCTCCACCCTTCGTCAGGTCAGAAAATAATGGAAATAGATACACTTGAAATAGAGCCCTGTGGCGATGGGCTAATGGAAATTACTGTCACATTAAAGGATGGAACGGATATAACCTTTGTAACTTCAAGAAGATCAGTGGAGGTAAGCGGAACTTAATGAATCAGTCTCAGCATAATAAAACCAGTCTCTTTCTAATGGAGCTGATCATTTCCATACTGTTCTTTTCTATTGCCGGCGCTATATGCGTAAGGCTTTTTGTTGGCGCGCACCTTATGTCAGAAGAATCAATTGTGATAAACAATTCCATTCTTTGGACGCAGAATATTTCAGAGGTTTTTAACGGAATGCATGGTAATCTCCATGAGATAGCCAACTTTTACTCAGAGAGTTCCATAGTTCTGGTTTCCTATGAGGACAATCCTGAAATCGGAACTCTTGTAATGTTTTTTACAAAGGATTGGGAGCCTATCTACTATCCCACTGATGATGGCGCCCTTGATGATGCTGCGTATGAGCTGATGCTCTGCATCTCACAGCTCCCTGCAAGTGAAGTATATTCAGATACAGGCGTCGATAATGACAGTCTTATCGGAGACGCCCTACTTGGACAAATACAAATACAGAACATGTCTGATGATACCATCATTGAGGCCTTTGCAGCCGAGGATGATCCATCGGTGATAACAACACAGTATATAGATTATTACGTTGGCCTGGAGGCACCCTATGAATCGTAAAACATTCAATTCAACTCACATAGGTGCTGCTTCGATCATGCTGATTTTCATGGTTCTAAGCCTTGTATCCTTCGCAGCACTGACAATGGTCAATTCAAGAGCAGATTTTATCCTCAGCAGGAAAATGGAGGATCGCTCAAAGGCATATTATGCAGCATGCCATGAAGCAAATGCTTTTATAGCTGAATCAGCTTCGCATATAAAAAGAGCCTATGATGTTTCATCATCCGAGCAAAGCTTTAATGATTTTCTTGGTGATAACAGTTTTACCAAAAGCTTTCCTCTCACTGATATACAGACTCTTGATATAGCTATAGAAGCCAAATATCCAAGATTTAATGAAGATCCACTTTACCAGATAACCTCCTACAGAGTGGTTACACATGACGAAAAAATTGAACTTGACGAAACCCTGCCCGTATTAAAACAGGAGTGATTTGCACTGTAACTATATATCCGCTTAGCTTGAGGGATAATATATGGATAAGAATATCAATACCAAGTCATTAAGTTTAAAAGCCGAAAACGAACGAATAAGGAACTACTTTAATACGTGCATGCCTTCTATAAACAGCAGCAACAGATATATGCTAAGGAAGGTATGCGTGTATATCTCCATGGTATATCTTGCATTGCTTATCCTTGCTCTTTTCATGGTGCCTGGTTTTAAAATAACCATCGCTTATTACCTTATGGTGCCCTTTGTTTTTATTTTCTTTGTCATCAATTTCCTGACCAGAAAGATTCCAAATATTTCAACTCTCTGGACAAGTATAATGTGTCTATCCTTCTATTTCTGGTTGCATATTATATTTATCATGATGGATGTTGTTTCCTCAAATAATCAGCAGGCACTTTGGTTCCCTCTGATGCTTATGATTTTCCCCGCCCTGTTCATTGACAAGATGTATAAGTATGGCATTGAGGAACTGATTCTGGTAATTATTTTCTGTGTATTTTCATATAACTACAAGCCATATGACCTATTCCTTAGAGATACATATCTGGGTATAGCTGCGTATGTCTCTTCTATGCTCAGCGCACATATACTTTTGGATTTAAGGAGCCATCAGGGGCTTGCAATAGATGAACTCACACGAGTCAGCACAATCGATTCACTTACTAATTCGCTTAATAAGGGAGCGTTCCTTGAGACCATCGATAACTATTACGACAAAAAGATCACAGGTGAGCCTTGTGCCATGTGCGTTATAGATGTTGATAACTTCAAGCAGGTAAACGATAGCCTTGGTCATAATGCAGGTGACAGACTTCTAAAGCACATAGGTGATCTACTTAGGGAAAATTTCAGATCCACAGATATCATTGGAAGATTTGGTGGCGATGAATTCATAGTATTTATGCCTGGTGCAGGAGCAAAAGACCTCGTTGAAGCAAGGTGCAGACGCATGCAGGAAATGCTTGCTGATTTCAATATCGGAAACACCGAGCCCTTCTCTCTTAGTATAGGCGTTATTGTGGATTTGGGAGACCATCCATCTAATAAGCTTTTCAGAATGACTGATGATGCGCTGTATGAATCAAAGCTCCTTGGTAAAAACAGAACTACCGCCTGGGTAGTAAATCACAGACCACCATCCGATAAGCCGCTTATGCTTTTAGTTTCTAACGAGGACAGCAAGGCAGCCAACAGACTTGCACAGGAAGAATCTTCTATCTATGATGTACTTCGCGCCTATAACGGCAGTGATGCGCTTTTATACCTTAGTCAGTATCATGGACTTATAAGGCTCATGTTACTTGAGCTTGATATAAATGAAGTTCCTGGAGAAGAGGTTTTAAAATACGCTAAACAAAGAGAAGGCTTTGACCATATTCCTATCATAGCTGTTGCATCCTCAGAGGATGATTTTATAAATGCCCGCCTTCTTGGAGCAGACAGAGTATTTATGCTGAATTCTCCTGATGATGACTACAAAAATGCCATCAAAAATTTTTTCTAAAAAACCCAAAAAGAAATCGCGCACTGCAATGGATTTAGTTCCAATGCAACGCGCGATATTTTTTGTATTTATGCTGTTACTGTCTCAGGTTTATTTCCAGTGTAGAGCTGGTAATAACGCTGCTTCTTGTCAAGAAGCTCCTGATGTGTACCCATCTCAACAATTCTACCCTGCTCAAGAACGACTATGCAGTCACTGTTCTTTACAGTTGAAAGTCTGTGTGCAATAACAAAGGTTGTTCTGCCATGCATGAGCTTGTCCATACCATCCTGAACAATCTTCTCAGTACGTGTATCAATTGAGCTTGTAGCTTCATCAAGAATAAGTACCGGAGGATTAGCAATTGCTGCTCTTGCAATTGCAAGGAGCTGTCTTTGTCCCTGTGAAAGGTTAGCACCATCTCCTGTAAGCATGGTGTTATAGCCATCCGGAAGTCTCTTTATAAAGCTATGTGCGTTTGCAAGCTTAGCTGCTGCAACTACTTCTTCATGAGTAGCATCAAGCTTACCAAATCTGATGTTTTCTTCTACTGTTCCGGTAAACAGATGTGTATCCTGAAGAACTATTCCAAGTGATTTTCTAAGGTCTGTCTTCTTTATCTTGTTAATATTGATGTTGTCATATCTGATCTTGCCATCTTGAATATCATAGAAACGGTTGATCAGGTTGGTTATTGTAGTTTTACCTGCTCCGGTAGAACCGACAAGCGCAATCTTCTGACCAGGCTTAGCGTGAAGTACAATATTATGAAGAACTATCTTCTCATCTGTATAGCCAAAGTCAACATCATTAAATGTGACATCACCCTCCATAGGCTGGTAGGTTGTTGTATTGTCTGCCTTATGATAATGCTTCCATGCCCAGCGTCCTGTAAACTCATCTGACTCAACGATCTGGCCATTTTCTTCCTTAGCATTTACAAGTGTTACATAACCTTCATCAGTCTCAGGCTGCTCATCGAGGAGTTTAAAAATACGCTCTGCGCCTGCAAGTGCCATGATAATACTATTGAACTGCATGGACACCTGGTTGATAGGCATTGAGAAATTCTTGTTAAATGTGAGGAAACTTGCAAGTCCACCAACTGTAAAGCCAAGGTAATTGTTAAGTGCAATTGCACCACCCATAATCGCACATACAACGTAGCTCAAGTTACCAAGCTGTGAATTTATAGGTCCAAGGATATTTGAAAATGCATTAGCCTTATATGCACTCTGATAAAGAGCTTCATTTAATTCATCAAACTTTTCAATAGTTGCATCCTCGTGACAGAAAACCTTGATAACCTTCTGGCCTGTCATCATCTCCTCAATATATCCGTTGAGGCTTCCTAAGTTTTTCTGCTGTGCTACGAAGTTCTTTCCAGAAGCCTTGGTAGCCTTTGCAGATACAAAAAGCATAAGTGCAACCATTACCAGTGTTATAGCTGTAAGCGGAACGCTCAGGATTACCATTGAAACAAATACGCTCACAATGGTAATAGCACTGTTTAAAAGCTGTGGCATACTCATTGCTATCATCTGACGAAGTGTATCAATATCATTGGTGTAGATTGACATGATATCTCCATGAGCATGAGTATCAAAATACTTAATCGGCAAGGATTCCATGTGTGTAAAAAGCTCCTGACGGAGGTTCTTCAAGGTTCCCTGTCCTACATAGATCATAAGTCTGGCCTGTACAAATGATGCCAGAACACCAAGGGCATAGAAAATAACAACTCTTCCAATTGCTCCAGCCAAAGGACCATAATCAGGATTTGACTGTCCCATCATTGGTGTTATATATCCATCAATAAGTGTCTTGGTGAACAGTGTTCCCTGAACACTTGCTACAACTGAAAGGATAATGCAAACAACAACCAGTATCATATGTACTGCGTAGTCCTTAAATACATATCCCATTAGTCTCTTAAATAGTTTTCCCGGATTTTCAAGCTTTGGCCTTGGCATTCCCATTCTGCCTCGTCCGCCAGGACCACGTACTTCTTTTACCTTCTCTTCTGCCATATATTTTTACCTCTCTAGTTCATCAAAGTCAGCGTCGCCGCTCTGTCCAGTCTGTGATTCGTATACTTCTCTGTAAATCTCATTACCAGCAAGCAGCTCATCATGTGTTCCAAAGCCGTTGATCATTCCATCATCCATAACTATGATTCTGTCACAGTTCTGAACACTGGAAATTCTCTGAGCAATAATAAGCTTTGTAGTATTCGGTATCTCTTCTGCAAATGCCTTTCTGATCTTGGCATCTGTAGCTGTATCAACCGCACTTGTTGAATCATCAAGAATAAGTATCTTAGGCTTTTTAAGAAGCGCTCTTGCTATACAAAGTCTCTGGCGCTGTCCACCTGATACATTGGTTCCGCCCTGTTCAATGTAGGTATCATAACCATCAGGCATTTTTTCTATGAACTCATCAGCACAGGCAAGTCTGCTGGCTCTCTTTACTTCCTCATCGGTTGCATTGGGATCACCCCAGCGAAGATTCTCGTATATTGTGCCTGAAAACAGTACATTTTTCTGAAGAACTACGGAAACCTGATTTCGAAGTGCCTCCATATCGTAGTCCTTTACATTTATTCCACCAACGCTTACCTTACCTTCAGTTACGTCGTAAAGTCTGCTTATAAGATTTACAAGAGATGACTTGGCAGAACCAGTTCCACCAATAATTCCTATGGTCTCTCCTGATTTAATATCTAAGTCAATATCCTTAAGAACAGGCTCTGAAGAAGTAGAATTGTATGAGAAGTAAGCATGCTCAAAGCTGATACTTCCATCCTTAACCTCCATAACAGGGTTTGCAGGATTACCAAGAGTTGTTGTTTCATCAATTACTTCAACGATTCGTTTTGCGCTCGCCTGAGACATTGTAATCATTACAAATATCATGGAAAGCATCATAAGACTCATGAGGATGTTCATGCAGTAAGTGAGAAGACTCATCATTGCACCAGTTGTGAGCTCATTAGAAACTATCATGTGAGCACCAACCCAGCTGATAAGAAGAATACATGCATAAACAGTACCCATCATCACAGGTCCGTTTAAGGTTACAACCTTCTCGGCTTTTACAAACATCTCGTAGATATTAAGAGCTGCCGTCTTGAACTTATTGTTCTCATACTCTTCTCTGACATAAGCCTTAACAACTCGGATTGCTGATACATTCTCCTGAACGCTCTCGTTAAGTCTGTCATATTTTTCAAATACTTCTCGGAAATACTTTGTAGCCCTGCTCATAATAAACATAATGAAGATAGCAAGCAGAATAACTGCCACAAGATAAATACTTGCAAGCTTGGGGCTAATGATAAATGACATGATCATAGCAACTACCATAGAAGCAGGTGCTCTCATTGCCATTCTAAGAATCATCTGATAAGAATTCTGGATGTTCGTAACATCTGTTGTAAGACGGGTTACGAGACCTGATGATGAAAACTTGTCGATGTTTGCAAAGGAAAATGTCTGTATATTATCAAACATCCTTTTTCTAAGATTTCTTGCAAAACCGGTTGATGCCTTTGCTCCAAAGAACGCTCCTCCAATACCTGCCAGGAGTCCGAATAAAGCTACAACTATCATTATCATACCGGTTCTTACAATATATCCCATATCCTCACCGCCGATACCTTTGTCAACGATGTAACCCATAAGGATTGGGATGATCATTTCTGCAATAACCTCACCTATCATGCAGACAGGAGTCAGTATGCTGGGAAGCTTGAACTCCCCAAGATTTTCAAGTAATTTCTTGACCATATTGTAATCCCCTTTTACTTATAAAGTAGGAGAACGCATAGGCGTCCTCCTTTTTTGGCAAAACATTCAAAGTTTATTATATATTCTAATTGTGTCTTTTTTGTTAAATCGCATATATATTTATGTTATATCACGATTGCATAAATCAATCTTTTGCAAGAATAGTTCTAACGTTGATTCCATTTACTTCGATGTGGTCATCCACTGCAATAACAAGGCACTGTCTTCCATCAATGATCCTGGATTCCACAAGATCTGCTCTATCAGGCTTAACCTTGATTACAACATCAGGAGTCTCTATGTCAAATTTTCTGGTGTTGGCAATGTTAGTTGCAAGAAGAGGCATCTCTATCTCACCAGCAATCTTCTCATAGTTCTGGTCGAAGTATTCCATTCTCTCTTCAGAAACACCACTGTCAGCAAGAAGGTGCTTAACGTCTTCCTTGCCAAGCTCAAAGGGTTCATCATCAGCCTCATGCTCCTCAAGCATGGTGTTGAGATTCTCATGGACATTTCTCATAACATCATAGTCAGCCTCATCACCTATTGTATCCTGCACAAGAGTCTGGAAAAGATCCTTCTGCTCAGGTGCTGACATAGGAGCTCTGCCGCCAAACATAGCTTCCACAAATTCAGGCTGAAGATCATCAGGCTTCTTTGTGAAATAAAGCATGTTGTGAATATCAACATTTCTGTCGTTGAATGCAGGGAAAAGGAAGCCCTTTCCTGGTCCATCAACCACCCAGTCTCTGAATCTATCTTCTATCTCATTGGTTTTCTCATTATAGCCAAGAGCAGCCTTAGACAGATTAACAGGACAGATACTACACATTATGTAATCATAGATGTTATCTGAAGAGTCCTCCATCTCGATACCATCCTTAGTCACACCGGGAATATCATAGATAGCATGAACAAGAATTATATAGTAGTTCTCTCCATAAATGTAATTAGCAATGATTTTGTCATAGAATTCATCTATTAAAGCATCATCCTCAAGATGAGAATCTCTGAGCTTTAAAAGGAACTCCTGAGTTCCTCCCTCCTGCTCCTGATCAATAGGGAATTCCAGATTAATAAGACTTCTTCCAAATACTCCAGAAAGAGTATGCTTGAAGATATCAAGATATTTAAACATCTCCTCTTCAGGGATGCTTCCAAATGCTTTACGAAAAACAAGTCTCTTGTTTTTTTCGTAATCAACATAACACCCGCAGATGTGATCTATCGTGCATCTGTCGGGTGTGAATTGTTTACGTATTTCTAAAACTTCTGCTTTGTTCATGAAAATTTAACTCTCCGCTTCGTTTGCCATAAATTTTGCGCACATCTCACGAGCGAATTGTACAGGATAAAGCTGAACCATTACAGAGTCTATAAGACCGGCGATTGTCATTCTAAATGCAATCTTCACGAAATTATCATAGGAAGTCTCAAAACTCTTTTCAAATATTTTTACACTGTCTACGTCAATCTGATTGACTACAGGTGTACTAATATCAGTGGGAACTCCAAGCATCATTGATAAAGATGTGGCGCTGGCTCCCATCATCTGATTCATTGCTTCCGAAGCTGCACTAAGATGAAGCTCCGAAATATCACCGGCAGTATTAGTTCCGTCTCCGCCCATCATAAGGTCGGTCATAACCTTAACGTCTGTCTCCTTGAGGATAAGAACGTTATTGCCAGTGAGCCCCTTTACATAATGAATCTGCACAAATATGCATGATTTCTCATAGTCATCAAGCGTTTCACTTCTTTTGATGACTGAAACATTCGGTGTAGTAATGTCAACCTTACGATTAACCATCATACTAAGTGTTGTTGCGGAATTACCCATACTGATGTTGGCAATTTCACCCAAAGTATCTATCTGGTCATTAGAAAGTACCTGATCCATAAAATCCCCTCGCACTCTATTTATCAGAATCCATTACTTCGTTAGACGTCGCGTATACTAATATTTTAGCCCATACCCCATATTGTGTAAATAAAGATTCAGTGTATTAAATCTAAATTTTCTATTTATTTTATATAAGCTGTAATATAAACTTAAGTAGTTAATTAAAAAAATAAGCAGGTATAAAAAATATGGAAATCAAAGCCGTTCTCTTCGATCTCGACGGAACACTTATTGATACAGAAAAATATTATCAGATTATATGGCCAAAGGCAGTTGAACACTTTGGTTATACAATGACCAGGGAGCAGACTCTGCAGCTTAGAAGCTTTGGAAGGCCCTTTGCCCCACGTAAGTTCAAGGAATGGTACGGCGAGGATTTTGACTACGACAAAGTAAGAGCATACAGAAAAGAGATTTTTGAGGAGCTTATTGCGAAAGAAGGCATCCAGTTAAAGCCCTGTGCAAAGGAAATCCTAAAGTGGCTTAAAGACCGCGGAATTCTTATCTCCACCGCCACTGCCACTGATGAGGAACGCACAGAGAGATATTTAAAAAAGGTCGGTCTTTTCGAATACTTTGATAAAATCTGCTGCGCAACCCAGGTAAAGGAAGGCAAGCCCTCTCCTGATATCTACATCTATGCCGCTGAGCAGATTGGCGTGCCAAAGGAAAACTGCATCGCTGTTGAAGATGCGCCAAATGGCGTAAGGTCAGCTGTAGCTGCAGGTATTCCCACAATCTATATACCGGATCAGAATGATGATTCCGCAGAGATTGGCGATTTGTACTACAAAAAACTAAATGATTTATCTGAACTCAAGGGGCTCTTCTGAGCCTCTTTTTTTCTCGCATTTGCTCGCATTTTCCGGCATTCCAGACAATTTTTTCGTCTTCACGCTTTCCGTAACTCGATTATTATTTATTGTTTTTCGATAAATTTTTATTGATTTCTTTTTCTCCTGGTGATATAACAAAATCAAGTTATAACTAAAAGCAATACCGGAGGTCAAAATGAACAATGCATTGAACATTTGGGTTAAGCGGGTTCTCGATATTCTTTTTTACATCGGACTCGTGCTGGAGGTACTGGTTCCTATTTCACTTAGAAAAGCAGTGGAGCTGGTAATCGCAATTTTAGGTGAGCACACAGAATATGCTGCGATAAATGATCATTACATATTTGCAGTGATAACAATAATGTGTGCCGGAGCCATGGCTCTTCTTATCTTAAAAGAGCTTCGCAGTATGATGAGCACCGTCATTAAGGATGACTGCTTTGTCCAGAAAAACGTGACAAGTCTCGACAGAATGGCGCTTTATGCTTTTATCATTGCTGCAGTAAAGCTTCTTAGAAACCTTATTTACTTCACTCCCGCTTCACTTGTAACAGCGGCAGTTTTCCTCTTCGCAGGTCTTTTTAGCAAGGTCCTTGCAAGGGTATTTGATAAGGCAGTCAGATACAAGGAGGAAAATGATCTTACAATTTAAAGTGAAACCATCTGGGATTTTTCACTCTGATAAGGATATTAGGAGCACAGGTAAACATGGCAATCATAATAAATTTAGATGTAATGATGGCAAAACGGAAAATAGGACTGACAGAGCTTGCAGGTAAGGTCGATATCACCCTTGCAAATCTCTCAATCCTAAAGAACAACAAAGCTAAAGCAGTAAGGCTCCAGACTCTGGATGCAATCTGCAGAGAGCTTGACTGTCAGCCGGGAGATATACTCGAATTTGTCCCCGATGATGAACAGTAAAAATCATGCCTTTGGGCAACGGAGGGAACTATATATGAATACAGGTATTAATGAAGCTGTATCAGTCAACAATCAGGAAATTGAATCAGGTAATACTCAAAATAATACTATTGTATTTTCAGACGGAACAGTACAGGGCGCGCCTATATATAACTACGCACCTGTGCAGGAGCAACAGGAAGGGGACGCTGTATCATTTGGGAAATATGCGCTTATCGCTCTTATTTATGCAGTACTCCACACCTTCTGTCTCTACAGAAACCATTCAGGAATAACTTATCCTTTTTACATGCTTGGAACACTGATCCTTATTCACTTTGTCAGGGAAAAAGACGGACTTTCAATCTTTGAAAACAGGGATGGCAGGAAAGCACTGAACATTTTTTATATGCTTTCACTCATGGCTCTTTCAGTGAATAAATGCATGACAGCTAACGGAGCTATTATCTGGTATGACGGACTTGCAATTACGCTTCTGCTCTTTAGCTTCCTTCTCCACCTTTACCTTGATACAAAGGGCTGGGATATCGTGGCATGGATGCTCCAGATACTTAAGGCAATCTTCATACCTCTTGCTAATTTTCACGTTCCGCTTGTGGATGCATCTGCCTTTAGAAGATTTCGTGCCCTTACAAAAACAAAAAAGAAAAATGGCATACTTGCTTCAGTGATTGTTGGAATCGTTCTTGCCATTCCATTCCTTTTAATAGTTGTTGCTCTTCTCGCATCAGCTGATATTGTGTTCAGGACACTTATTGAAAATATGACAAAGTTCATTAAACTTCCCGAGAATATGTGGGATATTGTCGGATTAGCTTTGGTAGCACTTATCGCTTTCTGGTCAGCTTATCTTCTGCCCTGCATTCTCTTTAAAAGAGAAGGAAAACAGGTTGTTGTGAAAAAGGGATCCTTTAACCCTGTTGTCGGAATTACCTTAACTGCACTTATCGGATTTGTATATGTAGTTTTCAGCGTTGTTCAGATACTCTTCCTTTTTATAGGAAATATGACTCTTCCTGCAAACTACACCTACGCTGAGTACGCGCATGAGGGCTTTTACCAGCTACTTGCAGTGTGCACAATGAACCTCATTCTTGTGATCACCTGTGAAAAGCTCTTTGTGGAAAAAACAGCATTAAAGGTAATTCTCACAATTATCGGAGCCTGCACCTACATCATGATCGCATCAAGTGCTATGAGAATGATCATGTATATAAACGCTTATGATCTGACTTTCCTCAGAGTATTTACACTGTGGTTCCTTGCAGTATTGGGGCTCTGGCTTGCAGCTCTCCTTATAGGGCTATACAACAAGAATTTTCCTGTGTTTAACACATGCATGGTTACAGTAACCATTCTCTACCTTGCATTTGTTTTCTCAAACCCCGATTACCAGATTGCAAGGTATGACCTTTCAAGAATGACAAAGGAAGAAATTGCAGGAAGTACTGTTTCATACACAACAAAATACTTCTTCTGTGATGAGCTCTCAGAGGATGCACTTCCTGCTTACCTTGAATATCCTACACTTTTGTATGATTACAAGAGCTGGAACTATGATGATGACTATAAATACAATGAGATCAGAAAATTCAACTTCTCAAGGTACAGAGCAAGTGTCATCATGGACTCAGTGAAATAATATTCTGCTTTATACGCAAAAAGGCTTCACTGTAAATCTTCTTTCTGCCTTCGTTTAACAGATACTCAATATCTTTCCTCGTCTCCGTATCTCCCAAAAGTTCCACAAGGTACGGAGCATAACGTGAACCCGCGCCTTCTCTGACTTCCATCTCGAAATCAGAGAAGGTTTTTCCTATGTTATAGCTTCTTCCGACAATATCGGTTGCAGCATCAAGACAGTCTGCTGCCATAACAATATCTATAATTACCTTGTACTTACTCTTGGATGTATCAAAATTATCAGGATATCCGCCGGTGCAATCGTACCAGACGTGATGTCCCTTTATTACATCCACGTAATCCTTAGTTGATGCGTGCTCAGAAGCTATTCTCGCACCTGACTCGGAATGATTCTTTATCTGAGAAAACTCATCATCCATAAGGTCTCTTCCATACATGGAAATAGTGTCAATAATGAAGATTTTTCCGATATCATGGCACAAAGCTGCGTGATAAGTGTAGTTTATTATCTTTTCTGCATTATGTTTTACCTGGTCCGTATCATCGCATCCGGGGTAGCCAATAAAATACTCCGGGTGGAGTTTTAAGAGATGGCGCACCAGACATTCTGAGAATCTTGCAACCATTTTGCTGTGGACATAAGTCTGTGGATGTATAGTGGCAAATGCATTGAGGCAAAACTCTTCAAAAGTCATAGCGCCGGGAACTTCCCTGAAATAAATAGGGAAATTCACAAGTATTGTCACACATTTCAGATACTGATCACTTTTCTTTGGAATCTTATAAAGATACTCAATAACTGAATCCTCTATCTCCTTATATCTGTCATACTCCTTCTCATTAAGCTGTAAATCCATCATTTTGGAAATAGACAGATATGAAGATGGCGTATCAAGATTTTTATTTATCCCTGTGGTTGAATAATCTAACCTGTCTCGTTTTTCATACGCCTCATAAAACACATCGCAGGCATCCCTTGCTGAAACATATCCAGCCTGAACAGAAGCAAGGTACAAAAGATCCCTCTCCTGCTCTTCATCTACTGCAGCAACAATATTTTCATTAGTACAGGTCTTTAGAAACTCCAAGGCCTTCTGGGCATATATGTATGCTTTCTTTGCAACGCTCTCTGGCAAAATTGAATATGCAAGAAAGCTTCCATAATAATAAATCCTAAACTCATACGCGTCCCAAGCGTAATCCGGTAAGCTCTCTTTGTAGAAAGGATCATTTAGTATATCCAAAGCAGTCTCAAGTATGTCTAAACACCTTTGCCAGTAGCTGTCCGGCATACGATAAAGGTTATTTTCATACAGCAGTGCTCCCATCAAAGAAAACTGAAGAGCCATGCCCTTTGCTTCATCACTTAGCTTACTAAATGCATCCTTTTCAAGATATGTTGCAAGCTGATTCCTGTTATCCAAGGCAAGCTTTCTGATTTTCAGGGTATCCGGGTTGTGGTACCTTGTAAGGCCTGAAATAACAATATAGTCAGACTTTACCTTCTTTGCCATGGAAATAACACGAGAGTTCTCATCAACTTTTTCGCTGTCGCCATCATCCGATAGGAAAATATCCGACAATATCTCTGAAAGATGAACATCAACCTCTTTGAAGCTACTGTTTTCAACGAGCATTTCAACAAACAGAGGCATCAGTTCTTTGGTATCTTCCGTAATGTCCACTTCATTTTTAAGTACAGGCATTAAATATTTTTCTATCAGTTTCCTGTTTTCATCAGATAGCTCGCTTATCTTTACAAAGTTACTGTACAGAATTTCATAATAGTCTTCAGGACTTTTTATATCCTTTATAGCAGGCGTGGCAAGGCCACGTATTTCCTTCATGTTTCTGACATATTTCTGAAATAAGCCATAACACTCTTCTTTATCCAATTTTCCACCCCTCATATTTTGTAGATTATTTATTCTTTTTTATAAAATTGAATATATCACTAAATCAGACAAAGGTTAAGGCAAAGCAAAGCTTTATTACAGCATCAGCCTGCTCTCGATGCCATCAAAGCAGACGCTATATTCTGCCCTGTCTGCTTCCTCTTTGTGTAGCTTAATATCGATGTTTCCATAAGCTCCCGTTTTATCCTTATCAGCAAACTTTATGCTCTCTATAGGGAAAAGCTCATTATCTGTAAAGTCCTCGTGGCTCTCCTTTGTAATTACCTGGGATATAAGCACATAGTTCTCACTACTGTCATAGATATGTTTCTTATGATACTTTCCATATACAACGATGGAATTTGCAGAATCAGGATTCGTACCTGTACTATGCAATACATCTATTTTCTGCCATCCCTTATAGATTGTCATGGCAAGCTGTTTCTTCCTCTTCTGCGAATCATATCCCTTTAGAATGATTGCCTTTGCTGCAAATCTGCCCTTCTTATCCTTTCGCATGATTTCAGTTTTTCCATTATCAGGAAAACCAAATGCGCCAAGAGTAAGTGTCATATCAGGCCTGAAAAGTCTCATCTTATCAATTCTGAGGATACCATAGTTCACCGGAATATCAGCCAGATTCATTGCATTGATCCAGTGGCATTCGTTCTCAAGATTGTAGTTAAAGAACTGTCTTCTATACAGCACTCCGTCCCGTTCGCCATGCCAGAAGGTCACATTGCATTTTTGAACATCCCCAGTTGTGCCATCTGTAAGAATATACTGCTGTGAAAGGGCAACCTGAGGTGCATTCTCTGCAAGTGGCCCTGATTCCCAAGGATACTTCGAATTAAAGGTAAGCTTAGAATAATTCCACATTCCATGCTCATCTGAAAAAGCCTTAACTACCTTACCTGTTCTAAGAAGCGTTGTTCCATTCTTCTTATGATTGGAAAAACAAAGTGCAGGTCCATCAAGTGTTGTAACCTTCACATTATCCTTAACTCCGCTTTCCTGAGATTCAGTTTCATCCCAGTCGCCATTATTTTCCTTTGCTGTCCAGAATGGGTGGTCAGCGGGTAAATGCAGACAAAGGAACGCCTTTCCAAGCCAGTACACTGACTCTGCGCAGGAATACCCCTGAACAAGTGGCATGAACTGACCATAAAAGCCAAGGCTTGGTACATGATTAATTAAGAAATCATCTCGTTGCAAAAACTGCAGAAGTGATCCTGAGCATATTCTTCTTGCTCTACCCGGGTCTGCTTTAGGGTTCTTTAAAAGGAAATTAGCATCAAAAGGACTTACTGCAGCAAATCTGTAAATGCAGCTTCTGCCCCACATCATGGTAAAGCCATCCTTGTCGAAAAAGTCAGGATAGGTCTCCATCAGTTCATTTGATGCTTCCTCAAATTTCTCAGCAATGTAAGGTTCATTCTCATATCCGTACCAGACATTCCAGATAGGAGCATAAACATTGAATGCCCAGCAGGAATAATAGTCAAAGCTGTGACCATCTCTGAACCATCCGTTTCCAGCATAATAGGAAAGGATTGCCTGAGCATGCTCTCTCATAATATGCTCATCTATCTCATAGCCTTCCATATGAAGAAACGCCATATCAAGCATGTTGAAAAGACGCCAGTTCTGCGGAACAGTCGGTGCTTTAGCATAGCCCTGCAGAAAACTCGCTATACTGTCCTTTTCTTCCTTTGAATATCTGTTCCAGATTTCATCTTTGCAGGCCCAAAGACCAATCACCAATGCACAGGTTTCTACTGTCTGCTGGAAACATCTCGATGGATCATCACTTCCGGTTATCTCCACAAGCTCGTCATACGTGCTCACATATTCAGGGCTTTTCTCATCCGTAAGGGCACGAAGAATGTGCAGGCTATAGTAATCACGAAGCTTTATCCCACCTATCTCTATCTCTGGATTCTCATGAATAAGAACTGATCCTATAAAGAAGGTTCTCGTAAGTCCTTCGAAAATCTCAGCTCTTCTCTCAGCTTCAATCTGTGAATCAGGCGCTCCGATATGAGGATATGTAACCTTCATTTCGCTTCTTGGAACTACAGG
The DNA here is from genome assembly GCA_015056655.1 of Butyrivibrio sp. Classification (GTDB taxonomy): domain Bacteria; phylum Bacillota; class Clostridia; order Lachnospirales; family Lachnospiraceae; genus Butyrivibrio. The sequence goes on from SVFV01000003.1 coordinate 144,684, forward strand.
CGCAGACTCTATACTTTCAAGATTCTCAAACATTCCCTCTAAAAGATAGACACCTGCATCGATCCAGTTCTGCCTTGTCAGTCCTGTGTAAGGACTTAAATCAAAATCAGGTTTTTTAACTTCAAAAAAATTTACCATAGATACTCGCCTCTTCCTAAAAGATAAAGCATTGCCTCTATATAAAAGTAATCTCCGTAAATTATAGGGAAATGATGCTCCTTGTCATGATAGGCTGCAGTGCAGTTAATAAGCAGATCATCATGCTGCGGATCAAAATCACATCTTTCATTTGTAAGCGTCTTTAAAAGCTTTATTCCCGCAGTCTGGTATTTAAGCCTGTCTGCAGCACCCTGTACCTCCTCAGCAAGATGGAGAAGCCCACATGCTGCAATCGCTGCTGCCGTCGAATCTTCATAGGCAGGCTCTTCTGGCTGCATAAAGTCCACTGGAATAAGTCCGCTTTCCGGGATGTGCTCTACGAAAAAGTCTGCAACTCTCATGGCAGTTTTTAAATATGCTTCGTTTTTTGTATGAATATAGCTCATAACAAAGCCATAAATAGCCCAGGTCTGTCCTCTTGTCCAGGCAGTACCCTCAGCATAGCCCTGTCCTCCATGCTCTCTAATAAAGCCTTCACCATTTAACCCAAACTCTACTATGTGTCTGGATGAGCCATCCTTTCTAATAAAGCTGTCCATAGCTGTATTTGCATGATTTTCTGCAATCTGCGAAAATCGTGGATCATCCATGGTCTCTGTAGCCCAGTATAAAAGAGGAAGATTCATCATGCAGTCGATAATCGCCCATCCTCTTGTATCTCTTCCATCACCCCAGTCATTCCAGGCTCTAATGAACTTTCCTTTTGAGTTGTATCTGCCAGCCAGGTTCGCAGCAGCTAAAAGCGCACGATTCTTTGACTTGTCATTTCCTGTAAACCTGTAATTAGCCACAGCTGTAAGAAGCCACTTGAATCCGCTGTCATGATCCATGCCATTATAATCAAGGAAATTCGCATCGAGCTTTTCTTCAACCCTCTCAGCTGCCTTCATGAACTCGTCATCCCCGGTTTCTCTATATAACTGCCAAAGCATTCCTCCGTAAAATCCGTTGGTCCACCAGCAGACATTGTCCTTTGATTTATCATCAAAAACATGATTAACAGCAGTGTATGGAAGCTTGTCATAATTCCTTTTTACCACTGCTCTTTCTTTTTCTATTACTTTTCTGAGAGCCTCTTCTGCCCAGATTAGTTCGCTCATTTTTCTCTCCCATTATATGTATATTCAAGCTTTTAGTCGGTCAATTACCTTTTTCAAAAGCCAAATCCAGCATCATTTTTATTGTACTAAATACATTATAAAAATGAAAATGGTCATAGTTGTCTTCTATATAGCTTATATTGAATCACGTTTGTACGAGGTTGTGATTATTTACAAGTTTTTTGCTCATTTTTGTTAAACTTTAAAACTCATTAATGATTTTCCGTGATTGACTGTGATTATTTATGATGATATTCTTTATTTTAGAGTGACAGCAATCTATTTCGCTCACATTTTTCATAGGAGATAATCATAAATGCTCACAGAAGAAAGACGTAATGAAATTGTTGCTTATATAGAAGAACACAAGGCTGTAACTGTTCAGGAGCTCGTTGATGCACTTGACGCTTCCGCCGCTACCATCAGACGTGATCTCACTGCTCTTCATGATGAGCGGCGCATACTCAAGGTATTTGGCGGAGCTACTTCTCTTAGTGCCAAGGACGTGAACACCATTGAGCCCTCAGTTGCTGAGAAGGCACAAAAAAATACAGCTGAAAAGGATCTTATTTCCGAATATGCTGCTTCCCTTATCCAGGATAATGATTTTGTATATATCGATTCGGGAACAACTACTCTTCACCTCATCGACCACATTACTAATAAGAAAGCAAAGTACATCACCAATGGTGTAGTTCATGCCAAGAGGCTTTTGGAGAGAGGTCTCTCCACCATGATTATTGGTGGTCGAATAAAGCCAGTTACAGAGGCTGTTATCGGTCCTGACTGTGTGGAGGCACTCAAAAAATTTCATTTTACAAAGTCCTTTATGGGAACAAATGGTATCTCCGTCCAGGCAGGTTTCACTACACCGGACGTTGATGAAGCTTTGGTAAAAGCTGAAGCAATAAAACATACTTATCTATCTTATGTTCTTGCTGATCACAGTAAGTTTGGGGTTGTAAGCTCTGTTACTTTTTCAGATCTTCACAGCTGCGTCATCATAACAGATGAGGAACCAAATAAGAAATACAAGGATCAGACAATCATAAAGGCAGTTTCAATACAGGAGGCTTAAATGATTTATACAGTTACTTTTAATCCAGCAATCGACTATGTTGTCCGCATGGACAAGCCCTTGGATCCAGGCATGACCAACAGAAGTGTTTCCGAGGATTGCTTCTTTGGTGGTAAGGGAATCAACGTTTCCACTATCCTTAAGAATCTGGATATTGAGAACACTGCTCTTGGCTTCGCTGCCGGATTCACAGGCGAAGCAATTGTTGAAAGTGTTATCAACAAGGGAATCATCGCTGATTTCATCATGCTGACAGAAGGAATCTCACGAATCAATGTGAAGATTAAATCTGACGAAGAAACTGAGATAAACGCTCAGGGCCCTTCTATTTCACAGGATGCACTTGATGAGCTTTTATATAAGCTCGACAAGCTCACAGCAGGCGATGTGCTTATCCTTGCAGGAAGCATCCCAAGTTCTCTTCCAAGCAATGTTTACGAGATCATCTTGGAAAGACTTCAGGGCAGAGACATCATGTTCGTCGTTGATGCCACTAAGGATCTTCTTATGAACGTCCTTAAATATCATCCTTTCCTTATAAAGCCCAACAATCATGAGCTTGGAGAAATGTTTGGAAAGGTTCTTACTACTGATGACGAGCTCTTTGAACACGCTAAAAAACTCCAAGAAATGGGTGCAAGAAATGTTCTCATCTCCATGGCAGGCGATGGTTCAATGCTCATAACTGAAGATGGCGATCGCTACAGAGTAGGTGTTCCTAAGGGAACTGTTAAAAACTCAGTAGGCGCCGGCGATTCAATGGTAGCAGGCTTTGTTGCAGGCTACATGAAGACCAAAGACTACAAGGTAGCCCTTAACATGGGTACCGCAGCAGGAAGCGCTACTGCTTTCTCAGATGATTTGGCCACAGGCGATTATATAAAAAGTATTTACGAGACACTTAAGTAATAACTTGGGGTTTTCGTCAATATAAAAAGTATTTCGGGGTTCGCTTTTCCGAAATCACAAGCGCTCTGCGCAGAAAGGGAGATACAATGAAAATCACAGATCTACTCAAAAAAGATGGGGTAAGCTTAAATGAGTCTCCTGCAGATCAGAATGCTGCAATAGACATCATGGTAGCTCTTCATGACAAGGTTGGAAACCTTAATGACAAAGCCGAATTTAAAAAGGCAATCGAGGCCAGAGAGGCAAAAGGATCTACAGCTGTAGGAATGGGAATTGCTGTTCCTCACGCAAAGACTGCTGCTGTAAATAAGCCCGGTCTTGTTGCTATCACAGTTCCTTCAGGAGTTGATTACAAATCTCTTGATAAGAATCCCAGCAAGCTCTTCTTTATGATAGCTGCTCCGGACGGTGCTGCAGATACTCACCTTGAAGTTCTTTCAAAGCTCATGACAATGCTCATGGACCAGAGCTTCTCCAATTCTCTTATCGAAGCTAAGACAGCAGATGAATTCTTAAAGCTCATCGATGAGCAGGAAGCTGCTAAGGATAAAAAGGCTCCGGCAAGTGCTGCTCCTTCCAAGTCTGCTTCATATATCGTAGGTGTTACAGCATGTCCTACAGGTATCGCTCACACTTACATGGCTGCTGAAGCTCTTGAGCAGGCAGCTTCAAACCAGGGCATCAGCATCAAGGTTGAGACTGATGGTTCTGGCGGAGCTAAGAACGTACTTACAGCTGAAGAAATCAAAAAGGCTGATGCAGTTATCATTGCTGCTGATAAGAATGTAGAGATGGCTCGTTTCGATGGCAAGAAGCTCATCAAGGCTTCTACCGCTGATGCTATCCACGGTGCAGCTGACCTTGTTTCAAAGGCAACAGATGGAAATGCTCCTGTATATCGTCATCAGGGCGGCGCTAGCACAGAAGATTCTTATGTTGATAATGAAAGCGTTGGAAGAAAAGCATATAAGCACCTTATGAATGGTGTTTCACACATGCTTCCCTTCGTTATCGGTGGTGGTATCCTTATCGCTATCGCATTCCTTTTAGATGACTATTCAATTGATCCTTCAAACTTTGGTAGCAACACACCTATAGCTGCATGGTTTAAATCAATTGGTGGAACAGCATTTGGATTCATGCTTCCTATCCTTGCCGGATTCATTGCTCAGAGTATTGCTGACAGACCTGGTCTTGCAGTTGGTTTCGTTGGTGGCGCTCTTGCAGCATCAGGTGCAACCTTTGCAGCTCCCGGCGGTGACATCCCTTCAGCATTCCTCGGCGCTCTTGTAGCAGGTTTTGCAGCAGGTTACATCGTACTTGGAATCAGAAAGCTCACTGATGGCCTTCCGGCAGCACTTGAGGGAATTAAGCCCGTTCTTATCTACCCTCTCTGCGGCATCCTTGTAATTGGTCTTGTTATGTGCGCTATCAACCCTATCGTTGGTGCACTTAACGCATGGATCACAGGCGTACTTAATGGAATGAGCAGCGGCTCAATCGTAATTCTTGGTGCAATACTTGGTGCAATGATGGCAACTGACATGGGTGGTCCTCTCAACAAGGCAGCTTATGTATTTGGTACTGCTGCTCTTGCAACAGCAAGCCAGAGCGATCCTACAGGTTGGATGATCATGGCTGCAGTTATGGTTGGTGGTATGACTCCTCCTATCGCTATCGCACTTGCAACTATTTTCTTCAAAAATAAGTTTACTCCTGCTGAGAGAAAGTCAGGTCCTGTAAACTTCATCATGGGACTTTGCTTCATTACAGAAGGAGCTATTCCCTTCGCAGCAGCTGATCCTCTCCACGTTATTCCTTCCCTTATGGTAGGTTCTGGAGTAGCAGGTGCCCTTTCAATGGCATTTAAGTGCACACTTATGGCACCTCACGGCGGAATCTTCGTATTCCCTGTTGTAGGAAATGTAGCTATGTATCTTGTAGCACTTCTTGCAGGCTCAGTAATAAGCTGTTTCCTTCTTGGAGTACTTAAGAAAAACGTAGAGCAGTAATCAATTTTTTATAGTTAATTCATGGGGAGCACAGTCGTATTCTGCGGCTGTGCCTTACCCGTTTTTAAAAGTTTTTTATTTATGAAAGGAAACAATTATGGTATCAAAGAATATTACAGTTAAAAACGAACAGGGTATGCACATGCGTCCCGCTTCTCTTCTTTCTCAGAAGGCAACTCCCTTCGACAGCGATGTAAAGATTCTCTTTAATGGAAACAGCTATGACTGCAAGAGTGTTATGTTCCTTATGAGCGCTTGCATCAAGTGTGGTTCTGAGATTGAACTTCAGTGCGACGGTCCCGATGAAGAAAAGGCTCTTGCTGAGCTTTCAGAATTCATCGAAGCAGGAATGGGAGACTAAAGTAATCACCTGACGAGGTTCTTTCGAGTCTGGTGTACTACTTTGTTCTGGCGAGGGCAACGCCCGAGAGCAGAACTTCCTTTTAATTTACATACGGAGGTAACTAATGTACAAAGGAATAGCCGCATCAAGAGGAATAGGTATCGGCAGCATTTGCCGTATTATAGAGCATGATCTTTCATTTGAAGCTAAGCAGGTAACTGATACTGCTGCTGAAAAGGATCGTTTTCATAAAGCGATTGCTGACTTTGTTGAAGAAACAAATGCCATGGCTGAGGATATCAGAAAAAGAATTGGACCTAAGGAAGCTGAAATCCTTATGGGACATGCAGTAATGATCTCTGATCCTGCCATGTCCGGTGAAATGGATAAAATGATTGATTCTGGTCAGTGCGCTGAGTCAGCTCTTACTGCCGTATGTGATATGTTCATCGGAATGTTTTCCAAGATGGATGATGACATGATGCGCCAGAGAGCTTCTGATATAGCAGATGTTAAGGTAAGCGTCCTTAAAAAGCTCCTCGGCATTGAAGATATCGATATCAGCAAGGTTGCGCCTGGTACAGTACTTGTTTGTAAGGATTTAACTCCTTCCATGACTTCTCAGATTGTCAAAGAGAACGTAACAGGTATTATTACCGAGATTGGTGGAAAAACTTCACACTCAGCAATCCTTGCAAGAGCTCTTGAAATTCCTGCAGTACTCTCCGTTCCCGGAATTGTGGATGAGGTTAAGGATAAGGATACAGCTATCCTCGATGGTACAGAGGGTGATGTATATATCAATCCTGATGGTGACATTCTTTCAAAGTACATGCTTAAGAGAGAGGAATTTATCCGTAAACAGTCTGAGCTTAAGACCTTTATTGGTAAAGAGACTCTTACAGCTGATGGCGAGAAACTCGAGCTTTTCTGCAACATTGGTACTCCCAAGGATGCAAAGAAAGCTATGGAGTGCGACGGCGAAGGTATTGGCCTTTTCCGTTCAGAATTCCTGTTCATGGACAATACTCATCTTCCTTCAGAGGATGAACAGTTTGAGGCTTATAAAGAAGCAGTTGAAACCATGAAGGGCCGCACAGTTATCATCAGAACTCTTGATATTGGTGGTGATAAGGATATTCCTTATCTTGGAATGAAAAAAGAAGAAAATCCTTTCCTTGGATATCGTGCAGTTAGATACTGCCTTGGTAACGAGGATACCTATAAGACTCAGCTTCGCGCAATTGTGCGTTCAAGTGCCTTTGGTAAGGTAAAGATCATGGTTCCTCTCGTAACAACTGTAGACGAGATGCGCAGCGTGAAAGCTCTTGTTGAAGCCATAAAGTCAGATCTCACCTCTGAAAATATCGACTTTGACAAGAATATTGAAGTAGGATGCATGATTGAAACTGCTTCCGCTTCTCTTATTGCCGATCTTCTTGCCAAAGAAGCTGATTTCTTCTCAATAGGAACAAATGACCTCACACAGTACACAATGAGCGTAGACAGAGGTAACCCTGATGTTGCTTATCTCTACTCTTCCTTCCAGCCCTCAGTTCTTCGTTCTATAAAGAACATAATCGAGTGTGGTAAGAAGGCAGGCATTCCTGTTGGAATGTGTGGAGAAGCTGCAGCAGATCCTCTGATGATACCTCTTCTTATGTCCTTTGGACTTGATGAATACAGCGTTAACCCTGTATTAGTACTTACAGCCCGCTGCATCATTTCCAAGTGGTCAAAACAGGAAGCTGATACCCTTACAGAAAAGGTAATGGCTATGAGTACTGAGGCAGAAATTGTCGCAGCACTTAAAGAAGCTTCAAAGGAATAAATATACAAAACCGGAAGGCGCCGCCTTCCGGTTATTTTTTACTCTATAGGTAATTCTATATAGGACTCGTTATTTCCTCCAAAATAGACCGTCTGTGTTGCTTTTCTTACGGTATCCTGAAGTGACCAGACTCCTTCATTATTTGTGTGAGCACTATACTGAGGAAAATCTGATGAGCTGATATCAACTCTTATTCTGCTGCCCTTCTTAAAGCTCCAGTCTATATCCCACATTTTTATTGAAATATTGACCTTTTCACCAGGTTCGTACTTGATTCTGTGAGGCGTGTCATTCCTATAGCCAAGAGTTGTTATGCTTCCTCTGACATTGTAGGCTCTTCCATCCTCATATACCTCCATAACCTTGGCTGTAAAGGCCGTATCAGGAGCATCTGAGGATACTGTAAGATTGATATTTATCTTGCCATTTACATGCAGGTCTTCTGCGAGATCCTGCGAAATAAAGCTAAGAACATCCTCTCTGTAATCCATCTTGGGCTGTATATGTGAACCATTTTGTTGCATGGAATGGAATGTGGATTCTGAGCCATTTGAGTAAATCGGATTCTCAGGATCATAAATATAGCTTATACCAATCTCATCAGTGCTGTTCTCTTCCTTTAACGCCTTCCCCTCTTCTGCAGAGAAATAAAGCTTCTTCTCCTTTTTCTTAGAAGTAGGGAATGATTTCTGAATATCCCATTTATCAGCACCAACTCTGTATAGCCTGATTTCTCCCTCAGTATCAGCCTCTTTATTCAGAATCTTATCAAACCACAAAAGAGGAGATTCCTGTGAATCATCCTTGAGATTGTCCATAGTCTGATTATCAACGCAAGGCATATATGCATGATTCCAGGGACCAATCTCGAATACACTTTTCTTTTTTACTTCATCAGATAATGCTTCCCAGGTTCTTACAGCGCTTCCAAGATGATGGTCATACCAGCCTTCCTTCACATAAACAGGTATCTTTACCTTCGAAGGGATTTCCATAAGATCACCCCAGAAGCCCTCCTTCCAGTAAGGATCATCTGCATCTGTATGTGTTATCCAGTCTCTATACCAGGGAAGCTTTATTCCCCACAGCTTCTCATCCACTTCAACCTGAGGTCTGTATGCTGCACTCTCAAGATAGCCAGCCTTTACCTCTTTTCCTGCATTTGACATAGCCCAGTCAGTAAGAATATCCTGTCTGAACATTCCATCCTTGTAGGCAGAAACATGCCTGAAGCATCCATATACACCAAGGTACATGGTCTTAACCTTATCCGGTACAGCATCAGCCATACACCAGCCTGTAAGAGCCAGATATGAATCTCCCCAGTATCCAATATTCTTGACTTTCTCATCATTAGCAAGGAATCTCATAAAGGAAAGACCGTCTGCTCTCTCATTGATGTTTGGAACCCACTCTCCCTCAGAGCCATTTGTTCCTCTGCACCACTGAACAGCAAATGCAAAGCCTCTCTTGTTAAAGGCTGCTGCCTTCATTTTCAGCATTTCAGCCTGATTGTCATAGCAGGTCCTGACTGCGATTGTAGGGAAAGGTCCCTTAATGCCCTCAGGAATAAAAAGCCATGTACGAAGCTTTACTCCATCATCAGCAGGTAGCATTATCTCCTGCATCTCACCCTCTTTAGCGACAATCGGTAGTGGCAGGTCTTCAAGGAGCTTTTTGAATTTCTCCATGTATTCCCTGAAAAGCTTCTCCATATCAATATTGCTATCAGCCATAATTAATCCCCAACTCTTTCTTTTTCTTGATTTGGTACAACGTTGTAGTATTTTCTTATTTTACCTAAATATCCATGCAAAGTAAATAGACTTTACTCCAATATTGATTGAAGTAAAGCCTACATAATCTGATTATTCTTTTAGACATATATGGCTAAGAGTTTAATAAATTATATTTTACTCGTTTAATTGGATTTTTGTGGAATCTGTAAGCCATCAAAGCACATAAGTGCTCCTGCTTCTCCTAAATCACATAGAAAGGTGAATTCATCTGGAAGCTGTATCTTAGAAACATACTTATTAGCATATTCATCCAGGCTACAGGCTGATTTTATCTCAAAATCAGGGCAAGAAGCCGCATAGCCCTCGCTAATCTTATCCGCGCGTGGGATATAGTCCTTAATGTAATAGTTATAGATATCCTCTGCTGATGAGCAAAGCCAGACACAGTAGTTGCTTTTATCAATAAGTTTACTGATTATACGAAGAAGCTGCTCCTTTTTCTCATAATCAATTATTGGATAGCCTATAGTTTTTATTACAGCTATCACTTCATCCAAAAATCTGTAATCTCTTTTTGAAAGATAATCGAGGTAATGCATCTGAATAAAGCTACATATCTCATATTTACCGCAGCTAAGGATTTCTGTAGTCACCACATCAAAAGGGTTATTCTTATCTGTTTGAAGTTCTGGGAGCCTTGGAAAAAGCGTATCATCCCTAAAACCCTCACGATTATTCAAAATCGCAAGTGCATGGGAAGTAAGATATTCTTTTTTGAAGGTTACCTTTTCCATTTTCCGTTTTTACGCTTTCGAATATATACAAGCACTATAAGATACACGATAGTAGCTATAACACCGCCTGCGATTATAAATCCATACTGATTACTCAGCACACGCTCCGCTCCGTATGTATATATAAAAATATGCGGAAATCTGGCAATGAATGTGATTATGAACCATGCGAGTATTCCTTCTTTTGAATAATAGCCAAGCCATGCATAGGTGTCCTTGGGAAGTGGTAAAAGCATGAAAAGAATATGCACCAGCTTAGGACTACTCTTATCTATAAGCTCTTCAACCTTATTAAGCTTCTCCTCTGGGAAAAGAAAGTACAGTAGGCCTCTACCATATTTTCTACCAAGTACAAATGCAACTGTATTAGCTATCGTTGCAAATAAATCACAGATCAGTGCTCCCTTTAGCCCTCCAAATACAAAGCCTGCCCCAAGATAAAAGGGAAGCCCCGGTATACAGGTAGAAAGCGTCTGTAAGAAAATTAACAATCCAAAGACAAGAATTCCAAATACTCCCTTGTCATCTATATAGCTCTGCAAGGCATCAAGATCGCCCACAAAGGCCATCATTGGTCTTCCGATAAAGAAGTATACCCCAAGTAAAATAACTGTAATAAAACCGACTATAATGGCTGTTCTTATAACACTCTTTTCTTTAAACAAGGTCTCTTTGTTCATAACGCTTTCCAAATGTCCAATATCATATTTAAGACAGCTTTATTTAATCTGCCTTTACATCTATAATACTATAATCGGATATAATAATAAAAAAATATTAGTTAAGGAATTTATATGGGAAATAAGTCACTGGATTTTCTTGAAATGATAAAGAACGGAGCAGATAATAGCCACTCTATTGCCAGAATAAAAGATACGTCAAAAGTACAGCAGCTGGTTAAAAATAACGCGGCTGCAGAAAAGTCCACTACAAAACCAACCGCAAATACCATTTTAAAAAGAACCATATCAAAAAAGCCTGCAGCAAGCACAATTGCCGTTATAGATACTGAGACCAACTGGTATGACGAAGTTATGTCTATTGGAGTTGCTCTTGCAGACGCTGAGACATTTAAATGTGTAGAAGCAAGGTACTACATCATAGATCCCGAATATAGAAAAGGTGGAATGTATTCCAATGTATTAAATATTGTAAAGAGCATTCCAAGCGTGGTTGCATCAAGAGATGATGCCATGTCTGATATCAGGGGTTGGCTTGATTCCAAGAATACTTCAAGTCTTTTCGCCTACAACGCCAAATTTGACTATGGTCATATGGAAGAGCTCACCTCTTATGAGTGGTTTGATATCATGCGCCTTGCTGCCTACAAGCAGTATAACAGCGCTATTCCTGAAACAGCTGAGTGCTGTAAAACTGGTCGTCTTAAGCGTGGTTATGGAGTTCAGGATATACTTCGCATGTTATCTGGAGACTATACCTACTGTGAAACTCATAATGCAGTTTTAGATGCCATGGATGAATTAAAGATAGTTGAGCTTATGGGACACGACCTTGAAGTCTACGAAATTGCCAGACTATAATATAAACTCACCTGAATACTTACATTGATAATGATATAATTACAGAAAAAACTCACCTCAAATCGAGGTGAGTTTCATTATTTTTGTCTCAATGACATAATCGCTATAATGCCTTGGATCATGCCTGCTGGATATTCTGTAACATCTCGATGGCTGTCTTGCCTTCTGCTACAGTAATAGTCATTGTAGGGGCTTCATACTTTCCAAGAAGTCTATAACGCATCTCTTCCGGATGGTTATACAGCTGATCCATAATGCGATCAAACGCTATCTTCCATTCCATACTATTTATCTCTCCTATCTATTGCAGGTCCCCACCTGCACTCAACCGACGTTCTCCCCCTATCAACGCCATATTTTCAGATGCAGTCATTATCATAATCGATATAACTTTATCCTTCAAGAGACAAATACTTAATATTTTATGAAAAATATATTATTTCTTTGTATATTTTGACCTAATAATTAACAAACATCCGACCATTGCAACGATTCCAACAGGAAGTGAAATCAGCCATGCAGTTTTTACCTTAAAGACTGTATTTACTATTCCGCTGAAGATATATACAACGCATGATACACCAGCTGCTGTAAGTGCATAAGGAAGCTGTGTTGATACGTGCTTAATATGATCACACTCTGCTCCGGCACTTGCCATGATTGTTGTATCTGATATAGGTGAGCAGTGATCTCCACATACAGCACCAGCCATACATGCAGAAATTGCCATGATCATAAGCTCATTATTTATGTCAGCACCAAATACATTAACTACGATAGGAATAAGGATACCAAAGGTTCCCCATGAAGTTCCTGTAGCAAATGCAAGGAAAGCACCAATTATGAATACTATTGCAGGAAGCAGACTCATAACAGCTGAATTATCTGCGATATTCTCAACAATTCCTGCCACATAGGTTGCTGCGCCAAGTGAATCTGTCATAGACTTAAGTGTCCATGCAAAGGTCAGAATCAAAATAGCGGGAACCATGCTCTTGAATCCCTCAGGAATTGCATTCATACATTCATTGAAGCTAAGTACTCTTGTCACAAGCATAAAAATAATTGTAAGTACAAGTGCTACTACTGAACCATATACAAGACCTACAGATGCATCTGAGTTAGAGAAAGCATCAATAAAGTTCTCTCCTTCGAAGAAGCCACCTGTATAGATCATACCAATTATGCAGCTTACGATCAGAGCTACAATAGGAAGTACCAGATGAATAACTCTTCCTTTTCCTGAAACAGGAGGATGCGGCTGATCTTCAGCACCTGTCATACTTGAATGATCTGCTTTCTTTTCCTTCTCCTTAAGCTTCTTCTCTATCTCGCCAAGCTCAGCCTTTCTCATCGGGCCATAGTCAAAATTCGCTACTGTCAAAGTGAACATCATAACAATTGTCAAAAGAGCATAGAAGTTATAAGGGATTGCTCTTATGAAAAGAGTAAGTCCATTTGCTCCATCAACGAAGCCTGTAACTGCTGCAGCCCATGAAGAGATAGGTGCAATAATACATACAGGAGCAGCTGTAGCATCGATGAGGTAAGCAAGCTTTTCTCTGGATATCTTATGCTTATCTGTTAAGGGTCTCATAACTGAACCAACAGTAAGGCAGTTAAAATAGTCATCAATGAAAATAAGGCATCCAAGAACTATTGTTGCTACCTGTGCACCAGCCTTGGTCTTTACGTGTTCTACTGCCCATCTTCCGAAGGCTGCGGAACCACCGGCACGGTTCATTAACATTACCATGCTTCCAAGTATTACAAGGAAAATCAGGATACCCACATTCCATGGATCTGAGAGCTGCCCAATCATGCCATCTACAAATACATGCTGCATTGTTCCGGCAAAACCGAAATTAGAATAAAGAAGTCCACCAAATAGAATACCAATGAATAAGGATGAATAAACTTCTTTTGTTAAAAGGGCAAGTCCAATTGCAATTATCGCGGGCATGAGCGCCCAGAATGAATCTACAAACATACCGTTTTGTCCTCCCTCAACAATGGATTTTTGATTTTTTACTATTATACACTAAAGTGCCGCAGTGGAATACCTCCTGCGGCACTTTTTATCTAAAACTTAATTTTTGGAGTATCTGTATTAAACAATACCCTGAGCCTTCATAGCCTCAGCTACCTTCAGGAAGCCTGCAATGTTAGCACCTGCAACATAGTTGCCTTCCATGCCATACTTCTTTGCAGCATCATCAATATTGTGATAGATGTTAACCATGATTGTCTTAAGCTTAGCATCAACCTCTTCGAAGGACCATGAAAGTCTCTCAGAGTTCTGGCTCATCTCAAGAGCTGATGTAGCAACACCACCTGCGTTTGCAGCCTTACCACCAACGAACATTACCTTGTTAGCCTGTAAGTACTCTGTAGCCTCGATTGTTGTAGGCATGTTAGCACCTTCGCAAACTGCGATGCATCCGTTAGCAACAAGCTGCTTAGCATCCTCAAGATCAAGCTCGTTCTGAGTTGCGCAAGGAAGAGCAACATCACACTTGATGCTCCATACGCCTCTGCCCTCGTGGTACTCAGCAGACTTTCTAGCTGCAGCATACTCTGTAAGGCGAGCTCTCTTAACTTCCTTAACTTCCTTAAGAAGTGCAACATCGATTCCTTCGGGATCATAGATCCAGCCTGTAGAATCAGAACATGTAACAGGCTTAGCACCAAGCTGCTGAGCCTTCTCGATAGCGTAGATAGCAACGTTACCAGCACCAGATACAACTACTGTCTTACCCTTGATATCAGAGCCATTGCACTTAAGAAGCTCCTCTGTAAGGTAAAGAAGGCCATAACCTGTAGCCTGTGTACGAGCAAGTGATCCACCGTATGTAAGACCCTTACCTGTAAGTACGCCTTCGTAAGAATCACGAATTCTCTTGTACTGACCGAACATATAACCGATCTCACGTCCGCCAACACCGATATCACCAGCAGGTACGTCTGTATCTGCACCGATGTGTCTGTAAAGCTCATTCATGAAGCTCTGGCAGAATGCCATAACCTCTCTGTCAGACTTGCCCTTAGGATCGAAGTCTGAACCACCCTTACCACCACCGATAGGAAGGCTTGTAAGTGAGTTCTTAAAGATCTGCTCGAAACCAAGGAACTTAATGATACCAAGGTTTACTGAAGGATGGAAACGAAGTCCTCCCTTGTAAGGTCCAATTGCTGAATTGAACTGAACACGGAAACCATTGTTAACCTGAACCTGGCCCTTATCATCAACCCAGGGTACTCTGAAAAGAATCTGTCTCTCGGGTGTTACAAGTCTCTCAAGGAGTGCGTCTTTTCTGTACTCCTCCTCATTAGCCTCGATAACAACTCTGAGGGAATCCAGTACCTCTTTTACAGCCTGATGAAATTCCGGCTGTGCGGGATTCTTCTCAACAACATAATTGTAGACTTCATCAACGTATGACATTTTCAAATTCCTCCTGTTATGTAAATGTTTCGGTGCCAAGTCCCTACGCCTATCCGCTCTAAATTTCTTTTTAGGTACAAAAAAAGAGCGTAAAGCTTTATAGGTCTTTACGCTCCCTTGCGCAGACACCATGTCCGAAATGTATTATTTCACACGAGGCTCCATACGTCAAGCACTTTATTACATTAAATTGAAAAAGTTTTTATTCTTCTGTTTCTTTATCTGTTTCTGTATCTACTTCATCAGTTTCTACATCTGCTTCTACAGTTGCATCATCAGAAGCTTCTACTGTTTCAGTTTCTTTAGCTTCCGTCTCTTCGACTTCAGTTTCTTTAGCTTCTATCTCTTCAGCATCAGCCTCTTTAGTCTCGATTTTCTCAAAAGCTTCATCATCTGCAGCGAATTTAACACCTATCTGACCTCTGATAAAGTCCATCATATTCATTATCTTAATGGTCTGAGCGCTAGGCATCTCAGGACATTCCTTCCAATTCTCATTAAGAGAATTGATCACAGACATAACTTCATATTCATAGCCTGTTATCTGCTTCTCACGTTTGTAATAGCCCTCTTTTTCACCTGCATTGTTATAAACCGTAATGCTGGAGAAATTGTTGATGTCCTCAACCTCTATATGACCGTTAGAACCAAATATCATACCCTTATTACAGCCACTTGAAACAGCACTGCATGTAATTACAGCGAGCTGTCCGGTTCTGTATTTAAGAGTAATGCTATCCTGCATATCAACACCACTGTCATTTGTAACAGCTACACTTGAAATATCTGTTACATCATCACCAAGAACCATTGTGGCAAAATTAAGTCCATACACTCCAAGATCAAGAAGCGCTCCGCCACCAAGAGAAGCCTCATGAATACGCTGTCTCCATGCGATATTGAAGCTAAGGTCTGCTGTTACCATCTGAACATCACCGATCTTATTGCTTGAAATAATATCCTTAAGCTTTTTGCCAAGCGGAATAAATCTAGTCCACATTGCTTCTGTAAGCAAAAGGTCTTTTTCTGCAGCAAGCTTAAACATAGCGGCTGCCTGCTTCTCATTTAATGCAAACGCCTTCTCGCAAAGAACAGACTTACCGTTTTCAAGTGCAAGGCAAGTATTAGCGTAATGCTCTGAATGAGGTGTTGCTACATATATGAAATCAATCTTAGGATCCTTGCACAGCTCTTCATATGAGCCGTAAGCAACCTTAGCCTTGTTCTCTTTAGCAAATGCCTGAGCCTTCTCCAGGGTTCTTGAACCTACAGCATAAAGAGTAACACCCTTCATGCCTCTGATAGTTTTGGCCATAGTTCCAGCTATTGAGCCAGTTCCCATTATTCCAACACGCTTTTGTCCAAACATAATAATCCCCTTCTGATGGTAGGATCATCAATCCATCTTAAGAAACTCTGTCTTAATGTATCCGGTCTTTCCGTCGTACTCAACCTTAGCCCATCCGTTAGCATACTGCTCTATAACGTTGATTATCTCATTCTTGTAAATATTTGTAATAATATTATCGTTAGAATCTGTGCTCTGTGACTTACGAAGTCTTACAGTATCTGACACCTGCATCTTACCCTTTGCATTAGAATCCACCTTGGAAGATGCGCTGTCACTATTCGAATCATTTGTGGAAGAAGCCGTATCTGCGGCGTTATCTGTCTCCTCTGTATCAGCTGTCCCAGAACCACCTTCAGTTGCTGCATCTGCTGTATCTTCTGTAACCTCTTCGAAGTACATTGTCTTTACATAAGCAACTCCATCCTGATACTCAATTTTACTCCAGCCATTTGCAAGTTCTTCAAGCTGTGTAAACTCTTCACCAATAGAGGTCTTACCAACCTTATCAGCTGTTTCAGAATCAGAGCTTCTGATATTGATTACATCTGTAGCCTTGATTGTCTTCTTAACAGGAGCAGCTTCCTCTACAGAACCAGCCTCTGCAGCAGCATCAGCCTCCTGGCCATCCTCTCCTGATGTAGCCTCTGCTGCATCCTCTGCAGGAGCAGCTTCTTCACCCTCTGCTGGTGTCTCTGAAGCCTCTGCTGGTGTCTCTGAAGCCTCTGCTACAGCCTCATCAGTAATAGGTGCCTCTCCAGACTCAATTGCTGCAAGTGCCTCACCAACAGATACCTGAATTTTTGCGCTCATATCTGAAAGAAAATCTGCGAGCTCTTTATTTTCTGCAATTATGTCATTATAGCTAACAGCGACCTCGTTATTAAGGTCCTTAACATCCGCCTGTAAAGAAATATTACTTATATAATCAGTAACGCGATCATCGACAACATCACCATTGATGAAAAGCTTTCCGTTTTCATCTGTGCATACGTACATTGTCTGCATACCTGGCATGGCAATGTCATAGCCCTCAAAAAGGACCTCTGTATATGCGTAAACTACATAGCTTCCATCAACCGGGCCTGGCTTAGTATAAACATCAATAGTAGGAATACCTGAAATAGACTCGGATACCTCCTGAAGTCTAAGCTCCTCAGTAGCCTCAAGTCCTACATAAATAGACTTGATAGTATCCATATCTCCTGCAGCATAGGCATCAAAATATGTCTTCATAAGAGTATTTACATCTTCGTATGCGTTTTTCTCTAAATCCACCTCAGGAACTACATAGCTTCCATCTTCATTTACTGATGTAACAACATCCTCCTGAATTTTTCCTTCGTTTTCCTTCTTATTTGCATTAAGTGCTATGATGATTGTCAGTGCCACAGCCAAAACCAGAATCAGTGGCATTACTATTTTTTTGTTATCAGCAATATATTCTAAAAAGTTCCTCTTATCCTGTGCTGCAAACGGATTGTCGATTTTGTTGTTTCCCTTAAAGTTAAATTTCTTAAAATTCATTAGCTCTCTTCCTTATTATATCTGTAAACATTTGACACAAGTATGCACCCGACAGGAATCGAACCTGCATTAAAGGCGTCGGAGGCCTCCGTTCTATCCATTAGACTACGGGTGCAAAAATGTTACAGATTTATTACGTACTCGACTATAATACCATAGCCCTACTTCCCTCTTCAAGCATTTTCACATTATTTTCACCATCTCCATCGTAGTAATAAACGTTATCTGAAAGGTAGTCCTCCTCCCTGATGCAGGTGGTATTTACACTTCTGATGATGTGCTCAATCTCATCCTTATCCATCACTCCTATATCCTTTAGGAATATGACTTCATGTATGGATGAAGGGATGATATAAAAGGCTCCACCAAGGCTTTCGTACACCTCCCTTAAAAGCCCCGGATACAAGATAACCGAAGCTCCCTTTAGCTTCTTATCGTTAGATGCCACGTATAAACCTGATGGATTATCAATAACTTCATCATAAAGGTCATCCTCCTCTGCGCTCATTCCATTTAAGATGCTGTCCATCATCTTGCTTATGGGTACCACCTCTGCAGGGAATAATCTCGGTGTGTTATCCATGGCCATCTCGTAGAGATCCTCCTCGGTAACTCCCCAGAACTCTGCATGTGCATTATTTATTCCAATTGTCCCTTCTATTCCAAATTTCTCGAGAGCCACAAAATAAGTTACAGCCAGATTGTTCAGGTATCTATGCGGCATATTTGAAAGTTCCTCTTCATTTTTCTCACCTGAAACAAGCCTATAACAAATAAGGCTCCTAACCTCCTCAATGTTCTGAAAAAATGAAATGTCCACATTCTCCGGAACAATGTACTTTTCAAACATGTCGCATATCTCGTCAACAATATCATCGAACAATTTACCTTCTATGAACTCGTCATAATATTCATCCATATATATAGTAGGTGCGCAGTTACTCTCTTCTACTCTAACAAGAAGTCCTTCCTTCTTAAGCCCGTTATTCTTAACTACACTGTTTCTCTTAACCTCAGCTCTATCTCCAAAACGAGCATCAACCTTGTCCTTTATCTTTTCAAAAAATAATTCCTTTTCCATAAAATTCTCCTCCAATCAAAATTTAAAAAACAATAAAAAAAGACAATGAAAGATTATTTGTCCTTCATTGTCTTACAAGTCTATTGATTAACTTTTTCAGAAAAAAACGGTAAATAATTATACTCTGGAGAGGTATTCTCCTGATCTTGTGTCAATCTTGATAATGTCGCCGCCGTTAACGAAAAGCGGAACCTGTACAACAGCACCAGTCTCAACTGTAGCAGGCTTTGTAGCACCTGTAGCTGTATCGCCCTTGAAACCAGGCTCTGTCTCTGTGATCTCGAGCTCTACAAAAAGCGGAGGCTCTACTGCGAATACGTTGCCGTTGTAAGAATGGATCTGAACTGTCTCATTCTCCTTAACGAACTTCATTGAATCCCCTACCTGATCCTGTGTAAGAGAAATCTGCTCATATGTCTCGTTATCCATAAAGTTGAAAAGATCTCCATCAGCGTAAAGATACTGCATATCCTTACGATCAATACGAGCTGCAGGGAACTTCTCAGTAGGTCTGAAAGTTGTCTCCTTAACACCACCGTTGATGATGTCCTTAAGCTTTGTTCTTACGAAAGCAGCACCCTTACCAGGCTTAACGTGCTGGAACTCAATTATCTGACATACATTACCATCTATCTCGATAGTCATACCGTTTCTGAAATCACTTGCAGAAATCATAAAAATCCTCCTAATAATTACAAATCAAACAACTTAATAATAGTATACTAATGTTTAATTTTTTTCAATACCTTTTCTATCTTCTTTTTACATGAAATGAAATAAAAAATCAACTTCTATATTTCACATTTTTTCTGCTATATAATCCATAGCCTCAGCGTATCCCTCAAGTCCATGTCCATATATCTGCTTATCGCAGGCAGGTGCTGTGACTGAATTTGCCCTGAAGGATTCTCTGTTTTTTATATCTGAAATATGCACCTCAACCTTGATGATATTCTCAAGGCTTTTTAATGCATCATGGATAGCATAGCTGTAATGAGTATAAGCACCAGGATTTATAACTATTCCATCAGTTCCGTTAAAATATGCTTCCTGAAGCTTGTCAATAATCGCTCCTTCATGGTTGGACTGCCACACTTCAAGCTCAGCCCCAAGAGCCTTGCCCTTTTCTTCAAGCATATTCTTTAAGTATTCATAATCCTGATTCCCATATATGTTCTTTTCTCTGATTCCAAGGAAGTTCAGGTTAGGACCATTTATTACAAGTATTTTCATGTTGCCTTATCTCCATTCAAATTATTATGTAAAAAAATCAGTCTCTTTTAGTCCAAAGGAAGTGCTGAAATATCGGCGATTATCTCCATTGCAATGTCAGCAGGCTTCTTTTTATCTGTATCAACAAGAATATGAGCGGCCTTCTCATAAACTGGTCTTCTCTCTTCCTGAAGCTTTATTATCTTATCCATGACATTTTCAGTCTGAAGAAGCGGTCTTGAATTGTCATTCTTTACTCTGTCATAGACTGTTTCGGCAGTTGCGTTAAGGCATACAACTTTGCCAAACTCCCTCATAAGCTTCCTGTTCTCTTCTCTTAACGGGAGACCTCCGCCAACAGCGAGAGCGATTTTCTTCTCACCTGAAGCTATGAGCTTTTTCATCATCTTTGTCTCAAGATCTCTGAAATACTCTTCTCCCTTGGTTTCAAAAATAGAGCTTATGCTTGTCCCCTGCTCTTCCTCAATAAGGGCGTCAACATCAAGTCTTTTATAGCCAAGTATTTTTGCGAGCTTATCAGAAATTCTGCTCTTACCACAGCCCATAAAGCCTGTAAGAACTATATTTTCATTCTGTAAAACACTTGCAAGAAGTCTGCCGTAAAGCTGTCTGCAATAGTCCTCAGAAACACTTGTATCATTCCATAATTCAAAGGCTTTAACACCCTGGTAGAGAAGGATGTTTAATCCATCCAGTGTTTTAGCCCCTGCCTGTTCGCAAAGCCGAAGGAATTTTGTTTTAAGAGGTCTGTAAACAGCATCAAAGCCAGCATCTATCAGCTTGTAAAATTCTTGATCTTCGATGACTGCACTTCCATTATCCGGGTAAAGGCCAATGGATGTCATCTGGAAGCAAAGGTACTTTCTGTCTGCCTTAAGCTCTTTGTAAGCATTAAGCTCCATTGCCTTGCAGAGTTCTTTTCCAGCATAGGCATTAACAGCATCTGAAAGTTCAACAGCCTTTGAAAGTGTTCTGTTTAAAATGAAAACTTCCTTAGCCCCCTTGTTCGCACATAAAAATGCGGCAGGTCTTGCAACTCCGCCTGCTCCAAGGATTACAACTGAAGCCCCTTCAAGAGATACCTCTCCATTTTCAAGAGTTTTCTCTATGCCATAGTAATCAGTATTGTAGCCCTTAAAGCCCTCTCCCCCTGAAATTCTGACAAGAGTATTAACTGCGCCAATCTGCTTTGCAGTTTCATCAATGTCCTGAAGGAGCGGAATTACGTCGCTCTTATAGGGAATTGTCACATTAAGTCCAAGAACATTTAATGCATAAGCGCCCTTTATAGCTTCTGAAAGTGTTCCCTTCCCCACTTCAAACGGAACATAAACAAGATCAATGCCACAGTTATCCGCAAGAGAATTATGTATGTCAGGAGAAACCGTATGGTGCACCGGATTACCTATAAGTCCGCAGACCCTTGTTGTACCCTTTACTTCATTTTTCATATATCCTCCCCAAATCCCATCCATACTAGTTATTTACTTATTCTTTTTTCTGTGTCTGAAAAGATGGAATTTATAGAAAAGAAGCACTACCGCTTCAAGTCTTCTCTTTATAACGATCTGAATCTCTTCCTTTGGATCTATCTGTTCAACGAGATAAGTATAGATTCCTGCTCTGTTTGCGCCCCAGACATCAGTAAAAATCTGATCTCCAACAAACAAAGTGTTTGAAGGCTCAGTCCCCATTCGCTCCATAGCTCTTATGTAGCCCTTCTTTAAAGGCTTGCCAGCTTTATAGATATACTTAGAATTCACAGCATCTGCAAAGGATGACACCCTGCTCTCCTTATTATTTGACAAAAGCATCGTGTCATAGCCTATTCTGTGGAGCATATCAAAAAACAGCACAGCCCTCTCATCTGCGGGAGCACCATGAGGAACAAGGGTGTTATCAATATCGAAGATAACCCCTCTGTAACCCTTTTTATATAAATCTTCAAATGGAATTGCATAGGTTGATTCCGAGGTTTTACTCGGATAAAGTAAATGTCTCATGTCCCAAATTTTACAATATATAATAAAAAAAATCGAGCAGGAATATTTCCTACTCGATAATTGTTGTTCAGAATAACAATAATTTGGAAAGCCACTCCTTAGTCGACTCTAAGAATAAGCTCATCCTCTTCATTAGACACAGCATCCAGATCATTATCAGCAAAGCTAATAGAAGCTCCGCCTCCGACAAAATACTGATACTCATGAAGTATAGAATCCTTCTTCATAGCTGTAACCATCTTTTTCATAAAGCCCGATTTTACAGCACCAGAGGAATTCGTCACCTGATTTTCAAATGATTTTAATACGTTCTTCATGGCCCCCTCCTTTTTACATACTTCTAGATTATAATACAAAATCTAGTATTTTTTCAAATTGGTTGCCACATTTTCTAGTTATATATCGAACTTTTATTTCATAATTTTAGCGATTTTATTGAAATTTTATTTTTTAATTCCCGCAGCCTTAAGTAATTCCCTTGTATACGGCGATGCAGGATTCCTGTAAATCTCCCTGGGCATACCATATTCCTGGATAAGTCCCTCTTTCATGATAGCAACGTGATCACATATCTGATAGATAACTCTAAGGTCATGGGATATGAAAAGAATCGTAATTCCCATGTTCTTGTGAAGCTCTCTTAAAAGCTCAAGTATCTGCGCCTGAATAGTAACATCCAAAGCAGAAACAGGTTCGTCTGCTATTAAAACCTTAGGATTTCTCATAAGAGCTACGCCGATACTTACTCTCTGTCTCTGTCCACCTGATAGCTGAGAAGGATATCTCTCAAGCATATTCTCTGTAAGACCAATTGCACTAAGAATTGTCTTTACTCTCTCTTTTCTCTCCTCTGATGTCCAGTTCCTTGTTTTATCAGCCTTGAGGGGTTCTTCCATAAGCCAGCCTATCTTTTTGCTGGGATTAAGTGAAGAATAGGGATCCTGGAAAACCATCTGGGCATCAGAATATTTCTGTAAAACCTCTCCGGTAAAGTCCTTGTTCATGCCAACAATTGTCTTTGCCAAGGTGGATTTACCGCAGCCCGATTCTCCTGCAAGTCCCAGAATCTCACCCTCGTAAACATCAAGTGATACGCCCTTTAGAACGTGGTTCTTCTTTGTTTTGGAAAAAGGAGATTTCTTATGCTTTTTATAATATACGTGAAGGTCTTTTACCTGAATAACCTTTTCCTGTTCCATCTGTTTCTCCGTCTGAGTTGGCATAGCGCCGTTGCACTATGCTTCATCAGTAAAAATCATAAATCTATCTGAGGAATAGCTGCTATGAGCTTTCTTGTGTAGGTTTCCTTTGGTGATCTGAATATCTCTTCAACATCACCTGTTTCTACAATATTTCCCGACTGCATAACTATTACTCTCTGGCAAATCTGCCTGATTAGCGAAAGATCATGGGAAATAAAAATAATTGCAGTTCCCTTTTCTCTATTTAGCTTCTGCAAAAGTTCTACTATCTGCGCCTGAATAGTTACGTCCAGAGCTGTGGTCGGCTCATCTGCTATAAGAATCCTGGGCTCACCTATCATGGCCGCAGCTATCATCACTCTCTGTCTCATACCACCAGAAAGCTCGTGTGGATACATGTTATAAACCTTCTCTGCATCCCTAAGGCCGACAGCCTGCATGATTTCAATTGCGCGGCGTTTTCTCTCAGCCTTATCAATCTCACGATGGTGAATTCGAAGTGACTCCTCAACCTGCCAGCCTATCTTTTTAACTGGGTTAAGGGATGTCATTGGTTCCTGGAAAATAATAGAAATCTCATCACCCTGATAGGACCTTAACGTATTTCTGTCACAGGTCAGAAGGTCATGACCATCAAACATTATTCTTCCATTTTTGGTAAGAGCATGTCTTTTAAGAAGTCCGGCAATAGCCAGAGCACTCATACTTTTACCAGAACCAGACTCGCCAACTATTCCAACGATTTCGCCCTCTTCAAGCATCAGGTCAAAATCGCTCACTACCGTCTCAGGCTTGTCATGATCGTGAAACTCTATATAAAGATCAGTTACATCCAAAATAATATTGCCCATAATCCAGTCTCCAAGGCATCATACGAAGCATCAAAAATCCCGCACACCTTAATAATCGCCTATACGCTTAATTCCCTCACTCAAAAATGAAAAGCCAAGTACCATTATTACAATCACACAGCCAATGCTGATTACATAGCTTGGTCTGTTAAAAAGATATCCCTGCGCATCAGAGAGCATATTACCAAGACTTGCATAGGGAGGCTGCGCTCCAATTCCCAAAAAGCTAAGTCCCGCCTCTGCCAAAACCGCATTATTAAAACCGATCATCACAGAAGACATCAGTACTCCTACTGTATTGGGAAGGATGTGGACAAAGATAATTCTAAAATCTGACACGCCCTGAAGCCTTGCAACTTCGACATAGTCCATGTTCTTACAGCGAAGGAACTCACCTCTTACAATTCTTGCAAAGCTTGGCACAAAGGAAATTCCAAGCGCAATGGCAACCTGATATGTTCCTGTTCCAAATAAGCTCACAAAAACAAGTGATAAAAGAATGCTCGGGAAGGCAAGCATTACATCAATTATTCTCATGCTGACTTCATCGAATATTCCACCAAAATATCCTGTAACAGCGCCTAAAAAGGTACCGATTCCAGCACCAATTAAAATAGTGAATGTCGCGATTGCGAGAGTAATCCTGCTACCATACATAACTCTGCTTAACACATCACGCCCCATATGGTCAGTTCCCATGATATGTCTAAAGGAAAAGCCCTGAAGCTTTGCTGATGCATCCATCTTCGTAGGCGAATATGGCATATGAATAAATCCAATGAGCACCACCAGTAAAATGATTCCTGTAAGTACCATTCCAAGAATAAGGTAACTGTTACGCTTTCCGGTGGCTTTGTTTTTTTCAAAAAGTGCTAAAAACTTTTTCATTCCTCCACCTCGATTCTCGGATCAATAAGTCTGTAAATTACATCCACCAGAAGGTTTATCAAAAGAACCATGATTGCGATTCCCATAATGATAGCTTCTACAACGGGATAATCTCTGTTGTTAATAGATGTAAGCAAAATCCTGCTTATTCCAGGGATTCCAAATACCTGCTCAATTACGATACTTCCAGCAACCATGTCAGCAAGTGCCATTCCCATGAATGTCACAACTGGAATCATGGCATTTTTAAGAACATGAAGGTAAAGAACACCATTTGTTGTATTTCCTCTACTGTAAGCAGTTCTGGTATAGTCCTTACCTGCTTCCTCAATTACAGAGCCCCTTAAGAGCTTAATTGCCATTGCTGCCTTAGGAAGCGCAATTGCAAATGCCGGTGGAATAAGGTATCTGATAAATGCCCCGAAATCCTTTGTATATGAAACGAATCCGCCAGGCGTAAAAAGCTTGAAAATTATTCCAAATATAAAGGTTATAAGTATACCTGAAAAGAAAGGCGGAATCGCCATTATTATCTGATTAAAAACGGAAATGACATGGTCCATTCCTCCATTCTCATGCTTGGCAGTATATATTCCAAGCGGAATAGAGAGTACGACCATAATAAAGAAACTCATAATGGCAAGGGTAAGCGTGATTGGAATCTTCTCAGCGATCATGCCCCTTACCGGAACCTTATAGTCATATGAGGTTCCCATATCACCCTTTAAGAAGGATGAAAACCATCTAAAGTACTGTACAAAAAATGGATCATTAAGTCCCATTTTCTCACGATACTGAGCTATCAGCTCAGGTGTTGCCTCTGTTCCAAACATTCTTGTAACAGGGTCCCCAGGGATGAGGCTAAAAGCCAAAAATACGCATATAGATACAACCAGCAAAGTCAGCGCCATGCTTAGAACCTTTTTTAGTATGTATCTCATATGCGTATTCCTCGTATTTCTTTAAGTAATAATATTGTTGTTCTGTTCTCACATCAGATGTGAAAACCAGTGATTACTGTGCAGGACGAAGCTTTGAATAATCCTGCGCATAAAGCGGATAGAATGTGTATCCTGTAAATTTCTTGTTAAGGGCTACGAACTCAGGCAGATCCTGAATATATACGTTTGCTGCTGTTTCAGAAAGTATTCTCTCGCATTCCTTATATTTTGCAGTCTTCTCAGCATCATCAACTGAGTTTATAGCTGCCTCAAGAGCTGCATCATAATCTGCATTTTTATAATTGATAAAGTTATTATGTGCCTCTGATGAGAATCTTGATAAAAGTGCATATGCTGTAAGTGTTGAAGCATCAACACCAACAACTGTTGACTGGAAGTTGCGGTTAGTATAAACATCATCAAGCCACGTATTCCATTCAACTTCCTGAATTGTTGCGTTTACGCCAATCTCCTTAAACTCTTCAACAAGCACCTGTGCTGTATCAACGTGCTGTGTATAGTTTGAAGGAACAGTGATTGTGAAATCAAATCCGTTAGGATATCCTGCCTCAGCAAGAAGTGCCTTTGCCTTTTCAATATCCTGATTGTAGGTATCGTTAAGGCTCTGGTCGAAGTATTTTCCAAAGGAAGGGAACATACTACTTCCGATCTCAAAGCCCTTACCATCAGAAACAAAATCCATAATTGTCTGAGGATCAATTGCATAGCAGAGAGCCTGTCTAACCTTTTCATTATCAAAAGGCTCCTTGGCATTGTTAAGATACAAAGCCTGAACCAGGTTCATTGTACCCTCAAAAATCTCAAACTTATCTGAAAGCTGTGCAACCTGAGCGCTTGTTACTCTTGCATACATATCAATAGAGCCGCCCTCAAGATCCATTACTATAGAATCAGCATTAGCTTCAACCTTAAGAGTGATATCCTTGATATAAGCTCCCTCTCCCCAGTACTCATCGAACTTGGTGAGGATTACATTCTCCTGAGGAGAACGTGAAACAAACTTATAAGGACCTGTACCAACAGGGTTGCCATCAGGATCACTATTTGCTTCAGGAATAATTGCAACTGTCATATATGCAAGGAACTCTGTGTTAGCTTCCTTAAGTGTCATTACAACAGTCTTGTCATCCGGAGTCTCAACACTTTCAATATTAGAAAAAGCTGATATCAACGGATCACTTCCATCAGTACCAGCATTTCGTTCAATAGAATACTTAACGTCTGCTACTGTAACAGTTGATCCATCATGGAATTTAACTCCATCTCTTAATGTGAATGTATAAACCTTCGCATCATCTGAAATTGCGTATTCACTGGCAATAGCAGGCTGAAGATTACCATCTGAATCAGGTTTAACAAGTCCCTCATATACATTGAACAGAACTTCTCTGGTTCCAGCCGACTTAGCAATATGAGGATCCATACTGTCAATGTCCTGGGGAATACCGATGATAATCTGTGAAAGATCATCAGCAGCTGTATCTCCTGCTCCTCCCGCTTCGCTGTTCACATCTGAACTCGCATTTTCGGTAGCGTCTGTATTTCCAGCCGCGTCATCTCCTGCCTTTTTACTTGAGCATCCGCCCAATGTAAGAGTCAGTGCCGTTAACACAACTAAAAGAGTTGAAAGGCTTCTTTTGCCTAAACTTTTCTTCATCATGTTACAATCCTTCTTTCTGTATTTAGTTTGGTGCACCTCAACTATACGGAATGGACAACTCCATGTCAAGGCTTAGGCAATCCTTTACTCCTTCTTGAGTAATGGGGTGCTCTTATCGGTAGCGTCAGTAATAACGCCCTCTTCTTCCTTCTCAAGAACAATCTTAAGCTCGTCCATAAATGTGTTAACGTCCTTGAATTCGCGGTAAACGGATGCAAATCTTACATAAGCAACCGGATCTAAATTCTTCATCTTGTCCATGCAAAGCTCACCGATTATACGGCTGGGAATTTCCTTCTGTTCAAGATTGAAAACCTCAGTCTCAACAGCATCAACAATCTGTGTAATCTGTTCTGCACTAACAGGTCTCTTATGGCATGCACGAAGAACACCTGCCTCGATCTTGGCGCGGTTATAAGGCTCGCGATTATTATCCTTTTTGATAACAATAAGAGGGATAGTCTCAACCTTCTCATAGGTTGTAAATCTCTTCCCACATGAATCGCAGACACGTCTTCTTCTGATGGAAGTATTCTCATCAGCAGGTCTGGAATCAATTACACGAGTGTTGTCTTTACCGCAAAATGGACATTTCATAATACAAACCTTTCTGTGTATTGCACACAATCAATGTCAATATTTTGGGGCACCAAATTTCACCCACACAACTTATTGTAACATCATTTATCGTAATATTCCACACAAAATAACTAAAAAACAGCCGCCTTTCGGCGACTGTTTTATATGTTAAAACACTATCTTATTTTTTCTGTAAGAAATCCGGAATTTTAAGGCTCTTTGCTTCTACTGAGCTACGAACCTCAGGAGTACGATTGAGGCCGGATACAGGTCTAGCTGTCTGAGGTGCTGCACCTGTGTTAACAGGCTGTACAGGCTTCTGTGCAGTTACAGGCTGTACTGAGCGAGCATTCTCAAGTGTACCGATTGTAGGTTCAACCACCTGCTGAGGTGCTGTCTGCTGAGCGGTAGCCTGAACTGTAGGCTGTACCGGAGCAGCTGTCTGAGGACGAGCAGCCTGCGGCTTAGGTGTAGGTACTGTGTTTGTCTTATCTTCAATACCTGTTGCAATAACAGTAACGTTACATGCATCAGACATTGTCTCATCATACATAGCACCGAAAATAATATTTGCATCATCACCAGCAAGATTACGGATGTAATCAGCTGCGATAGAGCCATCCATAAGTGAGATATCACCAGATACATTGATGATAACATTGGATGCGCCGTTGATCTTTGTCTCAAGAAGAGGAGACTCAACAGCCATCTTAACAGCGTCTGTAGCCTTATCATCACCCTTACCAGATCCGATACCGATATGAGCGATTCCCTTGTCCTTCATAACTGTCTGTACATCAGCGAAATCAAGGTTGATTGCTGCAGGAACATTGATAAGATCAGTGATACCCTGAACAGCCTGCTGAAGCACCTCATCTGCCTTCTTAAGAGCATCAGGCATTGTTGTGCGTCTGTCAACAATCTGAAGAAGCTTATCATTAGGGATAACGATAAGTGTATCTACATTATTCTTTATAGTATTGATACCATTGAGTGCGTTCTGCATACGAACTCTTGCCTCAAATGCAAAAGGCTTCGTAACAACACCAACAGTAAGAATTCCCATTTCTTTTGCAAGCTTGGCAACAACAGGAGCTGCACCAGTACCAGTTCCGCCACCCATACCACAGGTAACAAATACCATGTCTGCTCCCTTGAGAGCTGCTGAAATCTCTTCCATGCTCTCCTCTGCAGCCTTCTGACCAATTTCAGGCTTAGCGCCTGCTCCAAGTCCCTTTGTCAGCTTCTCACCTATCTGTAAAAGCTTAGGTGCTTTGCAAAGCTGAAGAGCCTGCTTATCAGTATTAATTCCGATGAATTCTACACCGGAAATATTTTCTTCTACCATTCTATTTACAGCGTTATTGCCTGCACCGCCAACCCCAACAACTATGATCTTGGCACCAGACTCTGCCTCGTTCGACTTTATTTCAAGCAAGATAGTGCTCCTCCTTCATAACTAAAACTCCTAGTAGCTATATTATAATTTTTTTAGAAAATTTACAACCTAGAATTTTTATTTTTTCTCTTCAAATGTAATGTTCTGAGTATTTGAATTATAGTCTGACATTTCCAAAACACCGCTCTTGCCTTCTAGTTTCGGCAAGATGTACTGTAACTGTATGATTTTTTCATCTATATTTTCATTAGTTCCCAAACTAACTTCAACACTGTCAAAGTACAGATACATGCGATATTCGCTGTCAAAAAATATTTTATCCACAGTTAAATTATATTTTGTTAATAATTGCGTGATATCAAGTATTTCTGCAAAAACCTCTTCATTTTCGACAGGAAGCTT
Organism: Butyrivibrio sp.; assembly: GCA_015056655.1. Classification (GTDB taxonomy): domain Bacteria; phylum Bacillota; class Clostridia; order Lachnospirales; family Lachnospiraceae; genus Butyrivibrio. Next base: position 174,770 of record SVFV01000003.1, read on the forward strand.
CTCATGAAGTATCACATGGCTGAACTCCAATCCCAGCACAAGAGGCGCATCATCAGAAGCCTGCTCAGAGGTTTCTACAACGATTCCATCTCTGTCAAAGTAAATATATCTGTCCAGATACTTAACGTAACCAGCCACAGCCTTCTCATACACGTTTATCCTGATGGTGTCAGGCGAAAGGACTTCTACATCCATTTTTTCAACGAATGGTATGCCTGTAATATCCTTGTTACTGTATTTAAGCGACAGATACATGGAGTTTTTGCCAAATCTGCCGGTCATGACCATGTCAAGGATCTCCTGATCAGTATAGTGCGTATTTCCGTCAACATATGCGTTTATAACCGTATAATTATTATACACATACAGACACGCACTTAGTATTCCAATTATCAAAAATAATATAAAAAGGCCGATAATAAACAGACTTTTGTGTAGTCTAAACAGCTCCCCGAAATTTATCCGGGGAGCATGCGCTCTTATGCTTCTATTACACATCCGCCTTCTTTTCATCAAAAATTGTCCTTATGTTCCAAATAGAAAACTAGTTACATTTCAATATTTCTTGCCACATTAAACACTATTCCTATCTCCGTCAAAAGGAAAAGTGTAGCACTACCTCCGTAGCTGATAAAAGGCAGTGTGATACCTGTGTTAGGTATTGTGTTTGTGACAACGGCTACATTCAGAATAACCTGAAGTGCGATGTGACCGATAACTCCGATTACCAAAAGAGCTCCGTACATATCGGGAGCATTATTTGCAACGATAAGCATACGCCATAAAAGCAGCACGAACATGAACAGAACTGCTATAGCGCCAAAAAGTCCAAGCTCCTCGCAAATAATCGAGAAAATCATATCGTTCTGCGCTTCAGGGATAAAGCCAAGCTTCTGCATACTTTCGCCAAGGCCCTTACCAAAGATTCCACCTGAGCCAATAGCATAAAGAGCCTGAAGTGTCTGATATCCCTTACCATTTACATATGCTTCAGGATCAAGCCATGCCAGAATACGAACGAAACGATAGTTAAGCTCACTGTTGTAGCCCGCCTTTGCTACAGCAAAAACGATTATGGCAGCAAGTCCCAATATACCACTGATTATCAGCACAAACCGCCTGTATCCGGGTGTTGAAACAAACAGCATAATAAACGCAATTCCCATGATGATAATCGCTGAACTAAGGTTTTCTGTAACCTTAAATACAGCGAGTGCAATCGGAACCGGCACAGCCAGTACAAACCAGAAGCCTCTTGGCGTTGCAATCATCCTGTTCATCCTGTCGATCAGCGTTGCAAGAGCGATGATCATTCCAAGCTTTGCTATCTCAGCAGGCTGGATTGATAATCCTGCGATATTAAGCCATCTTCTTGCACCGTTAACCTCTCTTCCAAGACCGGTTTTTACAAGCAGTACCATAATTCCTGATACAAAGTAAACAGGTACTGCAAACCTTTTGTAAAAGGTGTACGGAATCCTCGAAACAACCGCCATAACAGCCAGGCCAAACATGGTAAAGCCAAGCTGCCTTTTAAAGAAATATGCTGCATCAGAATGATCGATTGCAGCCTCATATGAACTTGTAGAATAGAGCATAATAAGCCCGAAGGTCAGCAAAAACAGCACGATAAAGATCATACTGTAATCTACATAAAACTCCTTTTTTTGCCTTTCTGCCGCCCTAACAGCCTGCATAGAAATCCCCCTTAGAGACTATTTACATAGTCCTTAAACTGCTTACCTCTTACTTCATAACTGGGGAACATATCCCAACTTGCACATGCAGGTGATAAAAGCACAGCCTCACCAGCCACAGCATTATCACTACAATACTTAAGCGCATCTTTATATGAATTCATGAAAACATAATCATGGAATCCGTTTTTATCAGCACACTCTGCTATCTTTTCTTTTGTTGCACCAATGAGTACAAGCTTTTTAACCTTTCCACCAAAGGCGTTGATCCACTCATCATACTCACTGCCCTTGTCATATCCTCCACCAATGAGGTATGTAGGCTTATCCATTGCCTTGATGCCCTGGATAGCAGCATCAGGATTTGTGCCCTTGGAATCATTGTAATAATCAACTCCGTTCTTGGTTGCAACATATTCAATTCTGTGCTCTACAGCCTTAAAATCACGAACTACTGAAAGAATGGTCTCCATAGGAACATCCATAGCTCTGCCCATAGCAATAGCTGCCATGACATTCTGAATATTGCAGCTTCCCACAAGATTCATATCATGGATATTCATAACTCTCTTGGCATCACCATTTTCAGCATAGAAAATCTCTTCACCATCCTGATAATATCCGTCAGAAAGTTTCTCTTCTGTTGAGAAAAATACAACCTTAGCAGGACATCTCTTAGCAAAATCCCTGGTGTATTCGTTGTCATAATTAAGGACACAGGTATCGTCCTTAGTCTGATTGTTTGTTATATTTTCCTTCATGGAAGCATAGCATTCCATTGTATGGTGTCTGTTCAAATGATCGGGTGTGATATTAAGAATTGCTGATACACTAGCATGGAAATTCTCAACCGCTTCAAGCTGGAAGCTGCTGATCTCGCCAATTGAAACTGTATCCTCTGTCATTTCCAGCGCTCTTTCAGCATAAGAATAACCAATATTTCCAACAACATAGGTTGATGCAAAATGTGCCTTCATTATTTCGCCAACAAGAGTTGTGGTTGTTGTTTTACCGTTAGTACCAGTAATAGCAACCATTCTGCCTTTAGCAAAATTATATGCAAGCTCTATCTCACTCCATACAGGAAGTCCTGCATCAAGTAGTCTGAGCATTATAGGTGAATCCATAGGAACAGCCGGACTTGGCACAACAAGTGACAGTTCCTTTATCTTTTCATCAGGGAGCTTACCGATAATAATTTCCGGTGTATCTCCCTTATATCCTTCAAGCTTTGTTCTTATTTCTCTCTCATATACATTTTCATTCTCGTCAAGAATAACAGGTATTGCTCCTACTTTTCCAAGAAGCATGGTACTTCCTATTCCAGAAATACCTGTACCTATTACGAGAACCTTTTTCCCAACTATCTCTGTAGCTTTCATAACTCCCTCCTCTAATACAATCCATAAAGCAGATGTACGTCAGTCGCCTCGTCCGTTGTCAGTAGTATCTGCACTTGTATCAATAGTCATATCCGGAAGCGGATCTCCACCAATCAGATGTCCATCCTCAGGGTCAATAAATCCACCTGTCTCCGGGTCAATATAATACCCTGTTTCCTCGTCTTTTTCAAATGACTTCCAAATGGGTTCTTTGTTCTCATCCTCAGTAGAAGCAGTGTCTGCACTATCTCCTTCAGGAATCTTTTCCCAAATGCTATCACCTTCTTCGCCATCAGCATTTTCCTGATCGCCCTCTGCGCCTTCTTCGGTAACAGTCTCTGCACCTTCTTCAACGCCTTCTGCTCCTTCTTCGCCGCCTTCAACCTCAGCTTCCTGAGCAGCACTCATCATGATTTCCTTCTGTCTAAGTTCCTCAAGCTCCGCCTGTTCTTCCTCTGTAACTGGCTCAGTCATAGGGAAATTAAGGTAAGGAAGTGCCTCAGTGAGAATCGCTCTAACAATTCTTGTAGCATACTTAGCATCATCCTGTTCAACCGCATTAGGTCTGTCAACAACAACATAAATAGCAATCTGAGGATCATTTGCAGGAGCATATCCCATAAAAGAAACAACGTACTGTCTGTTTCCACGCGGTACTGTCTGCGCTGTTCCTGTCTTTCCGCCAATCATATATCCGGCAGGTCTTGCTGTTTTACCAGTACCCTCTTCACCAGCAACAACAAGATTGCAATACTCGATTATCTTATCTGATGTGGACTCTGATACTGTCTGTCTAAGTACTCTGGGCTCAATACTCTTAACTGTAGCGCCCTGAGAATTTATGATTTTGCTAACCATGTGAGGCTCGTAGAAATTACCACCATTTACAAGTGAGCAGAACGCTGTGATCATCTCGATCATATCTACGTTAAAGCCCTGTCCAAATGTACCTGTTGCAAGCTCTGATGACCCCATATTCTGAGCGTCATAAACAAGTCCGGCTGTTCTGGCTTCACCAGCAAGGTCCACATTAGTCTTAAGTCCGAAACCAAACTGCTTCTGGAACTTGGTAAATGTATCCACGCCAATTACCTGACCAATCTTCATCATCGCAACGTTACAGGAAATTTCTATTCCTCTTGCTACTGAGACTGTACCGTCACCATATCTGTTATGGCAGTGAATTTTATGTCCGCCAACTTCCAAAACGCCTGTACACTCGTAGGACTCATTACCAGTAATGCTGCCTGCCTCGAGTCCAGTTGCAACAGTAAAGGGCTTTGCGACAGAACCAGGCTCATAGGTATCTGATATGCAGAAGTTCCTCCAAAGAGCATTGAGGTTATACATAACCTCTTCATCAGTCATTCCATCAAGCATCTCCTGTGTGATATAAACACCAGAATCATAGATGCTCTCTCCATCCATCTTGTTGCCCTTCTCATCGACTCTGGGCATACCGATCAGATTTTCTGTATTTTTAATGTCATTAAGGTCAAAGGTAGGATAGCTTGCCATAGCAAGTACATCACCTGAATCTATATCCATCATGATGCAGCCTACATTATTAGCAGCATTTCCTTCTCTTGCATTGTCTTTGTATGTATCATTGAATTCTCTAAGATACTTTTCCACGATTGACTGGAGATTACCATCTATAGTTGTAACGATTGTATTTCCATCAGTTGCAGGAATAGTTGTTCTCTCTAAGTTGGAATCCTCGTCGAGATAGCCATAAATACGGCCATTTGAGCCACTGAGCTCATCATTATAATATTCCTCTAAGCCAAATACGCCATTATTATCGCTTGTGGTAAATCCAACAACGTCACTTGCCATGGAACCGTTAGGATATTTTCTGATGTAATTTTCCTCAAACCATACACCCTGAACGTTCTTATCATAGGTTTCCGTCCCATAGGTAATAATGTCCTGGAAATTGCTAATTTCATCATAGGAAAGCTGCTTTGCAAGGATGTAATACTGTGATGTTGGGTTGTCATTTATATAGTTTCTGATCTCGCTCTCATTAAAGTTGAAATTACTAACCAAAGCAGCGACTGTCGGTTCCATGTAATTTTCGTCAGAAAGTATAATCTTTGCATCAAGAATTATATTGTATACCTTCTCACTGTATGCAAGAACTGTGCCGTTGGCATCAACAATCTCGCCTCTTCTGAAAGGGATAGTTGTTGAATCATATTTCTGCTGGGAAAGGACCTGTTTCTGGTACTCCTCACCGTTATCTCTGGTAATAAGGAAAAGTCTGACTCCAAGCAGTACAAAAGCTAGCAGTACTATTCCAAACAATACTGCCAGCTTCTTCCTCATTGCCACTGTGAATTTTTGTGTGTTACTTTTTTTCTTTCTCATAATAAACTGCAAATATCCTTACTTAATTTCCATCAGGAATAGGCGCAACCTGTCTGACGTAATCGTTGCCACCTCCATCTGAATAAGTAACAATCTGTCCTTCAGTTGCATAAGTCATGCCGTATTCGCCTATTGCGATCCTCTTTATCTCCTCAAGATCAAGACTGCTAACTGCCTTATTATAAGCCTCTTCATTGTCTTGTTTCAAACTATTTAATTTTGCCTCCATACTTGACACAGTTTTTACACTTGATTTGATATCAGCTTTAAGTGAAATATACATAGAAAGAACGCCACCTGCAAGCGCTACTGCAAGCGCAAGTCCCAAAAGGGTAGGAAGGCTCATTCTGTGTGCTCTTTTTCTTGCCTGAGCTCTCTTCTGAACATGAAGAGGCATTTCCTCATAGCGTCTTCTTTCAGGCTCATACTGTTTTCTTACTGTGTTTCCGTAAATATATCTCTTTTCCATAACATCCCTCGTAAATCACCCTCATTTGATTTACTGATACTTATTTTTCTTTTTTGAATTATCTTTTCCTGAGGCTTTCTCAAAAACTCTGAGCTTAGCACTCGCGCTTCTGCTGTTTTCCTCAAGTTCCTGCTCACTTGGCAGAATAGGTTTTCTTGTTATTACCTTTCCCTTTGAAACCTTGCCACATACACAAACCGGAATTTCCGGAGGACAAGTGCAGGGATTCTCATTTTTCCTGAAGTTATTTTTTACAATTCTGTCCTCAAGAGAATGGAAGGTTATCACACAGATTCTTCCACCGGGATTGAGAAAATCGATCATTCCATCAAGTGAATTCTCAAGTACATCCAGTTCTCTGTTGCAGGCTATTCTAAGTGCCTGGAAGGTTCTCTTGGACGGATGTCCTCCCTTTTCTCTCATCCTTGCAGGAATTGCTGCCTTTATGATCTCGTTCAGCTCTCCCGTAGTCTCTATTGGCTTATTCTGCCTGTTTGCAACTATGTGTTTTGCTATATTCTTAGCGAATTTATCTTCGCCATAGTTCTTTATGATGTGGAATATTTCCATCTCAGAAAATTCATTCACAATAGTTCCAGCTGTGAGGTCCTGCCTTCTGTCCATTCTCATGTCCAGAGGAGTGTCATACCTATAGGAAAAACCTCTCTCTTCGTTATCAAGCTGGAAGGATGAAACTCCAAGATCTAAAAGAATCCCATCAACACCTTCTATTCCAAGTTCCTTTATTCTGCTAACTGCATTTTCGTAGTTATCTCGAATAATTGTGATTCTGTTTCCAAAGGGTTCAAGACGTTTACTTGCTGCTGCGATTGCGTCCTCGTCCTGATCTATTCCGATGAGCCTACCCTTCTCGGAGAGCTCCTGAGCTATGTGGCTGGAATGTCCAGCCCCACCAAGGGTACCGTCAACATAGATTCCATCCGGTTTAATATTCAGATTTTCAAGTACCTCATTCAAAAGTACTGAGTAATGCTTGAACTCCATATTCCTCTCACCCTTGTTCTTGAGCTTAAATGCTCAGACCGTATTCACTCATCTTGGCTGCAATGCTGTCGATATCATCAAAGGTTGTAGCCTCTTCCCACTTCTCCTTACTCCAGATTTCAACGCGATTGCCGACACCTGCCACAATTGCATCCTTTTCTATAGAAGCGTGGTTTAACCAGTTAGCTTTTAAAAGTATTCTTCCCTGCTTATCAAGCTCGACATCATCGGCTCCTGCCATGAAGAATCTTCCAAGTTGTCTGGCACCAGGTATATCCATGGGCAGTGCCTTCAGCTTTTCCTCAAAAGCGTCCCAGCCTTCCTGATCAAACGCAAAAAGACATCCATCAAAGCCCTTCGTTACAACAAACTGCTCTCCCAGCAGATCGCGAAACTTGGCCGGGATGATCAGTCGTCCTTTTGCATCGATTGAATGGCTATATTCGCCCTTGTACGCCTTTCCCATTAATATCTACCACTTTTCACCACTTTGTGACACTTTTCTCCACCTATATGTATAATATACCATTTTTTTACTTTTAACAACCTTCGAAAACCCTTGATTTGTCTGATTTTGCGCACAAAAAAGCCTCCCACCGTCTGGTGGGAGGCTCACCCATACAAGATATAGTATGTGAGTTATTATGCCCTCTATATATTGTTTATAATCATTATTTTTGATAAAAAGAAAATTTTTATAAATTTTTATGATTTATATTTTTTACTTGATATCAAATTCCGGAGGCTCGTCAAGATGCTCTGATACATACTTGCCGTCCTTCTTCCTCTGCTTCACACATTCTGTGAGAAGATATTCTATCTGTCCGTTCACAGAGCGAAAATCATCTTCAGCCCAGGCAGCGATGGCATCATATAACTTTGCACTCAGTCTGAGCGGTACCTGTTTTTTCTCAGCCATTAATAAAGGCTACCCGAATTAACAACGGGCTGAGCGTCATGATTGCCGCAAAGAACAACAAGAAGATTGGATACCATAGCTGCCTTCCTCTCCTCATCAAGCTCAACCAGCTCTTTTTCATTAAGTCTCTCAAGCGCAAGCTCAACCATTCCAACTGCACCGTCAACTATAAGTTTTCTGGCATCTACTACCGCTGCTGCCTGCTGTCTCTGAAGCATAGCTGCTGCAATCTCAGGAGCGTAAGCAAGATAAGTGATTCTGGCATCCACAATCTCAATACCTGCATCAGCAACCTTAGCCTGAATTTCGTCCTTGATACGCTGAGCAACAACCTCTGTTGATCCACGAAGGCTTCCATCATCAGACTGTCCATCACCTGTTGTATCAACATTCTCAGTTACGTCATAGGGATAAAGCTTAACTACGTTTCTAACTGCGGTATCACTCTGGAGTGATAAGTACTCTTTATAGTTATCTACCGAAAATACAGCCTTAGCAGTGTCTGTAACCTTCCACATAACTGCAACAGCTATTTCAACAGGGTTTCCAAGGAAATCATTTACCTTCTGTCTGGAGTTACTAAGAGTCATAACCTTAAGTGAAATTTTCTTAGAAAATCCAGTTCCGGTCATCTGCATATCGCCGCTATTAATTGTTATTCCTGCAATTCTCTTGTTATCAGCAATATCGCCACTCTGACCAAGCTTTGTGTCAGCAGCAGGGTTAAAAGCCGAGCAGAAAGGATTCACATAGTAGAAGCCGTCCTCTTTAAGAGTTCCGATATATTTTCCAAAAAGTGTAAGAACCAATGCTTCACCGGGCTTTAAAACCTTAAGACCGAGCAAAGGGTACCAGCCGATTGCCACATAAACACAGCTCAAAATGAACAAGAAAAGATTAAAGCCTTCTGATGTAGCTCCGGCAATAAGTACTTCAGCCCCATCAAGGCCAATTGCTGTCACAACCAAAAGTGCAACTGCAACTGCATAAGCACCAATGATAAGAAGCATCATTTGCATTCCGTTTTTGTGTCCGTTTATAACTTTCTCCTGTACTATTTCATTCATAACATTTACCTCCTGAATTATTGTGTCTATTTAAGTTATGCTTTTTCCACCTTGTTGCTCATATATCTTGATTTAAAGACCAGCGCAGCAACAATGAAGATTGGAAGGCCTGCTAAAAGGCCATTTGGCGCAGGTCCTAAAAGTCTGTAAGTGCCACTATCAGGTACACATAGCGCTATCGGAATAGTTGCAGCTGCATTTATTGATCCATGAAGGATTGCAGGAAACCAAATGCATCCACTCTTTTCATAAACTGCGTTACATAAGATTCCCAGCGCAATTGTGAATGCACAAAATACCAACATACCTGTAACAGGGAATCCAAAATAACTCGATCCGTATTCATATCCAATGAATCCTATAACCGGCCAGTGCCACATGCCCCAGATTATTCCACCGATTATGATTCCCTTTGCTCTACCGAATTTTTCATTAAGCACAGGCTGCATATATCCTCTCCAGCCTACTTCTTCGCCAACTGCAGGGATCATATTGATAAGCGGCGCATACAGTGAAGCTGTTACAGAAGTGATCAGAATATATTGGAAATAGGAAATCCCCTGATTCTCAAGTTCCTTCATAGCTGCTGCTCCAGCATCACCCGCTGACGCAAATATATACTGTCCTGTCAGATCAAGATGTTTTGAAAAGATCAGAAAATATATTGCCGCGCCTATCGCTGTAAGCACTGTCGGTGCAAACCATGCAAAAAGCAGCGTTCCAACATTTCCTTTGAATTTAGGCTTCCAGCCCATACCTTTAAGCTTTTCTCCAGATATCAGAACTGCAACCAGCGGTACAAACATCATAACTGCCATAAGAAGCTTTCCAGCCGGCGCTTCTCCGTTCTGATACAGCATCCAAATTGCAACCTGCATTATCCAGGCAATGATAAATACCCAGCGAAGGTATTTATTTAAGTTTGTGTCTGTGTTTTTTGTAGTGTCCATAACATACCTCTTTCTTAGGGATTAAAAATTATCTATTTGATATCATTATGATATCATTAATATTTCAAAAGTCAATATCTCCATCTCCACCATTTTTTATGGCAATAAAAAAGTGCCTGCGGCACCTCAACTCCCCTGCCCCTCACTCATGAGGGGTTGGGGTTGTTTTTTGCCCTA
>SVFV01000045.1 GCA_015056655.1 Butyrivibrio sp.
CAAGGTACAATTGTTGTTATATTTTATGCGAAAACATCGGCTGAAAAATCAGCCGGTTGTTGAGCATACACTAAATACCAGCACAAGTGCAACGAGCCCTTTTAGTGTTTCTGATTATGCTATGCTCCGAAATGGCTCGTACAAAAAGCTTGTGAAAGCATACTATGCCAAGCAGAAAGCAGAAAATGCTGCTGCAGGTAAGGACTCATCTACAAAGCTTACTTCTATGGCAAGTAATGCAGGCACATTGACGAAAGCTGCGCAGAATCTGATGAAGGACTCTCTTTGGCAAAAAAAGCAGAAGACTACTAAAAATGAGGAAACAGGTGAAGAGACAGTAACTGAAGAGTACGATTGGGATAGTATCGGCAAGGCTGTTAAGAGCTTTGTGGATAGTTACAACCGAACATTGGATGGTGCTGCAGAGTCAAACACCAAAGATGTGCTACGTTCTGCTACATGGATGATTAAAACAACTGAAGTAAATGAGGATCTATTAAACAAGGTGGGCATAAGTGTAGGAGCCAATAATAAGCTTGAGGTGGATGAGGATAAGCTTAAGAGTTCAGATATAAAAACACTAAAGACACTTTTCACCGGGTATAATTCGTTTGCGTCAAAGATGAGTGACAAAGGAAGGGCGATTACTAACGCAGCAGCAAGGGGTGGTGGATCGTATAATAGCCAGGGAAGATATTCGGATGCACTTTCATCGCTGTTGCCTTCAACTGTTGATAAGAAGGAATAATGTCCACTCATGACATAAAACTGACCATTCATAACATTGACCTATAGAGAGTGCTGGCATAATGTTATGATTAAAATATAGTTGAAATTCAAAAAGCTTACATGAAGAATCATGTTAAGCTTTTTGTTATGTCTATGGAGATAACTTTGTTGTTAACGGCATTATGATTGTTAGTTTTGATGATATGGATGTGATAGACAATAAAAGAGGAAAGTGGGTTCACACATTATGGGAAAAATGTGTTTTGCAATCTGTGATGATGAAAAAGCAGTACGAGAATTACTTTACGGATGGCTTTCCGGAAGTGTGTATAACGCGGAAATAAAGGAGTATTCATCAGCTGAAGACCTCATAAAGGACATAGATTCAGGAACAAAAATAGATGTGCTTTTTCTTGATATAGCTATGGGTGGTACTGATGGAATTGAGGCAGCAAAAGCTCTGGGGGAAAGAATTGAAGGGAGTGGTCGAAGTATCAGGGCTTCAAGACCACTTATCATATTTGCCACAGGTATTCCAGACAGAATGGGAGATGCTTTTGGTGTAAGGGCATATGGTTATCTTCTTAAACCAATATCCAAAGCCGCATTTGAGTCTGAACTTCGAAGAGCAGTGGAAGAACTGAAAAAAATGGATGCCCAGCTGATATGTGAAGCTGCATATGAAGCGGATACAGGAGAACAATACACAACAATCCAGACAGGTGGAATAACAATCCAGATAGCCATCAAGGATATTTTGTATATAGAAAGTAATGGCAGGAAAACTACTGTACATCTCAAAGGCAAAAACTATGAAGTGTATAAAAGAATGTCAGAATTTGAAGTTGAACTAGGAAAAGAGTTTTTCAGAATACATAGAGGATATCTTGTGAATATGAACCATATCAGAGGGTACACAAGGACAGAAGCCATTATGGGCAGCGGAGATTCTATCATTATTTCCAAATATAAATATGCAGATTTTGTTAAAGCATATATGGATCATATTTTGTGACGAGGTAATTGGTGTATATGTCAGAAGTGCAAATTAGGATAATAGAAGAATTTTATGGAGTATCAATAATTCTGATACGAGGCATATTTTTGTATTATTTCATTCGCCTGTTTATAAAAAAAGAGGTTTTGAACAGGGTAAAAAGGATTGTGTTATCAGCAGTAATTACGATAGAAGCATTATGTCTGTATTCTCTTCCCTTCCCTGTAAAAGGGCTATTTACCATAATAAGTGTTCTGACAATCATTGCCATATTCTATTTCTATGACAAAAAGGCAATGCCACATATGCTTTTTGTGTTTTTTCTCTGGCAGAACATATATTATGTCTGGCACTTGATCAATACAGCAGCTTCTAATTCAGTAACAGACAAAGTCATAGGAAGTATAGACTATACGCTGGAGGGAGCGATAGAAGAACTGTGGCTCAGGATGTTTTTGCTGATGATGGCTCAAGTAATATTTATGACTGTACTATTGTGGCTGGAATTTTTATTAATAAAAAGGATTTGTCCAGAACAGTATGATATGACCTGGACAGAAGCAGTCTATCTTTCAATCTATTCTGCGGTATCTTATTTTATCTCATACATGATTGTAGATGTTATGGTCGTTCCTCTACAAAAGGAAGTATTTGTTTTGCTGGATGAAAAAAGAAGTTTAAGATACACCCTGCCAATTCTTGCAGTGCTTATATTTATAGGTGAATTATCAGCCATAGCAACCTGGCAGCGGTATAGGCGATTAAAGGAAGAAGATCTTTTGCTTCAGGAACAGGTGCAGGAGCAGGAGTTTCTGAGAAAAAAGATAGAATTTACTGAAAAACATCACGATCAGATCAGGACTCTGCGTCATGATATGGCAGGAAAGCTGATGATTTTAAAGAGTTTTATCGAGAATAATCGCTATCAGGATGCAAGTGATTTTTTAAGTGAAATGGATATAGAGCTGAATGCCAGTGGGGTGAAATATTCTACAGGTAATCCGGTTACTGATGTTGTAATAAATGAAGCGGCAACTCAGGCAGAAAAGCAGGGATGTACCTTTGAGTGTGAGTTTTCTTACCCTGAGGATAAGAGTATCAGTGCTATGGATATGGCTATTGTACTCAATAACCTTTTAGATAATGCATTGGAAGCGGTGGCATTGTTATCGGAAAAAGAACGATTTATTAAGCTATATGGGACTTCAAAAGATAACTTTTATCTGATAAAAGCAGAAAATTCTTATGATGGAACTGTTATACGTGACAAAGATAGCTCGATAGTTAGCAGGAAAAAGGAAAAAACAGATAACGGGCAGCATGGTATTGGGCTAAAAAGTGTAAAAAACATCGCAGAAAAATATCTCGGCGGAGTCAAAGTGGAGACTGAAAATAATACTTTTATCGTTACGGTAATGCTGCAGTCAAAAGAAAAATGACTATTCATTACATTAAACTGTCCGTTCGTTACAATCCTATTTAATTGTCTCATTTCATGGACGATACTTGAAATAGCAAAGGAAAAAGCTCCTTGTGAGGAGGTGATCGCATGAATTTTGGGATGGATTATGTAGGCGCGCTAATGAGCAGGATCGGTGGTGCCGGCTCAGTTTGGAGTGGCTATGGAACGGGATCCGTAAGAAAAAGTGGAAGACAACAGCTTACCAAAGGTCAGGCTGTTGCACAGGCAAGCTATGCGGATACTTTTATGAAAATGTCCAAGGCAGAAAGACGAGAGGCTGTTGAATCAGGCACTCGAAAAAATACTGGAATTTCTTCATCAGGCAGATATGGAAACACTGGAAATATCCGCTCGACTGGAAACAGCAATCTGTATAACAAGCTTTATGGTAGTTCTGCCAGAGCAAACAGTTCTGTGCTTGAGGGCGGTGTAAAGGCTGAGGCAGCCGGGAAGACACTTGGCAGCGTTTATATCTACAATGATAAAAATACTGATGAGCTGTATAACAGTGCAAAGAATCTTGTTGATGGATATAATGACATAGTTTCGCAGGCAAAGAACAGCACAGCTACAATTATCGGAACCAGAGCTACTGCCATGAAAAATGATGCTGCCGGGAATAAAGATGCTCTTAGTGAAATTGGTATCAGCTATAACAGCAAAAATGGAACACTAAGCATTGATGAAAAGAAATTTAAGGCAGCTGATAAGGATAAAGTCAAAAAACTGCTTGGACGGGAAGGTTCATTTGGTCAGAGAATCCGTTCTAATTCTACACTGATTCAGAGTGTGGCTGCGACAGCTGTAAGGAATAGTACAACTAGTGCCTATGGCAGCAATGGATTGTATGGGACCAACAGCCTTTATGGATTGATGAATAGCTATGGGCTGGGAAGCAGCTATGGTCTTACCGGAAACTATGGACTTTCATCATTTTTAGGAAACTGGCTGGCATAAGGGAAAAATAACATAGATTAAAGCTACGGAAAGCGCTTTGGTTCGAGGGATCTAATTTGAACTAAGGCGCTTTTTGTGTCTCGGAAGTATCTGGAGGAAATATATATGCGAATTGATCAGAGTGAAATAAACAGTGCAGCTTCAAGGTATTATGATAAACAGTACGGCCAAACTGGAAAAGGCAGCAACATGGGATTTGTTGGTCTCGTCGATAAAACAACTGAGACTGAAACGACAACCTATGAAGCCAAGGGAACAGTCAAAACTACAGATGGTAGAAGCATTGATGTTGATATGAACACCTCTATGGAACGATGCAAAGTGTCAGAAGTTTTTGTACCGATGGCTTCTCCGCTAGATGCGCTGTTTGATCCACTTATCATAAATACAGGATCCGACACTGCAGAGCTTAGTGATAAGAAATTCAAATTTGACCTGGATGCAGATGGAAAAGAGGATGAGATCTCTACGCTTGGTGAAGGAAGCGGGTTCCTTACACTGGATAAAAATGGAGATGGCAAGATTAACGATGGAAATGAGCTTTTTGGAGTGAAAAGTGGTGATGGCTTCAAGGATCTTGCAGAATATGACATAGATGGAAATGGCTGGATCGATGAAAATGATGAGGTTTTTGATCAGCTCAAAGTGTGGTACAAGACTGAAAACGGCGATGAGTTAAAGAGTCTTAAGGATGCAGGCGTCGGAGCGATTTTCCTTGGAGCAGAAGAGACAGAATTTAGAATGGATGGCGCAGATCAGGTTCTTGACGGAAAGATCCGGAAAACAGGCATGTTCCTAAAAGAGAACGGGGGAGCAGGGACTATTCAGCATGTGGATATGGCTATAAAAGGACGCGAGGCTGAACTATTATCGGATGAAGAAAAGCTTGATCAGTTAATGGAACAGATAAGAAATCAGAGTACTCAGAATCGACAGAGAAACAATAATAATACTAACGCTCAGAGGAGAGCTCAAAAAGCTGCCAGACAAAAGAAGCAGCTTGAAGAGTATTACAAGAAAAAGGATTATCAGAAACAATTGACTGAGGAAGCTATTGAGCGTCGGGAAATGCTGCAGGATCAGAACAAGCTTGCCTGATAAATAATATCCTTTCGGTTATTTGCTGGTCGAATACAATTAGCTTCCAGGTGACACTGATGTAAACTGATGCAAAAGGGATTTTGAATACCAAAACATAAAAAATGCGCTATAATTCTAATTGTAAAGATGGAAGTATGATGTTTTAAATATCATATTCATAAAGATATGCTTTTAATAAAGAGGAGATACTTATGAAACGCCTGTCACAAGAGAAAATGGCAAATATAATAAAGAGTTCCAGAATTGAGAAGGGAATAACACAGGAAGAATTAAGCGAAAAAACAGGTATAAACAGGCAGATGATTGGAAGGCTTGAAAGGAAGGAGTATATTCCGTCAATTATGCAGCTTGAGGAGCTTGCAGGAGTTTTGGCATTTGAAATAACATCGCTATTTGAAGATACTGAACCTATGGTCTACACTGCATTTAGAAGATCTATGATGTCGCCAGAAGAACAGAAAGGTGTTGATCATATGTTTGATATGATGATGGCATCCAAACAGCAGATATTACTTAGAAAGGCTCTTTATAATGATTAAGACCTATACATTGAACGCAGAAGAAACAGAAGAAGTTAAACAACTTGCTACAAAGACGAGACAGGATTTTGGTGTTTTCCCAACGGTTCCTTTGGGTAGTGATATTCGCATGATATTAGAAAAAGAAGGGATACTGCTCTGTGAGTATCCCTTTGGTGATTCATGCGGAACTCACACATACGGAAATATTACTTGGTTCAAGACAGATGAAACAACAATTACATTTATTGGACTTAATACATCCAGCTACTATGATGAACAGATTTTTGCGCTGGCTCATGAGATATATCATTTCAGGACTAAGACCGGTAAAGCGTATTCCCCCGAGATGGAATTGGAAGATGAGGTCATAGAGAAGAAAGCGGATAGATTTGCTGCTGAGTTATTGCTACCGGCAGATGAGCTGAAGAAGTTGGTGTTGGATACGTTTGGTAAATATAGTATTACCGATATTTCGGAGCTTAAAGTTCTTAGGTTTATTGCTCGTCTGCAATGTGAGTGGTGGCTTCCATACAAGGCATTGGTAAATCGTATATTTGAGGAAGGCTATATCAGCGAGGAATTTTATACGGAATTATATGGCATCGAATGCCGTGATGAAGATAGCATCTATAGGCGGATATTAAAGAGTGCTGACAATGAAATATCAGAGCTTCTTAATAAGAAAACAAAGACTATAGGTGTTTCAAATAAAGTTCTGGAAACAATTATCAGTAATTATGAAGATAAACTTATCGGAGATGATGAATTTGTACAGCTTCTTTCACTGTTTGATAAGAGACCGGAGGATTATGGCTTTCAGATCATTGATGAAATAGATGATGAACTCAAAGAGTACTTTGAAAGTGGGGAAAAATGAAACAGCTATCCGGAATAAAAACAGCCATATTGTTGTTTTTGACGCTGGCCATCATTGCGGGTGGCCTGTTTTTTGATGCCCACAATATAGAGAATCTTTCAGACCATTTTGGAAATGGCGTAACAGCCAGTTCTGATTCTTCTGCGCTTCCTCTCAGGCCAAATAGCTATATAAAAGACAGCGATATGTTCATTATGGCAGCATCTGAGGTCAGGGATGTTAGGGCCGTAAGTGAAGTCATAAAACGATTGGAGCAAGGTTCCACCAGCAAGAGGGTGCTTGTTCTGTCATTGATTTTATGCATCCTGATTTCTGAGGGTGCTTTCTATACATCAGTACTACCGTCTATTTTTCCGTGGACAGATGTTATTTGTTCCAGGCGGACAATGATTCAGTATATCCATAGCCAGGACGGGGCTAAATAATCCTATTTCATTTCCAACAAGAAACTATCAGTTTTGAAGGGCAGATATAGTCTGCTCTTGTTTACGTGCGCGTTGCAGGTCAGTTGAGACTAACTGATATTTGACTGCAGCCAGTTTTGTACGCTTATTGCTGCTAAGAAGCAGCAGACAAGGAGATGAAAAATGTATACAACAGTAATGACAACAGTTATAGGTGTAATCTGCACGCTTCTTGTGATCGCTTCCCTTATATGGATGGCTATTGCTTATCGCAAGTCTGATGAAGCGAATATAAGTGAAAAGGAAGATAAGACTGAAGAAATTAAGGAGGATAGGAAGCATGAGTGATGTGATTACATACATATTTATATTTTTTATGGCAATTTTTGGAGGCCTTTCTACTATATATGTTGTACTTGCACTTCCAGCTGTCCTGATATGGAAAGTGTACAGAAAAATCAAATTTGGTGAGAAGATAATGTGACGGGGGATCAATGAATTCGAGGCTGTATGCAGTTCAGTGTTTGAACTGTATGCAGCCTCAACCCTTAAATAAGACTGGGAGGAAATGGCGATTATCTCTTTTTCAGCAAATGTGTGTACTTTA
This sequence comes from Butyrivibrio sp., assembly GCA_015056655.1. Lineage (GTDB taxonomy): Bacteria > Bacillota > Clostridia > Lachnospirales > Lachnospiraceae > Butyrivibrio. The sequence continues at coordinate 7,656 of SVFV01000045.1, forward strand.
CATAAAAGAGAATATCAAGTAAAGCATAGAACACTCCAAAGCCAGCAAAAACACCTATCAGTTCTAGTTTAAATACAAACATATTTATAAAGATAATCATGCAACATACTGCTGACATCAGAACCGATATAATCAGAACCCACTTCTCCTGTTCTATTGCCTGAAGCGCATATTTATAGACCTGACAAGGTATGTTCAGCATCTGCACTGAAAGTGCGAATACAACTACCGGTATGGCTTTTTCCAAAATCTCGAATTGGTCAGTAATTATGTCGCAGACCTGGCTTGGGAAAATAACTGTAATTACTAAGGTTACCGCATAAATCAAAACAGCTATCATTGCGGAATACTTAGGGTAACGGCTACAGGCTTTTCTATCTGTATCAGAACTGTATGCCTGCCCTACTAAAGTCATGGTTGCTCCTGCATAAGCATACATAATGGTTGTCAGGGCAAAAATGATCGCATTTATCACGGAATAGGTAGCATATAGTACTGTGTTGTATCTAGATATTATTGCGCCTATTACAATCACAAAAATCGTATTCTCAACAAAATCCTGACCTAACAGAGGGATAAATAATCCCATGGTTTTCTTAAAGATATCCCTAGTAATCTTAAAGCTGTACTGGAAGTCGCTTTTCTTAATGAAATAGAAAGCATAAATAATTATTTCTACTACAAGTCCACAAATGGTTCCGATAGCAGCTCCGGATCCTCGGAGCTTAGGTAATCCAAATTTTCCAAATACCAAAACATAATCCAGGATAAAGTTTACAGGCAGAGATGCACTGGTTGCTATTAAAGCAATCTTAGGCTCCATGATGTTCTTAAAGAAACCTGACATCACAAAGCATACTAGATTGATTCCTATACTTAATCCTGCAATCACCAGATAGCTGTATGCCTCATTAAGAATTCCATCAGACACGCCATAGATTGCATGAATGAGGCCTTTTCCGAAGAGAATTGCCAGTACCTCTGCTACAACTCCGATCAGAATTGATATGGTAAGTATTGTATTAAAAATCTGAGCGGATGTTTTTTTATCCTTCTGGCCTATGCTTTTGGCAAAAAGAATGGTAAAAGCAACTGAAATAGCGCCAAGATTCCCTATCACCTGATATATGATATTTGCAGATATGGAAACAGCGGTATACCCGTCTACATCGATACGCCCCACGATTGCTTCATCAGCTATAGTAAAAAGCGTCGATAGAATCATAGAGAGGATGCCAGGAATAGCCAGTTTGTGTATTTTCTTTAATACATCAAGTTTTGACTCGTTCATTTATTTCCCATTTCTATGTATATCATTTTTAAAATCGTGCAGAAACACGATTTGAATTCTACCATGAATATGAAAAAACAGAAAGAACGATATTTTTGAAAAAAATATTTTTTTAAGTGATATGTTTTAATGCTCTGAATCGTATTATAGTTAGAAGGCCTTCTAAAAAATACAGAAAGAGAGTTTTGTCATGGAGGAAAAAGAAGCTAGGCGGATACTGGAAACATATGCTGACATGATCCTTAGGATCAGCTACAGCTACTTACGCCAGACATATGATGCAGAGGACATCTGCCAGAATGTAATACTGAAATACCTGTCCTCCCACCAAAGATTTGATAGCCGCGAGCATGAAAAAGCCTGGATAATCAGGACTACGATCAATGCCTGCAAGGACCTGAGAAAGAGCGCTTTCTTCGGAAAGACAATAGGGCTTGATGCGCTGCCGGAAAGAGCTGTGCCGGAAGAACCGGTGTCTGTACTTACAGAAGAAATAAAGAAGCTCCCGGCAAATTACAGGATAAGCATCCACCTCTTCTACTATGAAGGGTATACCACCAAAGAAATTGCTCAGATTCTTGGGAAAAGAGAAACCGTAGTAGCCAACTATCTCTCAAGAGGCAGGAAAAGGCTCAAGGATTCGCTGTCAAAGGATTCTTGTTTTTTTCTAAAGGAAGGTGAAGCATATGAATGATCAGATAAAAGAGATTTATAACCACTCCATGAATGAACTCCATTTCTCCGGGCAGACTAAAGAAAAAATGTTTCGCGCAATAAGCGAACAGTACTCAGAACAGAACAGTGGAGGAAAGATTATGAAGGCAAGTTTCAGATTTAAGTCAGCAGGTATCGTTGCAGCAGCATGTGTAATGCTTGTTGGAGTTACTGCTTTTGCAGGAAGTGGCATTGTTTCAAGTATAGAAAGCCATAACAGGATAGGCAGCGAGATAACGGCTTATGAGGATATGGCAAAACTGGAAAATACTATCAGCATGGATGTACTTACGGTTGAAAAGTTCAGTAACGGCTTTACATTCAGAAACGCTGAAATCTATGATGAGTCAGATTACAGTGATGATGGAGCCAACCTGGCTAATGCTGCTGGCGTTAACATCACATATTCAAAGGATGGAATGGCTGATATCTATTTGGATGCCGATCCAGTCAGCACCATAAGGAATGACAAAGATACATCTATGGAGACAAGGATGGTTGGAGATGTTGCCGTAAAATACAGCCTTGATGAATACCTATTCCTTCCGCCAAGCCAGGAGGGACAGGTTTCACAGGAACTCCTCGACAGGATGGAAAATGATGATCATTTCTTTATCAGCTATGGTTCTGATCAGGAAAAGACACAGATGATCACAAACCTTACATTTGATGTGGGCGATGTTCACTACTGCCTTATAACCTTCGATACAACACTTACAGTTGATGAATTGTTTGACATGGCTGAAGAATTGATTACATCAGGGAAATAATACATAGCTATTTGGGTATGATAGCGTTGCTGTTTGCAGTTAATTGAAAAGCCCATAAACCCTGTAGGAAGTGATAGAATCAATCAACATTACACGCTTGACATTTTGCTGTTTTTTGTTAGTATTCTAATCAGAAGATGCGATTACACATCTATTGGAGTTTCGCCTCCATTAAGTGCGAACGATTATATTGGGGTTTCACTCCCACTAAATGTGAGCGATTATATTAGGGTTTCACCCCTACAAGTGTGAGCGAATGTAATCAATTAGAGCAAGCTTGGCTTGCTCTAATTTAATGTATGGGAGATATATGAAGATTTCTTTTTATTATGTTGACTCGGAATATGTAGAGTTTTTAAAGGATACGGAGATAAATGCCAGGGGATTTACCAGAGTCCCTAATGTAGAATATGCTAATCGCAGGAAATTTGTATATGGCGTAATCATGAATATTGGCGATATCAATTATTATGTGCCAATCTCATCATATAAAAAAGCTCAGGAGGATAATATTCTCATCAAAATAGAGGATCATAAAAAGCAGGTTGTGCAAGGATCCATGAGATTTAACTACATGTTTCCGGTTCCAAAGAAATGTCTTGTTCCAGTAGATTTTAAGGACTCTCAGTTTACTGAAAAGGAGAAAGTAGTTCTCCAGAAAGAGTACAAGGCGTGCAAAAAGCTGTTGTCACAGGTGCAGAGAAGGGCAAAGAAGACATATGAAAGAGTGTTGACGGGTGAAAATGAGGAGCTGGTAAAGAACAGCTGTGATTTTTCACTGTTGGAAAAAGCATATCAGGATTATGTTTCAAAATTGAAAAAAGATGATGGGCAAGAAGTTTCGGAGAATAACGCCATCATGGATAATAAAGCATTTGATTCAAAGAGAATAGCGGCTGGATATGCCAAGAGACCATGGCTTCACAAATCTGTGATAGAGCAGCTTAAGATGGATTGTGGTCTCCCACAGGGATATAAGTTTAAAAAGGGTCTTGATGTAGGCTGTGGTGCAGGGCTCTCAACCAAGGCACTAAGGCTCATATGTGACAAAGTAACTGGAACGGATATTGCAGAATCAATGGTTGAGGTATGTAATGATATTTATGGTGCTGATACTGCATATTCCTTTTACGTTGCAAAAGCGGAAGAAACAAAAATCCCTAATGAAAAATACGATATTGTAACGGCTGCCGGATGCATCAACTGGGTGGATGAAAAGAAGTTCATGAATAATATGGCTGAGGTTATGGCTGATAATGGGCTTGTTGTAATATACGATTTTGGAATCACTGACAGGATGCTGGGAAACGATGGTTATACCAGATGGTACCAGGATGAGTACCTGCGCAGGTTCCCAAAGCCACCAAGAAGAGAAGACAAGTGGACTCAGTCTGATCTGATCGATGGCTTTGCAATGGAAAAGCAGACTGAATATAGCATGGAGTACAATTTTACCTTAGATGAATTTGTTGATTTCATGCTGATACAGTCAAATGTTAATGCCCAGATAGAAAGCGGAAGCGTCAGCTCTGATGATGTAAGAAAGTGGATGATGAAATCCCTTTCACCGATTTTTGGTGGTGGAGAGAGAACGCTTGTATTCTATGGATACAGCTGGTATGTAAGAAAATTGTAAAGTAGAAACAGTCATAATCGTATAAGGACAGGCAGCAATAAAAATAGTTATCTGTAGTAGCGGATGGCTATTTTTTTTATATAAATATTTATACAGTGTCCAATTTGGACGTCATAAATCGTATTTTTATTAGAAGGCCTTCTAAAAGGAACAGAAAGCGAGATTACTCACACATGGATGAACAGGAAGTCAGGCGTGTTGTAAAGGATTACTCTGATATGATCAAGAGGATCAGTTACAACTACCTTAAGCACACTTACGACTGCGACGATATTTGCCAGACTGTTTTCTTAAAGTATTTAACCGGAAATATCTCATATGAAAGCCGGGAGCATGAAAAGGCATGGATGGTAAGAACAACAATAAATGCCTGCCATGATCTGAAGAAAAGTGCTTTTTTCAGGAAAACAGTAGCGTTGGATGAAGTCACTGAGAAGGAAGCGCCACAAGTAAAGAACTCAGAGATACTTGATGAGATATGGAAACTCCCAAGTAATTACAGAACTGCCATCTATCTGTATTATTACGAGGGATATAATACTGAAGAAATTGCAGATATCATGGGCAAAAGAAAAACAGCAGTTTCAAAGTATCTCTCAAGGGGCAGGAAGATTCTAAAAGATACTTTGTCAGATGAATATGCACCCAGACATAAGGCAGGTGAATAATATGGAAAATGAAAGAATAGAGAGCTACAAAGAATCCATGGAGAGTATCAAATTTTCTGACTATGAAAAAGAGCATATGGTCCATCAGATAATGAATGGTGGAGCCACAAATGGAGGTCGTATGAAAGGAAAACTTGATATTAAAAAGCTTGGAATAACTATAGCAGCATGCCTGACATTATTTAGTGTAACAGCCCTTGCAGCAGGGGAAGCAGTAAGTATTGTTGGGGGGAACATAATAGGTACCAGAACAAGCAGCTTCGAAGATCTGCCAAAAATTGAAGAGAAGGCGGGTATGGATATCATTGCTGTTGAATCATTTAGCAATGGGTATACATTTAAACATATGGAGGTGGAAGAAGCAAAAACACAGGATGCGGAGGGGAATGACCTTAGACATTTTAAAGGCATTGACTTAACCTATATAAAGGAAGGTTGTCCAGATATCTATATTGATATGAATCCGGCTGAAATGTATAGTGGTTCTTATGATAGTGACACGGCTGCTAAGGAAATTGATGGCGTTACAGTGCACTATAACTATGATGAGTATTTAAACCTTCCAGATGGTGAAAGACCTACAGAAGAGGAACTTCAGAGAGCAGAAACGGATAAACATTTCTATATTAGCGATGGTGGAAGTGATCATCGATATACCTCTTATGTTAGTGCAGCGTCCTTTGAGATAGATGGTATAATATACTGCATTTTGGGTTTTGACCTTGATATGACAGCAGATGAGCTTTTTGATATGGCAGAGGAAATCATCACTGTAAGGTAACAAGAATAGGATGTTGTGATATCATGGAAGCATGTGTTTATGAATAGATAAGCACATGCTTTTTATGTCGAAGGTTTGGTCAGCGATAAATAAATGGTTAATTGTAGGGGATTACGGGACCTTCAGAAAGTTTTTTCTGGAGGTCCTTTTCCTATAATAAAAAATTTTTTTGATTTTCTCCGCACATTTTATATGGCTCATCCGTTAATCATTATGAAGGGAGGTTGAAAAAGGTATCCATGGATTTAGAAAATGCTTACGACAAAATATACCGGTATGTCTATTTTAGAATACAAAATCAGACAGTAGCTGAAGATATTACCCAGGAAACTTTCCTTCATTTTATCAGCCAGAAAGGTAACATACATGATTACGAGATGAAGTATCTTTACACCATTGCCAGAAACCTATGCGTTGATGAGTTCAGGCGGGTTAAGCCGGATTCTCTTTCGGAGGATGCTGAAAAGATGCCAGCTATTTGGGATGATGCTCTGGAGGAACGGATGGCAGTAAGAGAAGCTGTGGCAAAACTCCCTATAGAGGATCAGGAAATACTGCTGCTGCGATATGTAAATAACGAATCTGTTGGGACTATCAGTAAAACGCTGGGAATTTCGAGATTTACTTTATACAGGCGACTAAAAAGTGCTGAGGACAAGCTTCGAGATAGTTTGGAGGCGGGCGATTATGAAAAATGAATTGAAAGATGCATTAAATATAGCGTTTTATGCTCCGGAGCCAAAGAATAAGCAGGCATTTTTGAAGAATATAAGACCACGAGAGGTCAGCACACTGGAAATGCTATTGCAGCAGGTCAGGTATATCAGGCTTTCCGTATGGGCTATTTCTCTAGCATTCATAGCATTTGCACTTATCGGATCTTGGATGCAGCTTCCTGAGACAGACGAACTGATTCCTGTGTTAATGCCCTTTTTAGCTGTGGTTTCAGTGCTGGAAAACAGAAGGTCAAAGAAATTTGGAATGACCGAGCTTGAAATGGTAACAAGGTTTTCTTTAAGGAGCGTCATCTTCGCCAGGATGATAATCCTGGGAGTGGCTTTCTTGCTTATACTGGTCATTACAGCCCCGGTAGTAGCTACTGCATTTGGCGGAGAAATAATTGTGACTGCAGTTCATATGCTGATTCCATATCTGTTAACAATGATCATAAGCCTTCAGGTAGAGCGCAGCAGCCTTGGAAGAAAACTTGAATATGGCTCACTTTCTGTAGCTGCTCTTATCGCTGTTTCCATGATATGGATGAGAAATCTTGATACGGCATTGATTAACCGCTATGCACAGATCATAAGAAACTGGGGATTCTTAATAGTAATTATTCTGGCGGCAGTAACAGTATATGAACAATGGAGAACACTAAGAGGTGTGGAGGAGTTTGCATGAAATTATCAGTAGACAGATTAAGCAAACAGTATAAAAACAAGATAGCAGTGGATCGCGTGTCCTTCAGTTTAACTGAGGGGGTTACAGGACTGCTTGGAGCTAATGGAGCAGGAAAGACAACGCTTATGAGGATGATGACAGGAATCCTTACACCAACAAGCGGGGAGATAACAGCAGACGGAATTGCGGTTCAGACAGAAGAATACCGGTCTTTTCTTGGATATCTGCCACAGGACTTTGGCTATTATCCTGAGTTTACAGCAAAAGAGTTTGTGAGGTATATAGCTGCACTCAAAGGCATTGATAAGAAAACTGCCAAGAGAAAGACAGACGAATTGTTGGAACTGGTTGGACTTTCTGATGTTGCGAATAAAAAGATCAAAACTTTTTCTGGGGGAATGAAGCAGCGAGTTGGCATTGCTCAGGCTATAGTAAATGACCCTAAGATTCTTATTCTCGATGAGCCAACAGCCGGTCTTGATCCCAAGGAGCGAGTGCGCTTCAGAAACCTGATAGCTGAAATTGGAAAGAATACAATAGTACTTTTCTCAACACATATAGTTTCTGATATTGACAGTATAGCAAGTAATCTCTTAATGATGCGGGACGGGCAGATCATTTATGAGGGTGCCTGGGATAAGGAGAAGGGAGATCTTGAGCAGTTCTACATGGAGGAGTTTGAGTGATGGGAAACTACGGGGAGCTCTACAGATTTGAAATCAAGAAGATTATGAAGAACCGCCTTACTGTCGCAATGCTGATTGTAACAGTGCTCTTTATCCTGATAGAAGCGTTCATTCCGAAGCTGTATTTATCAAAAGAGATGGAAGATGCACAAAAAGTATTGGATGGAACTGTAATTGACGATGCTTTGCTTCAGGAAATGTATCCAAAGCTAATCAGTAATGGAACTGTATGGACAGCAGATAACGCAATGTATGAAAAAATAGCTGATATGGAAGATGGCATACTTCCCGATGGAGCGAACCTATCTGATTATTCAGCGGATGAACTTTATAAGGAACGGAAATCAGCTATTATGGCAATGATGCAGGAGGACAATCTGACAGAAAGAGAACTTCAGTGGTGGAAAAATGAGAATTCAAAAATAGATACGCCCTTTACGTACCGTTACTGCCAAGGAACTATAAACCTTGCACAGGGAATGTCGCTGACGCTTATGTGCATAATGCTTATTTCAGCACTGTGCCTGTCTACTGTGTTCACAATAGAGCATCGTCAGCGTACGGATCAGATAGTGATCAGCTGCAGGAACGGACGAAGGAAAACTTTCTTTTTAAAGATTGCAGCTGGCCTTTCTGTAGTAATAGGGTGCTGCCTTGTGTCCGCAGCTCTCCTTGCATTACTTATCGCTATTCTTTATGGCATGGATGGTCTTGGAGCCGCAGTTCAGCTGGAACTGCCGTTGTCAGCTTATTCTTTTACCATGAGGCAGTTTATAATCGTGCAGATGATAGTTATGGTAACAGCAGCGATTCTTTTTGCTACATTTGCCATGGCTATGTCTGAGGTCGTAAAAAACAGCCTGGCTGTAATGGGCATTATGGTGGGATTATTTATCTTTAGCCAGTTGGAGCTGATCCCTCCAAGGTTTCGCATACTGGCACAGATAAAAGCCATGCTGCCTTCTAACCAGATAAGTATATGGTCACTTATGGAGCATAGGCTTGTTGGCTTTGGAGGGCATTATGTGACCACCTATGTAGCTTCTCCTGTCATATATATACTTATTTCGGCTTTTCTGATAGTGATAGGGAAAATAGCTTATGACAGATTTCAGGTTACCGGGCGATAACAGATTGTAATATCTGAGGGAGCATTCATGATGTTTTGGACATTATACTTATATGAACTCAAAAAGATTTTTTCGAATAAGCTAAAACCGTTAGTATTGATGGCAGATGCTGCTTTTGCATACATTGGTGTACCTTCTTGGCTGCATGCTTGCTGGGCTACTTGTCATGATGCTGTCATTATTCTATGACAGGTCCATGGCTGCAGCCGGAATCATTTTTATGATAGTTCTGTTTGATCTCTTTGGGAACGTGCCTACACATATGCGTGTATTAAGTCAGATACGCTATCTGACTCCGATTACGATACTTCTTAATTCGGAAATTCCGGATATGCGTCTCACTAAGCTGTTTGGCAGATTTCTTATTTCTTTTCAGACAGCGTCTATTCTTTATGTGCTTTTGGGAATGATTTTGATAATAATAACTGTCAGGATATTCCGCAGGCGTTATGGATGAAAACGTTTGTAGCGATATATGATAGAGGCATTCTTGGTTTGATTAGATGGGAGTGCCTTTTTATATTTTTTTAATAATTTCAAGGTACATTCCATATATAGTTAAGACGATAAAAGATATATAAGAAATGGATAAGTGTCTTACTATGCGTTTTTAGATATAAATGAATGAAAAGGATGTCGGCTTTTTTACAAGGAGGTAGATCAGTATGACAGGAATTAATGGCATTTCTGCATATCAGCAGATAAATCAGAGTGTCTATAACGAGAAATCGGGAGTGTCTAAGACTCCTGATACAGGTAGGGCAGATCAGGCTGGTTCAGTAAAAAATTCTCAGCAGGCTAAAGTAGAAACAAAAGCGTGGAGTCCGATAGATACCACGAGTTCACTTGTGCCCAGAAAAACTGAATATGGGATGACTATTGGAGATGTGCAGCTTTCCGATAAGGCAAAGGACTACTATAATTCGCTGAAATCAAAATATCATAATATGGAGTTCATTGCTGTCAGCAAGGATATGAAAGCACAGGTCCAGCAGAATGCTGCCTCCTATGGAAATGCCAACAAAATGGTAGTCCTTATAGATGAAGAGAAGCTTGAGCGGATGGCGACGGATGAATCATATCGTAAGAAGTATGAAGGAATCATTGCCATGGCACAAACAAAGATGTCAGAGGCTAAGATGGGACTTGCCAGCAGCGGCGCAAGTGTCAAGAATTTTGGGATGAGTGTTGATTCTAATGGTAAGGAGAGTTTCTTTGCCACTGTAAATAAATCTTCAGATCTTCAGAAAAAGCGTACAGAAAAGAAAGCAGCAGAGAAGAAGGCTCAGAAACTTCAGGAGAAGAAGAAAGCGGAAAAGAAGGCGCAGGAGGAACGTATCCAAAAAGCCAGGGATAAAAAAGCTGAAAAGGAAGGTACTGATAAAGATGATTCCAGGATTAAAGATGACGAGGAATATGTAACATTCGAAGCAGATTCCATGGATGAACTTCTCTCTAAGGTGCAGACATACTCATACAATAATGCATCCGGAAAAGTTATGACTCAGGCCGAGCAGATGGTAGGAACAAAGATAGATTTCAGAGGCTGATGGAAAAGAGTGGGGTACGGCATGAATATATCATTTATTGCGAATAATCTATATAGTTCACAGTACATGAAGAATGCCCAGGGGAATCTCTATGCTCAGAAGACTGACGGAGCCATGAAGAATACAATTATGGGAAAGATGCCGGTAAATCCTTTTGTATCAAGCTTTGACAGAAGAACAGACAATGAGGTTAATGATCGAAAAGGATTATCACAGCAGATGCGGCAGATGATACGCTCACTGAAGCAGGATTCTCAGCAAGATCAGAATAATAAAAAAATAAATGATTTTCTGACATCATCCGGTTCCCCGGATGCAGCAGAGGAAGAGACAGCGCCTAAGCCGACCTATAATTATAAAGAGGTTGTATCCAAAATACAGAGTGCCAAGACATCAAACAGTGCCGGGCAGGCAGTACTGGCAGCAAAAAGAGCTGTGACGCAGATAAAGAGAAAGATTTCTGCGGGGGATGGTGATCCTGAGGAACTACAGTTTGCTTTAACCCATGCAAAGCGCATGGAAATGGTGGCAAGGAAAAAGAAACATCATCTGGAGCTGGAAGAAATGGTGGCTCGTGCTCAGAAGCAGGATGAGGGCCTTGACGAACAGGAAGATGCTGTCCGGGGTATTCAGAGTGCCATAACACAGGCAGAGGAAGAAAAGATCACTGAGAAAGAAGACCAAATCTTCGATGAGCGCGAGGAGATGCTGGAGGAAGCTCTAGAACAAATCGAAGAAAGCGGAGCTAATGTTTCGGATGAAATGATGGCTGATCTGAACAAGATGATCTCTGAATTTGGCGAGGAAGAACTGGAAGAGTTGGAAGAAACTATGGAGATGCTTGAAGATATGGAAGTGGTAGATCCGCATATGAGCAAAGAGGATTTCGAGGATCTAAAGAGAAAGCACAGGGCTTCGGAAAACAAGGCTATTGTAAAAGCAAATATGGAATACCTTAAAGATATGATCAAGCATGAGCTTGGAAAAGCCGGAAGTATTCCCGGTATGGGAGGTGGACAGTCAGCTTCTGCAGCGGTTGGAAGCCATGCAGTGCAGGGGGTAACCGTATCAATGCCGGCAATGGCAGCTCCGGTTTCAGATGGGGGTTCGATTGATGTTCAGATTTAAACAGTATGGTTAAAAGTTATATTGTTAATGTAAAGTCGGATGGAAAAATATTTCTATCCGGCTCTTTTTTGCCCTTTCAGACATTGTTTTTGCAGAAGTGTATGGTGCCAGGATAATCGTACATACAAGAACTGATGAAATTGAATATTATGGACATCTATCAGAACTAGAAAAGCTTGTAGGTGATGATTTTTTAAGGACTCATAGAGGATATCTTGTAAATCTACGATTTGTAAAGAGGTATGATTCGGGATCGTGCTATATGGCAAGGGGTGAAGCACTTATCTCAAAACAAAACTATCCGGTTTTTGTAAAAGCCCTGATGGATTACAACAAAAAGAGAGCGGAGTAAGGTATTACTTCAAAAATTATAGAGGTGAAGAGAATTAATGATTACTGAAGCCATGTGGGACCAGGTAAATAATATATCGATGATTGCAAATGTGCTGTTAAATGCAGTGCTTGTTTCGGTTTTTTACATACCTTTTCTGAGAAGAAGAGTGCGCACAGTTATACTTGTTATTAAAGGGAACTATACTGAAATTTTGGTAACTATATAGGTGACTACTGCAAGCAGATATAATCAAAAGTATATGTAATATTGACTATTATAAGGGGCGGATGTACGATATAAGTGTAAAAACCTATTACATGCAAACGATAGGAGGAACACTTTTCATGATTGATATGAATATGATGATTGCAAGCAATATACTTGCACTGCTTAAGAAACAGAATAAAAAACAGACAGATCTTGCAGAAGCACTTGGGACAAATAAGCAGACGGTGAATAAGATGCTGAATGGTGCACGCATGATTAATGCCATTGAACTTAAGTCTATAGCTGAATACCTTGGTGTAAGGATGGAGGAACTCACAAGGATTTCTCCTGAATATGGGGATACTGATATTGTCCATGCTTTTATGGGCAAAGTTCAGTCTGAAGAGGCAAGACAGGCACTGAAAATAGCTGATGAACTTTCAGATATGATTCTTTTCCACAAGAGAGTACGTGAAAATGGAAATGCCATGATGCAGCCTTGGGGGAATGACTAATGGGGAATATATTAGAAGAAAGCCTGTTTGGCAAGCAGCCTAAACAGTTTGAGAGCATAAATGCATTGGCAAAGGCTTTTTCTGTAAATTATTGTGGAAGCACGATTATCCGTGATTCCATATTTAGCATTGCTGAAAACTATGCCAGAAAAAGGGAATTAACGCTGGAAGTGCTCAGATATCCTTTTAAGGATGATGAATTATGGGCATTTACCTTTGTAAAAAAGGGAACAATATTTCTTTGTATCAATTCCGGCTTGGCTCTTTGTAAACAGATATTTGCTGTTGCTCATGAGCTGTACCACATTCACTGCTATGCTGAAGATATAGACCCTAGTACCATAGCAAGGGGCTCATTATTGGATTCAAAAACTGCGGATGATACTGCGAAATCTCAGGAGGATCTTGAGGCAAACGCTTTTGCTGGATTACTTCTAATGCCTGACGGAATATTGGATGAGCAGATCAAACTATATGGTATTGCTGCGGATAAGATATCTGTTGATGATGTCCTTATCTTGATGGAATTGTTTGCACTTCCGTACAAGGCGGTGGTACTGAGGCTTGTTGAGAACCATGATATTTCAAATAGTAAAGCCAAAGAACTACTGGAATGTGACTCTGATTATGTTTCAGAAAGGATTAAACTTACGGGTAAAGCTTTAAAATGGCAACAAAACAGTAAGGACCTTTCATATCTTGGAAGTCTCCTTGATGATATGGAGTACAACAAAGAACAGGAACTTCTGACCGAAAGCCGTGAGAAATCGGATATGGAGTACTTGGAAAAAATCAGAAAGGGCTTTCTCGCGGAAGGCTAAGAGGTGGGCATTTGATGAAAGAGAAATATGCTCTTCTTGATACTGATTTCATTTCCAAGACGCATTTGATCCGTAAGGATGAAGAGAATAAGCTGATTGATCGTATAACGGAGATGCCGGGGTATCGCTTCTATTGTCATGAACAGATAAAAACAGAACTCCAAAAGAAATGCGATATTGCAGAGTGCCTTGCGAACAGGTCATAGATGAAATGTATGCCGGTAAAGTTGATGTTCTGCAGAATGGTAATCTTAGATATAAAGAATAGGATTATATAGATAATTAAGGGCAGTGTTCTGTAGGACAACAGGTATTTGACGTTGTGAGATGATGAAAGAAGACTTATTCCATATTACAGAAATGATGAGGTATCACTTCCCTGGTATCAGGACCTTGATGTATGTAAACAGGTTGACAACAGGGATGAACCATATGATCTGGAGCTTTTGCATTGTATGTATGATTATCTCAGTTCTCATGGAGATTGTTACTATATAGAGTACAAGGGGACGCTGGTTGGAGATGTTTCGCTTAGGGAGAATGCTGAAGTAGCCATTGTGGTATGTAAGGAATATCAGAATCAGCATATTGGAAGACGTTGCATTCAGGATATGCTGAGATTGGCGAAAGAAAAAGGCATGCAAACAGTCAAGGCTAATATCTATTCCTTTAATACACAGAGTCAGTGCATGTTTGAATCGATAGGATTTAAGAAAACAGATGAAGAGTGGTATGAATTCAAGATATATGCTGATGATTAAAAGAATAGAACCTAAGGATTATAACTATGTTCTAAAACTGAATGAAGAAAATGTCGATGTCCTGATACCTACGGACAGAGAAGAACTGGAATATCTTGCTGAAAAGGCAGCTCTCTTTCAGACTATCTATGTAGACGAAGTTCCTGCCGGCTTTATCATTGCTTTACGAGAAGGACTTAAGGACTATGATTTCAGGAGCTATAGATGGTTTGAAGAGAGGTATTCTAAATTCCTTTATATAGACCGAGTTGTTGTTGATAAAAAATACTGGAAAAGAGGTTTAGGGCGAAAGCTCTATCAATGTGCATTTGATTATGTTAAAGAAAATGACATAGAGATAGTGGCTGCTGCGATTACTACTGTTCCTTATAACAAAGAGAGTCTGGCTTTTCATGCAAAGATGGGCTTTCATGAAGTAGGAGAGCAGCTTATTCGTGGAGGCACTGTGAAGATATCTCAACAAGTATTGTTACTCCAGTATCAGGTTGGGCAGACTTGAAAACTGCTTCATTGTAGGTGATAGAACAATAATCTACTCTAACCATGTAAAGTGGATAGAATTGTCTTTATAGCATGGTTATTGCTAGGTCAATTTTAAATGTGGATTTACTAGCATGAATAAGACAATCCCCATTCATTTTTTTCATCATTGAATTGATATTTTTTAGTCCAATTCCGTTACTTGAGTTGTTGTTAGCATTGGCAGAAACTGTATTTTCAACAGAGATACAGAAAGTTTTCCCATCACATTTGGTATCAAGATATACAGGCTTTGCTTTATCCGCATACTTAACTATGTTTGACTGGATGTTATTCATAATTCTTCCAATGTAATCAAAAGATACGGATACATTCTGGTGTGGCCAGGAAAGCTCAGATGTTTCTACATTGAATCCTTGCGAAGCAAGATAATTGCACATTTCTGACAGATAATCATTAAACGCATATTGGATTCCGGTTATTTCGAATTCATCTTTTTCTCCTGAGCTTATAAGGAAGAAGTCAAATAGCTGATTGGAAAGATTTTTAATCTCATCTGCTTTCTGTAATGCTTTATCTGCATACTTTACGACTTCTTCATGCTCATTCTGGCGCTTTACGATTTCAATGTAAGCCATAAGGCTTGTTAGAGGTGTCCTGAGATCATGGGCCATGCCAAGGACAAGATTATCCTGGGACTGTTTCATCTGCATTTCGCTATTTTCTTTATCAATAAGTGTGGTGCGCATATGTTCCAGAGCATCAGCAAGATCTGATATTTCATCACTTCCTTTTATGGGAAATGACGCATTTTCAAGGCCTGAGCTCACTTTGTCGACTTCTTCACTAAGTTCCGTCACGTATAATACTTCTTTTCTTATTCCCAGGAAGACAATCATAAAGCCTACGCATACACTGATAAGTGCAACCAGTGCATAAGCAAAAAGATAATATGCACGTTCATCATTTTTGTATATTTTGATTGATGCATCTCCATCAGAGAAACTAACATTATATTCAGGAAGCCTTAGATAGTTTAATAGTTCAAATCTTGAATGGTGAGGCTGACCAGAAAAATCAGTGCTGTCATAAACAATAGCATTGTCCTTGGTGATTTCAAGATAATCAATGTTATTGGATTCAACCCAATTATCTATTGCAAGTGTGCCATGCGAACTGATCCCGTTTTCAGTAACAAAATAATGGAACCTACTTGCCAACGGCTCTGATGTCATTCGGATGAAGTTTTCATCTAAAAAAGTTTGATCCAAAGCAGAGCTTACAACAGAAAAGAGAACGAGAAAGAGAGCCAATGATATGGCAGCGCTTATGGCAAATAGGAATATTATTTTGTGAGTTAAGCTTTTTGTCTTAAGGTTAGCCAATTTTGTAGCCCTTTCCCCATACAGTTAAAACTATCTGTGGCTCTTGTGGATTCTTTTCTATCTTGGTTCTGAGTTTCCTTATGTGAACCATTACAGTATTTGATGAATCCTGGAGATATGTTTCATTCCATACTACTTCGTATAATTCCTGTGCTGAAAAGATCTTGTCCGAAGTGCTGATCAGAAGTAGTAAAATCTGGTATTCAGTTTCTGTGAGCGATACTTCATTGCCATCAACGTACACCTCGTTTTTACATGTGTTTATTTTTATGCCATTGTGATCAAGCCATTTTTCACTGCAGGTATTAATGCGAGATGCTGATGAGTCGTATTCCTTATGTCTTCTTAGCATAGCGTGTATTCTTGAAGATAATTCAACATATGAAAATGGTTTTACAAGATAGTCATCTCCACCGAAAGAGAACCCAAGAACCTTATCTTCTTCAGCAGATCTGGCAGTTAGAAATAGGATAGGGACAACAGAAATTTTACGGATTTCTTCGCAAACCTGATAACCGGACATTCCGGGGAGCATTATGTCAAGAATTACAAGATCTGTATTTTCAGTTAGCATGGAAAGACCTTGTTCGCCGGAAGAAGCTTCTAATACTGAAAAATCTTCACTTTCAAGAAGAATTTTCACGCTATCTCTTATGCTTTCATCGTCTTCAATTATCAGTATGGTCTTTGAGCTCATAACGTGTCCTTATTATGGTTTTTCTTTACTATAACATAGATTTTATATGACTTAGGAAAACTTAAGAATTATTAAGATTTATCTGAAAAAATAGATGATAATATGAATTTAGCAAGATGTATTAGAGGGAAGGTATATATGAAAAGCTTGATATTTTGTATTGTTGGAACCTGGATTATTATATTTGTTCTTTTATGTCCATTCCCACCATTATTTGGAATCCCCGGTTTGATATGGAGAGCTATAGTGGGAACGATGGGGTGTTCTACTCTTATTTTGGGATTATATGGCAGAAGAAAATCTTAAAATAAGCAGATTTTGTGTCCCGAAATTAAATGCTCATGCGTTATATAAATAAGGGGTTAAAAGATGCTTGAGACGGGAAAACTTTGCCAGGAGGATTTGCATGAAAAATTTATTTGCAAAAGTTAGATTTATGGCAGTTTTAATCGGCATCATCGCGGCATTTATGATTTTTATATGTACAAGACCATCTAGAGAAAAACAGATAGTAGCCTTTGTGGAAGAGAATGAACTTCAACTTACAGATATAGTTCAGAACATGATGGATGGGTTGACTGTTTTTAAAAGTCGATACTTATGGCATTACATAACGAGATTGAGATAAGGCTTTCAAAATGGGAGAAAAGGGGACTATGAAAAAGAGCTTTGGGACAAGTGTATTAGCTATGGGCATGATATGTACCATGACCATTCTTGGTGCATGTGGAAATAAGGAAAATGTAGCTCTGCAGGAAAACGCTGATGCTGAACCTGCGATTGACAAGGATCATGTATATCGGTGGGAGGACATCGGCTTACCTGTAAAGGATAGTAGTTACTGCATTAGCAGTTGCAGCACAGAGGACAGTTTTTTCACACTGATAGGTTACTACGAAGGGAGCGAAGCTGCGCCGGAGATAATGAGGGTTGATTATGCTTCCGGAGCTGTGACTGAGCTTCCGCTTCAAGCTGCCTATAATATTGCATACTGTGAGATGACAGCTGACGAAGATGAAAATCTATATCTGGTAAAGACAGCTTACACCGATGATTGGCTGGAAGCTTATGAAAATGATGAAGAGATTAGCTACTCAGAAAAATTCAGGGCGGACAATTCGACTTCTACTATTGTAAAGCTTTCAGCAGAAGGGGATATTATTTGGGAAAAACCGCTTACAGAGACAGACTCTAAGAAGACAGTAGGGAGCATGGCCTATGTTAGGGGGAGGGGAATCCTGACCTATAGTAGTGGAGCAGCTTCATTTTATGATGAAAACACCGATGAAGGAGAAGAAATCATAGGGGGAAATGATGACTCTTCTGATGATTACTACTTCGGAAATCTATATATGCTGCGAGACGGCAACGTATATCTATATGACAATTCCTACAATGAAAACGGTCTTATCATTAAAAAATTCAACCCGGATAAGATGGATTTTGATGAAGAGGTTTCTATTCCAAACGATGCACAGAATGGGAATAGAATCTATCCAGGAAAAGCCTTCGATTTTTATGTTGAAGAGCGCTCCGGAATAAAGGCCTTTAATCTTGGGGACGAGCAGATGACGCTTGTCTGTGACTTTGAGGCATCGGATATAGTAATAAATTACCTGACATATATCGGGGATGATGAAAACGGAAAAATCTTTGTAATAAATGAAATGCCCGATGAAGAATCTGAGCTTGCAAGTTTGACAAAAATCAATCCATCAGAAATTACGGAAAAAGAGATTATCACAGTTGGAACCATTTTCATATCTGATGAGGTCAGAAAGCAGGTCTCCAAATTCAATAAAAAGAGTGATAAATACAGGCTTAAGCTGATTGATTATGCTACTGACAGCGCAGGAGCGGATTTGTCAGGATATTTTGACTGTGTAGATAAGCTGGGGCTTGAATTTGTTCAGGGACAGGGGCCGGATATTATGGTGGTTTCCCATTCTGCAGCTCTTCAGAATTATGCGAAGAAAGGTGTGTTTGAGCCCCTTGATTCATATTTTGAAAATGATCCTGATATTAGCATCTCTGATCTTTTACCAAATGTGGTCGATGCCACAAGAGTAAATGGAGAACTGTATACCGTTGTTCCGTCTTTTTATGTGAATACCTGTGTTGCAGCTAAAGATAAGCTTGGAAATCAGAAGGTCACACTGGAGAATTATAAAGAAATATGCGAAGCAAATGGTATTGATCCTGTTGTCGGAATGGGCTATATGACAAGAGATGCAGCCCCGGACTTCTACGAAACCACAGGAAGCACTTTTATTAATTATGAAAATGGAACCTGCAGTTTTGATTCAGAGGGCTTTGTTAATCTTCTGAAATTCATTAATCAGTTTCCGGAAGAAACAGAAGATGATGAAGATAACGATGAGTGGGAAGAATACGAAACATACTTCAGGCAAAATAAAGCTCTTCTTTTGGATTATACCCTGGCATCTTTTCAGGACTATAAGCTGCTGCTTGATGGATACTTTGGCACGGATGTAGAGTTTAATGGTTATCCAACAAATGATGGAGGAAAATCCTTCCTCTCCATGGGAATGCAGATAGCAATGAACCACAACTGTAAATATAAAGACGCTGCCTGGGAATTCATGAAGTCTTTTTATGACGATGATTATCGAAATAAATTACAAAGGGATTTTCCAATAAAGAAAAGTGCTCTTGAAGCGATGGCAGCAAAAGCGCAGGAAAGACCTTACTATACTAATTCAAAGGGAGAAGAAGTATATACGGGTGATATCCTTGTGATAGGAAATGAGGAATACCAGCTCGATGAACTCTCTAAGGAAGAAACAGAAACCGTGATAGATTTCATTTCATCGGTGACGGATGTAGCAACTAATGAGATCCAGATTGAAAACATAATAACCGAAGAAGCCGGGGCTTACTATGAAAATCAGAAATCGGCGGAAGAAGTAGCCGATATAATCCAGAGCAGGGTTAGCATTTACCTTAGTGAGAATAGATGATGGTCGTAAGATTGGAGAGAATTGGGTATGAGAAAACACAAAATTAAGGCAATAATAAATTCACTTGAGGGAATCATTTTGGATGATAAGAAGATTTTGCTGGGGATGAGTAAAAGCGAAGTCGTCAGCCTTCTTGGAAATGCAGATATATGGGAGAACCGCTATTATTATTTTGATAGTGATCTTGCTATCGATTTTGATGAAAGTGACAAAGTTCAGTTCATAGAATTTCTGGGTGGAAAAAATGGATGCATAAAACCTTATATTTATGGCATGGCTGCTTTTGATAGCGACGCTGATGATTTAGTTGAGGTTTTGAAATCTCATAACAATGACAGAATTGATTATGATGAAAATGGATATGCATATAACTTTAATGAAATAAGCATTGGTATTTCCAGAGAGTCAACTCCAGAGGGAGTTCAGAGAGATATTGAAGAAATGAAGGCAGACGGAGAATATGATCAGGACTATGTTGATTCAGAGCTCGAACTCGCCAGACATTGGGCTACAATAGGTATGGGAAGCCCCAACTATTATGGCTAGACTGAACATAGCCATTTAACTAAGAAATGCAGAATGTGAGCTTTAGCGATAGAGCAGAGATAATGATTTTGTATTCAGTAAATTGGAAGGTATATAAAAATGATACATGCTGAGATTAAAGGGAAATATATAATTCTACGGGAACAAAAAGAAGAGGACGCAAAGTTCTTTGCAGAATGGTTCAACCAGCCAGAAATTATGTTTCAATGCGGATTTACGGATACTACGAATGAGGAAGAAGAAAAAAAATATATCAACAAATGCCATAAATCAGAAGATTCTGTATGGTTTACTATCACGGATATGAACGGGGCAATTATAGGAGAAACTGGGCTACTCAGAATGTTCCCTGCATGGCATTGTACCGACTTGACAATAATAATTCCAAATCCTGAAATGCAGCATAAAGGATATGGTACAGAGGCAATACGTCTCATGTTGGATATGGCTTTTAATGAATTTGAAATGAACCGTGTATCTATCGGAGTAGTGGGACTCAATACAGATGCTTTGAAATTCTACAAAAAAATCGGTTTCAAGCAGGAGGGCGTCCAAGAACAAGGTTATTACTACAACGGAGAGTACAGCGATTTTGTTATGATGCGAATCCTGCGTGATGAATGGTCGTAATTCCAAGATACAAACACTGTAATAACGTTACCATTACGGAGGAAATAAGATATTCTGTATATCTGAAATCCAGGTATTGGGATAAAATGCAGAAAAAGTGATATAGATAATATTTGTAAGACTAAACCTCCGCAAAAAGGTAAGCTTTGCGGAGGTTTTTCATTGTTATTATGTAAACAATGAAGAATTTGTAGCCGATATACAGTAAGCGCTAAATAATTAGGCGGATAGCAGCCGCCACTAGACAAGTTCATAATGGATTCAACAATGAACATTTTACT